>NZ_JADBRA010000001.1:0-435469 GCF_014896205.1 Enterobacter cloacae complex sp. I2
TCGTCTTGCGACGTTAAGAATCCATGTCACTTTGAGTGCCCACACAGATTGTCTGATAAATTGTTAAAGAGCAGTGCCGCTACGTTTTCGCTGCGGCGCGGGGTGTGCATATTACGCTTTCCCGCTTCAGAGTCAAGCGTTTATTTCGCTTTTCTCTGCTGACCCGGCGGCTTGCGTGCCGTTGTTCCGTGTCAGTGGAGGCGCATTATAGGGAGTAATTCTGAACCTGCAAGCGTAAAGTGAAAATTATTTACTGACCGCTCACTTTCCAGGCAAACCACCCTCCAGACCTCAATTTTCGCCTGGTTTTTAAACAAAAACGAGCCGCAAGCGGCCCGTTTTTGCGTTTTGTGACTTACTGCACTGCCACAATGCGATCGTCGTTGGCTTCCAGACGGATAACTTTGCCCGGAACCAGCTCCCCGGAGAGAATTTGCTGCGCAAGCGGGTTTTCGATCTGCTGCTGGATGGCACGTTTTAACGGACGCGCGCCATAAACAGGATCGTAACCATTCTCGCTCAGCAGTTTCAGCGCATCATCCGAGATGTGGATTTCATACCCACGGTCTTCCAGACGCTTGTACAGACGCTGCAACTGGATCTGTGCAATCGACGCGATGTGTTTCTCACCCAGCGGATGGAACACGACCACTTCATCAATACGGTTGATGAACTCCGGACGGAAGTTTTGGCTGACCACACCCAGCACCAGATCTTTCATATGGCTGTAATCCAGCTCACCGAAGCGTTCCTGTATCAAATCGGAACCCAGGTTCGAGGTCATGATCACCACCGTGTTACGGAAGTCGACCGTTCTCCCCTGCCCGTCCGTCAGGCGTCCATCATCCAGTACCTGCAACAGGATGTTAAACACGTCAGGGTGTGCCTTTTCCACTTCATCCAACAGGATGACGGAGTAAGGACGACGGCGAACCGCTTCCGTCAGGTAACCGCCCTCTTCATAACCGACATATCCCGGAGGCGCACCGACCAGACGCGAGACGGAGTGTTTCTCCATAAACTCGGACATATCAATACGCACCATCGCGTCATCGCTGTCGAACATAAAGTTAGCCAGCGCTTTACACAGCTCGGTTTTACCGACACCGGTTGGCCCCAGGAACAAGAACGAGCCGATTGGACGATTCGGATCGGACAGCCCTGCACGGCTACGACGAATGGCGTTAGATACCGCTTCGACCGCTTCGTTCTGGCCAATAACGCGCTGATGCAGATCCTGCTCCATACGCAGCAGTTTCTCGCGTTCGCTTTCCATCATGCGAGCCACAGGAATACCCGTCCAGCGCGCCAGCACTTCGGCAATCTCGGCATCCGTCACTTTATTACGCAACAGACGCATGGTTTTGCCTTCCGACTGCGTGGCGATCTCAAGCTGTTTTTCCAGCTCAGGGATCTTGCCGTACTGTAGCTCGGACATCCGCGCCAGGTCCCCTACGCGACGCGCCTGCTCAATGGCAATTTTCGCCTGCTCCAGCTCAGCCTTGATTGTCTGGGTGCCAGAGAGGGAGGCTTTCTCAGCTTTCCACTCTTCTTCCAGCTCAGAATACTGACGCTCTTTCTCATCCAGCTCTTCGTTGAGCATATCGAGGCGTTTCTTACTCGCTTCATCAGACTCTTTGTTCAGCGCCTGCTGTTCCAGCTTGAGCTGAATAATGCGGCGATCGAGTCGGTCTAACTCTTCCGGCTTCGAGTCAATCTGCATGCGGATACTGGACGCGGCTTCATCGATAAGGTCGATGGCTTTATCCGGCAGCTGACGATCGGCGATATAACGATGCGAAAGCGTCGCCGCCGCAACGATGGCCGGATCAGTGATCTGCACGTGATGGTGCAGTTCATAGCGCTCTTTCAGACCGCGCAAAATAGCGATGGTATCTTCAACGCTTGGTTCAGCGACAAACACCTTCTGGAAACGACGCTCCAGCGCGGCATCTTTTTCAATGTACTGACGATACTCGTCCAGCGTGGTGGCACCGACGCAGTGAAGTTCACCACGCGCCAGCGCAGGTTTCAGCATGTTCCCGGCATCCATTGCGCCGTCAGCTTTACCGGCCCCAACCATGGTATGCAGTTCGTCAATAAACAGGATGACGTTACCTTCCTGTTTCGCCAGATCGTTCAACACGCCTTTCAGACGCTCTTCGAACTCGCCGCGATATTTCGCCCCGGCCACCAGCGCGCCCATATCCAGAGCCAGCACCCGGCGGCCTTTCAGCCCTTCAGGCACTTCACCATTAACGATACGTTGCGCCAGCCCTTCAACGATGGCGGTTTTACCGACGCCGGGCTCACCAATCAGCACCGGGTTGTTTTTGGTACGACGTTGCAGTACCTGGATAGTCCGGCGAATTTCTTCGTCACGGCCGATCACCGGGTCAAGCTTGCCCTGCTCGGCACGTTCGGTCAGGTCGACCGTAAATTTCTTCAAAGCCTGACGTTGGTCTTCGGCTCCCTGATCGTTCACGCTTTCACCTCCGCGCATTTTCTCAATCGCCTGGGTCACATTGGCGGTGGTTGCACCGGCGGATTTCAGCAGGTCGGTCAAGGTACCGCGTGATTCAAGCGCCGCCAGAACAAACAGCTCTGACGAAATAAAGTTGTCCCCACGTTTTTGCGCCAGCTTGTCGCAAAGGTTCAGCACACGCACCAGATCCTGCGACGGCTGGACGTCGCCACCGGTACCTTCTACCTGTGGTAAACGGCTCAGCGCCTGATCGATGGCGGTGCGTAACTGGCCGGCATTAATGCCAGCGGACGTTAATAAAGGACGTACCGATCCCCCTTCCTGATTCAGCAAGGCGCTCATTAAATGAAGAGGTTCGATAAACTGGTTGTCGTGCCCCAGTGCGAGGGACTGGGCATCGGCGAGAGCAAGCTGGAATTTATTAGTAAGACGATCCAGACGCATAACTCCTCCCATAACAGGTCAAATTTGCTACTGGAGATTAAATGAGGTCATCCCTCAATTATTCAAGGTTAATAACCTGAATTATGTGAAAAGAAAACGGCGCGTGCCGGATCGTCTTGATTCTTTAGGTTATATCAGCCAAATGAAACTTGCCATACGGCCTGTCGTCTTGTCGCGGCGATAGGAGAAAAAATCACCCTTTTCGGTGAAGGTACAGCGATCGCCGCCGAAGATCTGCGTCACCCCAACGTTATTCAAACGTTGACGGGCCAACTGATAAATATCGGCCAGATATTTGTCACCGGAAGCCACAAACGCGTCAACCGCTTGCGGATCTTTTTCCATAAAGGCTTCGCGCACTTCAGGGCCTACCTCAAACGCCTGCGGGCCAATCGCCGGGCCAAGCCAGGCAATGATATTCGCGGGAGTGTCCCGGAAACAGGCGACGGTCTCTTCCAGCACGCCTTCGCACAGCCCGCGCCATCCGGCATGGGCAGCAGCCACTTCAGTTCCCGCCTGATTGCAGAACAACACAGGCAGGCAATCGGCGGTCATCACCGCGCAAACCGTTCCCGGCGTATTGCTGTACGAGGCATCGGCGCGTTTAGACGCGTAAGGCTCACCCGACAGCGTCAGCACCGCTTTACCGTGCACCTGCTCAAGCCAGACCGGTTTTGAAGGAAGGTTTCCCGCAGCAAAAAGGCGCTTACGGTTCTCTTCAACGTGTTCCGGGTTATCGCCACAGTGCGCGCCGAGGTTCAGAGACTCCCATGCGCCCTGGCTCACGCCACCGACACGGGTCGAACTACAGGCGGCCACGCCTTCAGGCAGCGGCCACTCCGGGACAATCAGCTTGGTCATAACCAGTCCACGTGATCCTTATGTTCTTCGAAATCTGCGCGCATCGCGTCGATAAGTTCCACCATATCCTGTGGGATCGGCGCATGCCATTCCATCTGAATTCCGGTAATGGGATGGTAAAGACGCAGCATCGTCGCATGCAGCGCCTGACGATCGAATTTACGCAGCACGGAGATGAATTCATCCGACGCCCCTTTTGGTGGACGCGGACGACCGCCGTAAACCGGGTCACCCACCAGCGGATGGGTAATATGCGCCATGTGCACGCGGATCTGATGGGTACGCCCGGTTTCCAGACGCAGACGCAGGCGCGTATGAATACGGAAATGCTCCATGATGCGGTAGTGGGTCACCGCCGGTTTACCCATCGGGTGCACGGACATATGCGTACGCTTGGTTGGGTGACGGCTAATCGGCTCTTCCACCGTGCCGCCAGAGGTCATATGACCAATGGCCACCGCCTCATACTCACGCGTGATTTCGCGCAGCTGTAAAGATTCCACCAGGCGCGTCTGCGCGGGAATCGTCTTCGCCACCACCATCAGACCCGTAGTGTCTTTATCCAGACGGTGAACGATCCCGGCACGCGGTACGTCAGCAATCGGCGGATAATAATGAAGGAGTGCGTTAAGTACCGTACCGTCAGGATTGCCCGCGCCCGGATGAACAACAAAATCGCGCGGCTTGTTGATGACCAGAATATCGTCATCTTCGTAGACGATCTCCAGGGGGATGTCCTGCGGCTCGAAGCGAATTTCCTCTTCGATTTCAGCATTGATGGCGACAGCTTCCCCACCAAACACTTTCTCTTTAGGTTTGTCCCAGATCTTGCCGTTTACCAGTACGCGCTGGTCAAGGATCCATTCTTTTATGCGTGAACGCGAATAATCAGGGAACAATTCGGCCAAAGCCTGATCTAAGCGTTGACCGAGCTGATTTTCGGAGACTGTTGCGGTGAGTTCTACTCGTTGTGCCATAAACTGCTTCTTCGTTTAACGTTGGGTTTTACGGCTTTGCCGTTTAATATAGTGTGCTATTGTAGCTGGTCTTAATCGGGAGCAGGAACTGAGTTTCTCCCGGACAAACATTTGAGGAAAGTCAAAACGTCATGACGCGCATGAAATATCTGGTGGCAGCGGCCACGTTGAGCCTGGCTTTGGTGGGCTGCTCCGGTTCGAATGAACAGGTCCCTGACAATCCGCCGAATGAAATCTATGCGACTGCACAACAAAAGTTGCAGGACGGTAACTGGAAACAGGCGATAACGCAACTGGAAGCGTTGGATAATCGCTATCCGTTTGGTCCGTATTCGCAGCAGGTACAGTTAGATCTTATCTACGCCTACTACAAAAACGCCGATCTGCCGCTGGCTCAGGCAACCATCGATCGTTTCATGCGTCTGAACCCTACCCATCCTAACATCGATTACGTGATGTACATGCGCGGCCTGACTAACATGGCGCTGGATGACAGTGCATTGCAGGGCTTCTTCGGGGTGGATCGTTCTGACCGTGACCCGCAACATGCGCGTGATGCTTTCAATGACTTCTCCAAACTGGTGCGTAGCTACCCGAACAGCCAGTACATTACCGATGCCACTAAGCGTCTGGTGTTCCTAAAAAATCGTCTGGCGAAATACGAGTACTCCGTTGCGGAATACTACACCCGCCGCGGCGCATGGGTTGCCGTGGTTAACCGTGTAGAAGGCATGCTGCGTGATTATCCGGATACGCAGGCCACGCGTGATGGCCTGAAGCTGATGGAGAATGCATATCGCCAGATGCAGATGACGGCTCAGGCTGACAAAGTGGCGAAAATTATTGCCGCGAACAGCAGCAATACCTGATACCGCTACAACGTAAAACGGCAGCCCGCAGGCTGCCGTTTTTTTATTCACCCAGACTTCCGCTGAAGCGGTTTAGCCTCAACACATCCAGTCAACTATGACCGCAATTGCTGGCTTCGACAAGGTAAATCTCACCTCTTCCTGCCCTGCCTCACAAAAAAGATTCCCTGACAAAAACCGACAAAATAACGTGATCTAAATCACACATTTTGACATTAGGTCGGGTATGCTGGAATCACCAAGACGGAAAGACAAGAGGTAAAATTTATGACAATGAACATTACCAGTAAACAAATGGAAATTACTCCGGCAATCCGCCAGCACGTCGCAGACCGTCTCGCCAAACTGGATAAATGGCAAACACATTTGATTAACCCACATATCATCCTGTCTAAGGAGCCGCAGGGTTTCATCGCTGATGCAACTATCAATACTCCAAACGGCCATCTGGTCGCCAGCGCAAAACACGAGGATATGTACACCGCAATTAACGATTTGATCAACAAGCTGGAACGGCAGCTCAATAAAGTGCAACACAAAGGTGAAGCCCGTCGCGCCACAACGTCGGTGAAAGACGCCAGCTTCGCGGAAGAAGTTGAAGAAGAGTAATCCTCTAAAATTGAGTGTACCGACAACGCGCCTCCGGGCGCGTTTTTTATTGACAGGATCAAAACAGTACAGGTACTTTAACCCTATCAATTTCAGGACGACCTTATGAAACAGACGCCGTTTTTCTTCGCATTCTTTTTTACCTTCCCCTGACCGGGAGGCGTTTCGTCGTGTGATAAAGAATGCGAAGACGAACAACAAGGCCTCCCACACCGGGAGGCCTTTTTTATTGATAACGATAAATTGAGACAGACAACACTATGACACCGGAAAACCCGCTCCTGGATTTGCGCGTAAAGATCAGCGCTCTCGATGAAAAATTACTGGCCCTGCTGGCAGAACGCCGCGCCCTCGCCGTTGAAGTGGGCAAAGCCAAGCTGGATTCCCATCGGCCGGTACGCGATATCGATCGCGAACGTGATTTACTGGAACGGTTAATTCAGCTCGGCAAAGCGCATCATCTGGATGCCCACTACATCACCCGCCTGTTCCAGCTCATCATCGAAGATTCCGTTCTGACGCAGCAAGCCTTGCTCCAGCAGCATCTGAACAAAACTAACCCACACTCTGCGCGCATCGCATTTCTCGGCCCGAAAGGCTCCTATTCTCATCTGGCGGCTCGCCAGTACGCCGCCCGCCATTTCGAAGAGTTTATTGAGAGCGGTTGTGCGAAATTTGCAGACATTTTCAACCAGGTCGAAACCGGCCAGGCGGATTACGCCGTGGTGCCTATCGAGAACACCAGCTCCGGCGCCATCAACGATGTTTACGATCTGCTCCAGCACACCAGCCTGTCGCTGGTCGGTGAGCTGACTATCCCTATCGATCACTGTGTGCTGGTCGCTGGCTCAACGGACCTGAGTCAGATCGAAACGGTTTACAGCCACCCGCAGCCATTCCAGCAGTGCAGCCAGTTCCTGAACCGTTATCCGCACTGGAAAATTGAGTACACCGAAAGCACCTCGGCGGCGATGGAAAAAGTGGCGCAGGCAAACTCCCCTGCCGTCGCGGCACTCGGTAGCGAAGCGGGCGGCGCGCTGTATGGCTTACAGGTGCTGGAGCGCAATCTGGCTAACCAGACGCAGAATATCACCCGTTTCGTGGTTCTGGCCCGCAAGGCCATCAACGTGTCCGATCAGGTACCGGCGAAAACCACCCTGCTGATGGCGACCGGACAGCAGGCGGGCGCGCTGGTTGAAGCGCTGCTGGTGCTGCGTAATCACAACCTGATCATGACGAAGCTGGAGTCCCGCCCAATCCACGGCAATCCGTGGGAAGAGATGTTCTATCTCGACGTTCAGGCCAACCTGGAATCTGCATCCATGCAGAAAGCCCTGCGCGAGCTGGGCGAGATCACCCGCTCCATGAAAGTGCTGGGATGCTATCCGAGCGAAAACGTGGTCCCGGTCGATCCGGCTTAACGTTCGATAAAGCGGCTTTTCTTCATCCCTGCCACATTTACGGGCAGGGTGAAGATAGCCCCGGAAAGCGGGAATTTTGCCAGCTCCTCCGCCTCCATGTTTTCCCGCGTGGTGGTGATAAACAGCGTTTTCATATCGTCGCCGCCAAAGCAGACCATTGTCGGGCAACGTACCGGCAGCCGGTGCTCTTCCAGCTGTTCTCCCTGCGGGGAAAACCGCGCTATACGCCAGCCGTCAAACAGCGCGCTCCAGTAGCAGCCTTCCTCATCCATTGCCGCACCGTCGGGAATACCTTCTCCCTCGCTAAAACGGCGAAATTCTTCGCGCGTTCCGGGCTCAGCCTGCTCATCAAGCGGCGTACGGTAGATCACGCCGTTCGGCGTATCAGAGGTAAACATCCACCGTTTGTCAGGGCTAAACGCTAAACCGTTATGCCCCTGAATATCGCACTGGATCACTTTCGGCGTCAGGTCGTTGTCGATACGCATCAGCATGGCGCCGTTATAATCTCCCGGCCCCCAGAATGTGCCCGCGTAAAACCGTCCCAGATGGTCGGTGCCACCGTCATTAAAGCGTGCAAGCAGCGGATTAGACGGGTTATCGCAAACCTTACGCTGGAGCAGGCCGTGTTTATCGGCCAGCCAGATGGCGTTACGCATCGCGACGATAAATCCGCCGCGTTCACGCAGGGCAAAACACCCGACTTCTTCATGAAATGAGAGCACCGAGTGTTCCGCGGTGGGCAGATGATACCGATGGATCTCCCCTTCCAGAATATCTGCCCAGTAGAGCGCATTTTCTTCTGCACTCCACGTCGGGCATTCGGGCAGATGCCCGGTATAGTTCAACAGCAGCTGCGGTTCAGCCATAACAGATCCCCAAAATGAAAAAAGCCAGCATTGCTGGCTTTCAGTATATACATCATCCGATTACTGGCGACTGTCATTTGCCTGGCGCAACAGCGTGCGGCTTTCGCTCTGGAATCGCGTGGCGTAATCACCGAACCAGTGCTCCACTTTACGGAAACTGTCGATAAAGGCCTGTTTATCGCCCTGCTCCAGCAAGGTGATCGCTTCGCCAAAACGCTGATAATAACGTTTGATCAGTGCCAGGTTGTTTTCAGACGACATAATGATGTCGGCATAAAGCTGTGGATCCTGCGCAAACAGTCGCCCGACCATCGCCAGCTCGAGACGATAGATTGGCGAGGAAAGCGCCAGCAATTGTTCAAGCTGAACGTTCTCTTCCGCCAGGTGCAGCCCATAGGCGAAAGTTGCAAAGTGGCGCAGCGCCTGAATAAACGCCATATTCTGGTCATGCTCTACCGCGCTAATGCGGTGTAAACGCGCCCCCCAGACCTGAATCTGTTCCAGGAACCACTGGTAGGCTTCCGGCTGCCGTCCGTCACAGTAAACCACGACCTGTTTCGCCAGGCTGCCGCTGTCCGGGCCAAACATCGGATGCAACCCAAGCACAGGGCCGGTGTGTGCCGCCAGCATGGCCTGTAGCGGACCATTTTTAACGGAGGCCAAATCCACCAGAATGCAATCTTCCGGCAGGGGAGGAAGTTTACCGATGATCTGCTCCGTCACGTGGATCGGCACGCTGACGATAACCATACCGGCGTCTTTCATCCGCTCCGCCGCGTGCGGCCAGTCCTCTTTCTCCAGAATGCGCACCTGATAGCCAGAGAGCGTCAGCATTTTTTCAAACAGACGCCCCATCTGCCCGCCGCCACCGACGATAACCACCGGACGCAGCGACGGACAGAGGGTTTTGAAGCCCTTGTCGTTTTCGCTGGAATAGGACTCGCGCATCACGCGGCGCAGGACGTCTTCAATCAAATCAGGTGAAACGCCCAGGGCCTGCGCCTCTTTACGGCGGGAGGCGAGCATAGAGGCCTCGCGCTCCGGAACGTAAATCGGCAGGCCGTATTTGCTTTTCACTTCGCCGACCTCAGCAACCAGCGCCATGCGGCGCGCCAGAAGATCCAGCAGCGCCTTATCCACTTCATCAATTTGATCGCGTAATGCGGTCAATTCAGCAACCATAACTACCCTCTTAAGCCAGACGCGTCGCCAGCTGGCCGTTCAAATCTTTGTGGATCTCACGCAGCAGCGCATCGGTAGTTTCCCAGCTGATACAGGCATCCGTGACGGAGACGCCGGGCTTCATCGCGCTGCGCGGCTGTTCCGATGACTGATTGCCTTCATGAATATTACTTTCAATCATCAAGCCGATAATTGAACGGTTGCCATCTTTAATCTGTGCAATCACAGACTCTGCAACCGCTGGCTGGCGACGGTAATCTTTATTCGAATTACCATGACTGCAATCTACCATTAGCGCCGGGCGCAGTCCTGCCTGTTCCATCTCTTTTTCACACTGCGCAACGTCAGCCGGGCTGTAGTTCGGGGCTTTACCGCCGCGGAGGATCACGTGACCGTCCGGGTTGCCCTGGGTTTGCAGCAGGCATACCTGGCCCGCCTGGTTGATCCCAACAAAACGGTGCGGCATTGCGGCGGCGCGCATGGCGTTAATCGCCGTCGCCAGGCTGCCGTCGGTACCGTTTTTAAAACCAACCGGCATAGACAGACCAGACGCCATCTCGCGGTGGGTTTGTGATTCGGTGGTGCGCGCGCCAATCGCGGACCAGCTAAACAGATCGCCAAGGTACTGCGGGCTGTTCGGATCCAGCGCTTCGGTTGCCAGCGGCAGGCCCATGCTGACCAGTTCCACCAGCAGGCGACGCGCAATTTTCAGTCCTGCTTCCACGTCAAACGAGCCATCCATGTGCGGATCGTTGATCAATCCTTTCCAGCCAACCGTCGTGCGTGGCTTTTCAAAATAGACGCGCATCACCAGATAGAGGCTATCGCTGACCTCCTCCGCTAATGCTTTAAATCGACGTGCGTACTCAATGGCGGTTTCAGGATCGTGAATAGAGCAAGGGCCGCATACCACCAGCAGACGCGGATCGCGGCCAGCGATAATGTCAGAAATGGTCTGGCGAGAATGCTCAATCTGAGCTTCCTGCGCGGCGCTCAGCGGAAACTCCGCCTTCAGTTGATCCGGGGTAATTAAAACCTGTTCATCAGTGATATGTACGTTGTTCAGCGCGTCTTTTTGCATGATTGCGATCCTGTAAAACTCGTTTGCGATAGTGGTTTTCCTCAAGGAGGTGACACAACGATACCACAACAAGTAAAGATTTCAATCCAAAATACGTACACTTTAATTTACAGAAACCATTTTAATGCCAAAAAATCAGGCTTAAAACGTAAACATAAAATTACACACGCGCATTTACTGCCCATCTACGCTCACGCAAGGAACACTATCCAGGCGCTGGCCGTGAGCTTAATAACCCTCTGGTGAATCGAAGGGAAACTTGGCTGGCACATGAATCCAGAAAACAAAGAATGAATGAAATTATGAATTCCAGCAGACTTAATCGAAACTGGCTTCATTCTCGGGAATATAATTCGCAGTAAGATTTAGCTTAGGTCAATACAGGGATATTTCTGACATAATGACGGCTTTAAGAAACAATGGTATTCTGCCGCAAATTCTTAAGGACATCTATTTCCGGGGCGGTTTGGCGGATTCTGATGAGAAATACATTCTTGATCGCTTTGCTTCACCTCCCCCTGGCGCTAATGCTGTTCATTTTAGTGAGTCCTGCAAGGGCAGGCTCGTTTACGGAAACGGATAAATCGGTACGTTCGATTGTTTCCGGTATTGTGAGCTACACCCGATGGCCAGCACTGTCCGGCCAGCCGAAGCTCTGTATTTATGCCTCTTCCCGTTACAGACAGGCGCTCAGCAGTGAAGATGTAAATAACCCGTTGCCCTATACCCCTGTCATTGTGCATAGCGATCGGGAAGCGCTCGCGGCAAGGTGTGATGCCCTCTATTTCGGGAGTGAGTCGCCGGCAACTCAACAGGAAATAATAAATCAATATCAAGGCCATGCGTTGCTATTAATGTCAGAGCAAAATCCTGAATGCGTTATTGGCAGCGCATTTTGTCTGATAATAGAGTCCAACCAGGTCAGGTTTTCCGTCAATCTGGACGCGCTGGCGCGCAGTGGCGTAAGAGTCAATCCGGATGTATTAATGCTCGCGCGGAATAAGAAGCATGAATAAGGATGTCATATCAACACCGCGTCCAACGTTTAAAAGAACGTTGCGGCGAATCAGCATGATAAGCGTCGTTATAACGATGACGTTTATATGGCTGCTGCTGTGTTTCGCTTCCGTAGTGACATTAAAGCAATACGCGCAAAAAAACCTCGAGCTCACCGGCGCCACCATGAGCCACAGCCTTGAAGCCTCTCTGGTGTTCAACGATGCCGTGGCGGCAAACGAAACGCTCGCGACCCTCGGTAAGCAGGGGCAGTTTGCCGTGGCGGAAGTGCTTAACGCGCATCATAAACGGTTTGCCTGGTGGTCATGGAACCCGGCGGATAATACCGACACGCTGGGCGCGCTGGTCAGCCGCTGGTTGTTCCCCGTTCCTGTCGCACAGCCCATCATGCATAACGGCAATGTGATTGGCGAAATTCGGCTGACCGCGCGAGACAGCCTGATTAGCCACTTTATCTGGCTGTCATTTGCGGTTCTCACCGGCTGCATTCTTATTGCCTCTGCCGTCGCATTAACCATCACACGCTCGCTACACCTTGGCATGGTCGCTGAAATGCAAAACATCACTGACGTTGTGCATGATGTCCGCACCAACCGCAACTTCTCTCGCCGGGTAACGGAAGGCCGGATTGAAGAGTTTCACCAGTTTGGCGAAGACTTCAACAGCCTGCTGGATGAAATGGAGGAGTGGCAGCTCAAGCTACAGGCCAAAAACGCGCAGCTGTTGCGTACCGCTATGCACGATCCGCTCACGGGGCTGGCAAACCGCGCCGCGTTTCGCAACAACATTGCGGCCTTGATGAATGACGCTTCGGCAAAAACCAATTCTGCCCTGCTCTTCCTGGACGGTGATAACTTCAAGTTTATCAACGACACCTGGGGTCATGCCGCGGGTGACTGCGTCCTGATCGAAGCCGCAAAAAGGATGGTCGAGTTTGGCGAAAAGCGTCATCAGTCTTACCGTCTCGGCGGCGACGAGTTTGCCATGATCCTGTACGGCGTCCATACCGAGCGTGAGGTGGAATATATTTGCGCCGCGCTGTCGCAGCAATTTATTCGTCCGTTTGATCTGCATAACGGGCACACAGCATCAATGTCACTCAGCATTGGCTTTGCTCTGGCGTGGGAAAATGGCTCCGTTGAGGCATTACTGGAGCAAGCCGATCGCAATATGTATCTGGTCAAGAACCAGCGTTCGAAAACAATATCCTGAAAGGAAGACGATATGTTAAAGCGATACTTTGCGCCGTTGTTACTGGCATCTCTGGCTATGTCCGGGTGTCAGACGCCGGACGGTAAATTCACACCAGCGCAAATTGCGGCCATGAAGTCCTACGGCTTTAACGAACTGAACGGCGACTGGTCTCTGGGCCTGTCGGATAAGATCCTGTTTGATAAAAATGACGCCAGACTGCGGCCAGAAAGTGAAACGCAGATCCAGACTATGGCCTCACGTCTGGCGGCAACCGGTCTGAATCACGCCCGGATGGACGGCCATACGGATAACTATGGTGAAGAGCGCTACAACGAAGCGCTTTCGTTAAAACGCGCCAACGTCGTGGCGGATGCCTGGGCGAAGGGCGCGAACATCCCGCGCAGCAACCTCACCACGCGGGGCTTAGGTAAAAAATACCCGGTCAGCAGTAACCGCACTGCGCAAGGGCGCGCTGAAAACCGCCGGGTTGCGGTGGTCATCAGCACGCCATAAGGCTATTTAACGGATGATCCGGCGAGCGACACGCCTGAAGCCGCTCGCCAGCGCAGCCAGTCGATTGCAATGAACACCGCCAGGCTGACGCCCATCACCGGCAACGCCAGCCCCAGCAGAACGCTTATCAGCAAGGTCACTCCCCTTCCCCACAGCGGCAATGCCAGCCAGCTTTGACAGAGCGTCTGAACCGGGTTCACGGCTGACGTTGCAGGCCGACGCATCCACCACATCCGATATCCCAGGATAATCAGCACGCACAGCGCAACACCAAACGCGATGAGCACCAGCTGATTTGCCAGACCAAACAGGATCCCCATATGGAAATCCACGCCCCAGCGGGTGAGTTTCGCCATCAGCGGAAAGTCCTCGAAGCGAGTGCCGTCCAGCACCTTCAGAGAGTGGGGATCCACGGCAACGGCATCAACCTGCGTCGGCCAGCTGCGATCGATTTCCGTCACCGTCCAGGCCTGGTCAGCCCTTTTTGCCGGGCGGATCTCAACTTTGTTCGCATCAATCCCCGACTGGCGAGCAGCCTGCAACACGCTGTCAAAAAGCGACAGCTCGACCGGCATGTCAGGCATCGTCATTGCACCGTGATGGCCACGGTGTTCGGCGTGTTCATCCATCATTTCCGGCGCACCGGAAAGCTGGGTATTAACCTGCGGCGTCAGCCAGTTCATCTCTGCCCGCAGCTTATCAACGTTACCCCCGGCCCATTGTGACCAGGTTAAACCGGTGGCTGAGAACAGCAGCATTCCCGCCAGCAGCGTCCAGCCTAACATCACATGCAGGCGACGACGATTCTGGAAACGGTTGTTAATGCGGCGCTTTGGTCGGGTATAGAACCACAGCGCGATACCGCCCAGGGCAGCAACCCACATCCAGGAGGCGGCTAACTCGCTATAGAGCCGCCCGAGGTTGCCCAGCATCAGCGAGGTATGCAGATAATCGATTGTCTGGCGCAGCGGTAAAATCCCGCTGGTGCCGTACACGGTCATATCCCCGCGTAGTTCAAGGCTAACAGGATCAACAAAGAGCGCCCGGTGCTCGGAGGGACCAAGCTTCGGGTCGGCAAACATCACGCGGGTCGTTTCGCCCTTTTCCAGCCCCGGACGAACGGCATGTAAACGCAGCGCTGAACCCACGGCGTTTTCTGCCACGGCAATTTGTTCAGCAAGAGGCTGCGCATCACCCACGGCATCCGTGTGGAGTGCGTTACGGTACAGCGCATTTTCAAGCTGCGGCGTTGCCACATACAGCGTACCGGTCAACGCGGCGAAGAAGATAAACGGACCGACAAACAGCCCGATGTAGAAATGGAGGCGACGCAGCAGGTTTCCCCATGCCGCGCGCGGAGTGCAGGTAGTCATACTTTTCCTTTTTAAGGCAAAAAGTGAGTGATTTTGTTTTAAAGGGAGAAAGCAGACCGCCGCGGCGGCGCGCGGGTATCAGGATAAAGCCAGGGGAAGAAGTGCCAGTGGCTGACCGCCTGACGAGGCGGCTTCAGCCGCATCCGCTGCAACACCACGCTGAGCAGAACGATAAGCGCCAGCATCACGCCCGGCACGTGCGCCAGCAGTACGCAGTAGCCGCACGCCTCCGCATGGTCAACCGGCATCGTGTGTGGCATATCGCCGTGATGCTCGTCCATCGACATCATGCTCATATCATGGTGCATGCCAGGCATCGCGCTCATGGGATCTTTTTGCAGCGAGACGGAGATCAGCGGCGCCACGACGATCAGCAGGATCGCAAACAGCGCGGTCAATGCCGCTGCGCGTTTCCAGCTATGCTGATGCAGTACGTTATCCACTTACCCTCCACCCAAGAGGCGAACATTGTAAATGATTTATGACGGAAGAGTTAACGCGAGAGGTGCAATGGGATAAAAAAAGGGCCAGCCTTTCGGCCAGCCCTTTCTAACAGGATGTCGCTTAAGCGAATCTTAGTTCAGACGCTCTTTAATACGAGCAGACTTACCAGTACGCTCACGCAGGTAGTACAGTTTAGCTTTACGTACAGCACCACGACGTTTAACAGCAATGCTGTCAACTACCGGAGAGTGAGTCTGGAAGACACGCTCAACGCCTTCGCCGTTGGAAATTTTACGAACAGTGAATGCAGAGTGCAGACCGCGGTTACGAATAGCGATAACCACGCCCTCGAATGCCTGCAGACGTTTTTTGGAACCTTCAACAACCCATACTTTCACTTCCACGGTGTCACCTGGACGGAAGGAAGGTACGTCCTGCTTCATCTGCTCTTGTTCAAGTTGCTTAATAATGTTGCTCATAATTTAATCTCTTATCCTGGGTAAACTGATATTCGGGAGCGTATTACGCATTCCCATCATGTTCATGCTGCTGGTGCGCGTGTTCAGTTTTGAACTCGGCCAGCAACTTTGCTTGCTCTTCAGTCAGAGCCAGGTTTTCCAGAAGTTCAGGTCTTCTAAGCCAGGTTCGGCCCAGCGACTGCTTCAAACGCCAGCGACGTATCTCGGCATGGTTTCCTGACAGTAACACTGCCGGTACTTCCATCCCTTCTAACACTTCAGGACGAGTATAGTGTGGACAGTCCAGCAATCCATCGGCAAAGGAATCTTCCGTTGCCGAAGCTTCATGGCCCAGAACACCCGGAATAAACCGGGCAACGGAGTCAATCAGCGTCATTGCGGGTAACTCACCACCGCTGAGAACGTAATCGCCGATAGACCATTCTTCGTCAATCTCGGTTTGAATTACGCGCTCATCTATCCCTTCGTAACGACCACAGACCAGAATCAGCTTTTGATTCGTCGCCAGTTCGCTCACGCCCGCTTGATCAAGCTTGCGTCCCTGAGGTGACAGATAAATCACCTTCGCGCCTTCACCTGCCGCGGCTTTTGCTGTGTGAATGGCGTCCCGTAAGGGTTGCACCATCATCAACATCCCCGGTCCGCCGCCGTAAGGACGATCGTCCACGGTACGGTGCCGGTCATGCGTGAAGTCACGCGGACTCCAGCTCTGGATGCTCAGCAGGCCATTCTTTACTGCCCGGCCAGTTACCCCGTAATCGGTAATCGCGCGGAACATTTCAGGAAACAGGCTAATTATGCCAATCCACATAGCGCCGTCTTTTACCGTTTATCCGGAGAATTAAAAACCAGGATCCCAATCTACTTCAATGGTTTGAGTAGCGAGATCGACTTTCTTGATAACCTGTCCATCGAGGAACGGGACCAACCGCTCCTTGATGCCAAATGCATCTTTCAGGTTTGCCTTAATGACGAGAACGTCATTTGACCCGGTTTCCATCATGTCGATGACTTTCCCCAGGCTGTAGCCTTCAGTGGTCACTACCTGGCAACCCATAAGGTCTTTCCAGTAGTAGTCGCCCTCTTCCAGCTGCGGCAACTGCGACGAATCCACGACAATTTCACAATTAGTCAGCGCATTCGCGGCATCACGATCGTCAATGCCTTTCAGCTTGATGATGATGTCCTGATTGTGGTGACGCCAGCTTTCCAGCTCGACCTCTTCCCACTTACCGGCTTTCTGGATAAACCAGGGCTGGTAATTAAAAATGCTATCAGCGTCTTCAGTGGAGGAAAACACTCTGAGCCAACCACGGATACCGTAGCAAGAACCCATTTTTCCCAATACGATCGGTTCAACAGGTGCTTTATTGCTCATCATGACCACCGTGACAGATTAAGCTGCTTTGTTTGCTGCTTTGATCAGCGTAGCAACGCGATCGGAAACAGTAGCGCCCTGGCCAACCCAGTGAGCGATACGATCCAGATCCAGACGGGTTTCTTCTTCTGCGCCAGAGGCCAGTGGGTTGAAGAAACCAACGCGCTCAATGAAGCGACCGTTGCGTGCATTACGGCTGTCAGTCACAACAACCTGGTAGAACGGACGCTTTTTAGCGCCGTGACGTGCTAAACGAATAGTTACCATAACATCCTCTTGTGTGAATAAAACAACCGGGCCCCATCGAGGAACGGAGCCCGGGTGTCATATTAAAAGCCCGAAAATTTTACTGATTTTTGGGGAAAATGCAATCAGCAGTTGATCAGTCTGCTGTAAAAGGCCGATTAACGCCCAGGGAATCCTGGTGGCATCATGCCTTTCATGCCGCGCATCATCTTCGCCATGCCGCCTTTCTTCATTTTCTTCATCATGCGCTGCATGTCGTCAAACTGTTTGAGAAGGCGGTTAACGTCCTGCACCTGCATGCCGCAGCCGGCTGCGATACGACGCTTACGCGACCCTTTGATGATTTCTGGCTTAGCACGCTCTTTCAGCGTCATCGAGTTGATGATGGCTTCCATACGCACCAGCACTTTGTCGTCCATCTGCGATTTAACGTTGTCCGGGATCTGCCCCATGCCCGGCAGCTTGCCCATCAGGCTGGCCATGCCGCCCATGTTTTTCATCTGACGCAGCTGCTCAAGGAAGTCGGTCAGATCGAAGCCGTCGCCTTTTTTCAGCTTGCTGGCGAGTTTTTCCGCCTGCGCGCGGTCGACCTTGCTCTCAATATCTTCGATCAGCGACAGCACGTCGCCCATGCCGAGGATACGGGAAGCAATACGATCCGGGTGGAACGGCTCCAGCGCTTCGGTTTTCTCGCCCACGCCGAGGAATTTAATCGGCTTACCGGTGATGTGACGAATAGACAGCGCCGCACCGCCGCGGGCGTCACCGTCCACTTTGGTCAGCACCACGCCGGTTAACGGCAGGGCTTCGTTAAACGCTTTCGCGGTGTTCGCCGCATCCTGACCGGTCATGGCGTCAACGACAAACAGGGTCTCTACCGGGTTGATAGAGGCGTGCACCTGCTTGATCTCGTCCATCATCGCTTCGTCAACGTGCAGACGACCGGCGGTATCCACCAGCAGCACGTCGTAGAATTTCAGCTTCGCCTCTTTCAGCGCGGCATTCACGATATCGACAGGCTTCTGCGCCACGTCGGACGGGAAGAAGTCCACGCCAACCTGCTCAGCCAGCGTTTCCAGCTGTTTGATCGCCGCCGGGCGATAGACGTCCGCCGAAACCACCAGCACCTTTTTCTTGTGCTTTTCGCGCAGGAATTTCCCCAGCTTACCGACGCTGGTGGTTTTACCTGCACCTTGCAGACCCGCCATCAGCACCACGGCAGGCGGCTGGGCCGCCAGGTTAAGCACCTGGTTCTCTTCGCCCATCGCCGAAACCAGTTCATTACGAACGATTTTGACGAACTCCTGACCCGGGGTCAGGCTCTTGTTAACTTCATGACCAACCGCTTTCTCTTTCACACGGTTGATAAAATCACGGACGACCGGCAACGCAACGTCTGCTTCCAGCAGCGCCATGCGCACTTCGCGCAGCGTTTCCTTGATGTTCTCTTCGGTGAGGCGTCCACGGCCGCTGATGTTGCGCAGCGTGCGCGACAAACGATCGGTTAAATTATCAAACATTGTCTCTCGCCTGGGGTAGAAACGTTAGGTCGCCTGGGCGACACATACACAGAATTTTGCCGGAGTATAACATGAAGGCGCCTTTGTTGTTATGCAACGGTTGGAGCAGGCGTCACGTAACGTTATACTGCTTCTCTTTCTTATTAAGACAACTGTCGACGCCTATATGCCTGTTTTCGCACTGATCGCCCTTGTTGCCTACTCTGTCAGCCTCGCGCTGATCATTCCTGGCCTGCTGCAAAAAAACAGCGGCTGGCGGCGCATGGCTATTCTTTCGGCGGTGATCGCATTGATTAGCCACGCGTTTGCGCTGGAATCACGCATCATTCCCGGCGACGGCAGCGTGCAAAACCTGAGCGTGCTGAACGTCGGCTCGCTGGTCAGCCTGATGATCTGTACGGTCATGACGATTGTCGCGTCTAAAAACCGCGGCTGGCTGCTGCTGCCGATAATCTACGCCTTTGCGCTGATCAACCTGGCGTTAGCCACGTTCATGCCTAATGAGTTTATTACCCATCTGGAAGCCACGCCGGGGATGCTGGTGCATATTGGCCTGTCGCTTTTCGCCTACGCGACGCTGATCATTGCCGCCCTTTACGCCATGCAGCTCGCCTGGATTGACTACCAGCTGAAAAATAAAAAGCTGGCGTTTAACCACGAAATGCCGCCGCTGATGGTGATTGAGCGTAAGATGTTCCACATCACCCAGGTCGGCGTGGTTCTGCTGACGCTGACGCTGTGCACAGGTTTGTTTTATATGAAGAACCTGTTCAGCGTGGAGAATATCGATAAAGCAGTCCTCTCCATCATTGCGTGGTTTGTCTATATTGTCCTGTTATGGGGCCATTATCATGAAGGCTGGCGCGGTCGTCGCGTGGTCTGGTTCAACGTTGCGGGTGCGGGCATTCTCACGCTTGCCTATTTTGGTAGCCGCTTCATACAGCAATTTGCTGGCTAAGTAACAAAAGGAGTTCCCCCTGGAACACATCTCTACCACCACGCTGATCGTCATTCTGGTCATCATGGTGGTCATCTCCGCTTATTTCTCTGGCTCTGAAACCGGCATGATGACGCTGAACCGCTACCGGTTGCGTCATCGGGCCAAGCAGGGTAACCGTGCCGCGCGTCGTGTCGAAAAGCTGCTGCGTAAGCCAGACCGCCTGATTAGCCTGGTGCTTATCGGTAACAACCTGGTCAACATTCTCGCCTCTGCGCTGGGCACCATCGTCGGGATGCGTCTGTACGGCAACGCCGGCGTGGCGATTGCCACAGGGGTGCTCACGTTTGTGGTGCTGGTGTTTGCGGAAGTGCTGCCCAAAACCATCGCGGCGCTTTACCCGGAGAAGGTCGCCTACCCGAGCAGTTTCCTGCTGGCGCCGCTGCTTATTCTGATGATGCCGCTGGTCTGGCTGCTGAATATGGTGACCCGCGTCCTGATGCGCATGGTCGGTATCAAGGCCGACGTCACCATCAGCAGCGCGCTGAGTAAAGACGAGCTGCGTACCATCGTGAACGAATCCCGTTCGCAGATCTCCCGCCGCAATCAGGACATGCTCCTGTCGGTTCTGGATCTGGAAAAGGTCAGCGTTGACGACATTATGGTGCCGCGAAACGAAATCGTCGGAATCGATATTAACGACGACTGGAAGGCGATCGTCCGCCAGCTGACGCACTCCCCGCACGGGCGCATCGTGCTCTATCGCGATTCCCTCGACGATGCCATCAGCATGCTGCGCGTGCGCGAGGCCTATCGCCTGATGACCGAGAAAAACGAGTTCACCAAAGAGGTGATGCTGCGCGCCGCCGACGAAATTTACTACGTACCGGAAGGCACGCCGCTCAGCACGCAGCTGGTGAAGTTCCAGCGCAACAAGAAGAAAGTCGGCCTGGTGGTGGATGAATACGGTGACATCCAGGGGCTGGTAACGGTGGAAGATATTCTGGAAGAGATTGTCGGGGACTTTACCACGTCGATGTCGCCTTCCCTTGCAGAAGAGGTTACCCCGCAAAACGACGGGTCAGTGCTTATCGACGGCAGCGCCAACATTCGTGAAATCAATAAAGCGTTCAACTGGCATTTACCAGAAGACGAAGCGCGGACGATGAACGGCATGATTCTGGAAGCGCTGGAAGAGATCCCGGCGGCAGGTACGCGTGTGCGTATTGAACAGTATGATATTGATATTCTGGACGTTCAGGACAACATGATTAAGCAGGTGAAAGTCCTGCCCGTTACGCCACTTCGGGAAAGTATTGCCGAATAGAAGGTAGGCCGGGTGAGGCGAACGCCGCCACCCGGCACTACAGGTAGCAAATTAGGCTTTCGCTTTCGCCACGGTGACCATCGCAGCGCGAATAGTACGACCGTTCAGGGTATACCCTTTCTGCATCACGCCCAGCACGTTACCCGCGGCAACGTCTTCTGACTCGACCATCGCAATGGCCTGGTGAACGTTTGGATCCAGCGGGACATCCGTATCGGCAATCACTTCAACACCGAACTTACGCACCACATCCAGCATGGATTTCAGCGTCAGCTCGATGCCTTCAATCATCGCCGCGTTATCCGGATTAGCTTTATCCGCCACTTCCAGCGCGCGATCCAGGCTGTCGATCACCGGCAGCAGTTCGTTGACGAATTTCTCCAGCGCAAATTTGTGCGCCTTTTCAACGTCCAGCTCGGTACGACGGCGCAGGTTTTCCATTTCCGCTTTGATGCGCAGTACGCCATCGCGTTCGCGATTCTGCGCTTCTACCAGCTGAGCTTCCAGGTTGGCAATTTTTTCATCGCGCGGGTCCACCTGCTCAGCAGACGTGTCTGGCTCTACTGCCTCAACTTCATCGTGCTGTTCCGTGATAATTTCTTCAGGGGCTTGCCCCTCAGGCGTTTTCTGTTCTTTACTACTCATGAATTTCTCCGCGTTTTTCTGCATTCATCTCGCTAACTTCGCTTATTATGGGGATCAGTTTCCTGGATTCAAGGGAACAAGGCAGATTGTCATCATTCATCAGGCACAAGGACCTCCAGAACATGAATAATCATTTCAGGTGTATTGGGATCGTCGGCCATCCGCGTCACCCTACCGCATTGACGACACATGAAATGTTGTATCGCTGGCTGAGTGGTAAAGGCTATGAAGTGATGGTCGAACAGCAAATCGCCCAGGAGTTGCAGCTTAAAAGCGTCAGAACCGGCACGCTGGCGGAAATTGGCCAGCAGGCGGATCTCGCCGTGGTGGTCGGCGGCGACGGTAATATGCTGGGCGCGGCGCGAACGCTGGCTCGCTATGATATTAAGGTGATTGGTATTAACCGTGGCAATCTCGGTTTCCTGACCGACCTCGACCCGGACAATGCGCAGCAGCAGCTGGCGGACGTGCTGGAAGGCCACTACATCAGTGAAAAACGTTTTTTGCTGGAAGCCCAGGTGTGTCAGCAGGACTGCCAGAAGCGCATCAGCACCGCCATTAACGAGGTGGTCCTCCACCCCGGTAAAGTGGCGCACATGATCGAGTTTGAAGTCTATATCGACGAAATCTTCGCGTTCTCGCAGCGGTCTGACGGGCTGATTATTTCAACACCAACGGGCTCAACCGCCTACTCGCTTTCAGCCGGAGGCCCAATCCTGACGCCATCGCTGGATGCGATAACCCTGGTGCCGATGTTCCCGCACACGCTCTCGGCGCGTCCGCTGGTGATCAACGGCGACAGCACCATCCGCCTGCGTTTCTCCCATCGCCGCAGCGACCTGGAGATCAGCTGCGACAGCCAGATTGCGCTTCCTATTCAGGAAGGTGAAGATGTACTCATTCGCCGCTGCGATTACCACCTGAACCTCATTCACCCGAAAGATTACAGCTATTTCAATACATTAAGCTCTAAACTCGGCTGGTCAAAAAAATTGTTCTGATTTTGCATCCAGCGCTTTACTGTATATAAAACCAGTTTATACTGTATACAAACACAGTTATGGTTTTTCATACAGGAAAACAATTATGCTGGCACAACTGACCATCAGCAACTTTGCCATTGTTCGTGAGCTTGAGATCGACTTCCATAGCGGAATGACGGCGATTACCGGTGAAACCGGCGCAGGTAAATCCATTGCCATTGATGCCCTCGGCTTGTGCCTCGGCGGTCGTGCAGAGGGCGATATGGTGCGCACAGGCGCAGCCCGTGCAGACCTGTGCGCCCGCTTCTCGTTAAAAGACACGCCTGCCGCCCTGCGCTGGCTGGAAGCAAACCAGCTGGAAGACGGACGTGAGTGTTTACTTCGCCGCGTCATTAGCTGTGATGGCCGCTCCCGTGGTTTTATCAACGGCACTGCGGTCCCTCTTTCCCAGCTTCGCGAGCTGGGCCAGTTGCTCATCCAAATCCATGGTCAGCATGCGCATCAGCAGTTAATCAAACCCGAACAACAGAAAGCCCTGCTTGATGGCTACGCAGGTGAGTATGCGCTTACTCAACTGATGGCGGAGCACTATCGTCAGTGGCATCAAAGCTGCCGCGAACTTGCGCAGCATCAGCAGCAAAGCCAGGAGCGTACCGCCCGCGCCGAGCTGCTGGAGTATCAGCTGAAAGAGCTGAACGAATTTAACCCGCAGGCGGGGGAATTTGAGCAAATCGACGAGGAGTACAAGCGTCTGGCCAACAGCGGTCAGCTGCTTTCCACCAGCCAGAATGCCCTGAACATGCTGGCAGATGGCGAGGACGTGAACTTGCAGAGCCAGCTGTACAATGTTCGCCAGCTTGTTACCGAGCTGACCGGCATGGACAATAAGCTGTCTGGCGTACTGGAGATGCTCGAAGAGGCCGCGATTCAGATTTCAGAAGCCGGGGATGAACTGCGCCACTACTGTGAACGTCTGGATCTCGACCCGAACCGTCTGTTTGAACTTGAGCAACGTATCTCCCGTCAGATTTCACTGGCGCGTAAGCATCACGTTACTCCGGAAGAACTGCCGAATTACTATCAGTCTCTGCTGGAAGAACAACAACAGCTGGACGATCAGGCCGATTCCCTCGAAACCCTGTCTCTGGCGGTAAATCTGCATCACCAGCAGGCGCTGGAAACGGCGAAACGGCTGCACGACGTGCGCCAACACTATGCGCTGGAGCTTAGCCAGCACATTACCGACAGCATGCATACGCTGGCGATGCCGCACGGGGTGTTCACCATCGACGTTCGCTTTGAAGAAAATCACCTGACGGCGGAAGGCGCAGACCGCATTGAATTCCGCGTCACCACCAACCCGGGCCAGCCTTTACAGGCGATTTCGAAAGTGGCTTCCGGCGGTGAACTGTCGCGTATCGCCCTGGCCATCCAAGTGATCACCGCCCGTAAGATGGAAACCCCGGCGCTGATTTTCGATGAAGTGGATGTGGGTATCAGCGGCCCGACGGCGGCCGTTGTCGGCAAACTGCTGCGTCAGTTGGGTGAATCGACGCAGGTCATGTGTGTGACTCACCTGCCTCAGGTAGCCGGCTGTGGTCATCATCACTTTATCGTCAGTAAAGAAACCGACGGCGAAATGACGGAAACACACATGAAGCCGCTGGATAAACGCGCACGCTTGCAGGAGCTGGCACGCCTGCTCGGGGGCAGTGAAGTCACGCGCAATACGCTCGCGAATGCGAAAGAACTGCTGGCGGCATAAACTTTTTCGGGATCTCAGGGTCATACAGAACAACAAAAACGCCGCCAGACCGGTTTCAAAGTGGGGCAAGGTCTATTATCATCGGCATATTACATATGAGCCGCGTACTGCTCGGGCCCGAAAAGGAATCAAATCACTATGCGCTGTAAAACGCTGACCGCTGCCGCAGCGGTTCTTCTGATGTTGACCGCAGGCTGTTCCACTCTGGAGAAAGTGGTTTACCGTCCTGACATCAACCAGGGGAACTACCTTACCCCTAACGATGTGTCCAAAATCCGTGTGGGAATGACACAACAGCAGGTCGCTTATGCACTGGGAACCCCGATGATGTCCGATCCGTTCGGTACAAATACCTGGTTCTATGTATTCCGCCAGCAGCCTGGTCACGAAGACGTGAGCCAGCAAACCCTGACGCTGACCTTCAGCAGTGCTGGTGTGCTGACCAATATCGACAACAAGCCTGCCCTGACCAAATAATCAGGCGTCAGCAACGCAAAAAGGTGCTCAATGAGCACCTTTTTTGTGTATGTTTATTTGCGCAGAATTGTAGCCCCGGTAAGCGCAGCGCCACCGGGGAAAAGAAAGCGCTACTTACCGGATTTCTCCGCTCGCTGACGACGCAGCTCTTTCGGGTCGGCAATCAGAGGTCGATAAATCTCAACCCTGTCACCCTCTTTCAGCACATCCCCAAGCTTTACCGGACGGCTATAGATGCCGACTTTATTCTTCGCCAGATCAATGTCGCTGCGAAGCTCAAGAATGCCGGACGCCAGGATAGCCGCCTCAACGGTGGCCCCTTCTTCAAGCGTCACGCGCTGCAAATACTGCTTCTCCGGCAGCGCATACACCACCTCAACAGCAATCTTATGCGACACTGTAAACCTCTTTGGCGCGCGTGGTGAACGCCTGAACCATATTCGAGGCCAGTTCTTTGAAGATACGGCCAAACGCCAGTTCGATCAGCTTATTGGTAAATTCAAAATCCAGATGAAACTCAATACGGCAGGCGTCTGCGCTCAGCGGCGTAAACTTCCACCCTCCCATCAGTTTTTTAAACGGACCATCCACCAGATGCATCAAAATACTCTGATTGCTCGTCAGGGTATTGCGCGTGGTGAACGTTTTGCTGATCCCCGCTTTGGAGACATCCACGGCCGCAGTCATCTGCGTCGGGCCGGATTCCAGCACCCGGCTACCGGTGCATCCCGGTATAAATTCCGGATAGGACTGAACGTCGTTCACTAACTGATACATTTGTTCCGCGCTGTAGGGAACAAGCGCAGTACGGCTAATCTGAGGCATAGCATTTTCCATGGTCACACAACAGACAAATAATAACATTTATCACCTGTTAAAAAAACGCTAAGCCTTATCTCGTGCTAAGATAGCGCGTTAGACCTCACAGGACGCAATGAGGTGACTTTTTAAAATCAGATTACCGACGGCTTTACGACACTTATGACGAAGAAAAAAGCACATAAACCTGGTTCGGCGACCATTGCGCTCAACAAGCGTGCTCGCCACGAGTATTTCATCGAAGAAGAATTCGAGGCCGGCCTTGCGTTGCAGGGCTGGGAAGTAAAATCGCTGCGTGCCGGGAAAGCCAACATTGGCGACAGCTATGTGATCCTGAAAGACGGTGAGGCCTTCCTGTTCGGCGCGAACTTCACGCCGCTGACCGTGGCCTCTTCACATTACGTCTGCGATCCAACCCGCACCCGCAAGCTGTTGCTGAACAAGCGCGAACTGGAATCCCTCTACGGACGCATCAACCGTGAAGGCTTTACCGTGGTTGCGCTCTCTTTATACTGGAAAAACGCCTGGTGCAAAGTGAAAATCGGCGTTGCGAAAGGTAAGAAACAGCACGACAAGCGTACTGACCTGAAAGCACGCGAGTGGCAACTCGACAAAGCACGTATTATGAAAAACGCAGGACGTTGATTCTGCGCACTTATTGTACTATTCAATAAGTTAGCGTTTCGGGCTGGTATCGAGGAAGTAAAATCTGGTATACTGAGTTCAACACTATTGGGGCTGATTCTGGATTCGACGGGATTTGCGAAACCCAAGGTGCATGCCGAGGGGCGGTTTGCCTCGTTAAAAGCCGCAAAAAAATAGTCGCAAACGACGAAAACTACGCTTTAGCAGCTTAATAACCTGCTAAGAGCCCTCTCTCCCTAGCTTCCGCTCTTAAGACGGGGATCAAAGAGAGGTCAAACCCAAAAGAGATCGCGTGGAAGCCCTGCCTGGGGTTGAAGCGTTAAAACTAATCAGGCTAGTTCGTTAGTGGCGTGTTTGTCCGCAGCTGACGTGCGAATGTAAAGACAAACTAAGCATGTAGTACCGAGGATGTAGAAATTTCGGACGCGGGTTCAACTCCCGCCAGCTCCACCACTTTTGATAGGACTGCAACCGGACAGCGGCAATAAAAACAGCCACTTACGGACACTGACCAGACAGCAGGCAGACCGAGAAAAGATAAAAAAATGCACGTGAAATGCACGTGCACTTTAAAAGAACCCCAGATCTTACGGTCTGGGGTTTTTCTATTTGTAACTAAGGGTAACAAAAACCCTTCCCCCTTTCGCGCTCCGCTCACCTTGACACTGTTTATTTTTACAGTAAAGATACTGTATACAATTACAGTGGTTTCCCGGAGGGTTTTATGTTCGTTGAACTGGTTTATGACAAGCGTAATGTTGAGGGGCTCGAAGGGGCCAGAGAGATTATCCTGGCAGAACTGACGAAGCGGGTGCACCAGATTTTCCCTGATGCCGAGGTGAGAGTGAAACCGATGCAGGCGAACGGATTGAATAGTGATGCCAGCAAAAGCGATCGGGAAAAGCTGAACCGCATGCTGGAGGTAATGTTTGAAGAGTCCGATATGTGGCTGGTGGAAGACTAGACCTGAAAACCCTGATAAAACTCCAGGTTATCCAGTTTTCTATTAGAGTTTATCATTATCCATATTTGCCATTAGAAATGGGCTCATATGATGGTTAATCCATCTATATAACGGAAAATGATATGAAAATGAGTTTTTATGCTATTTATTATAGCAATGGAAAAGATAACTCACCATGTGACCTTTTTGAATCCCTTTCTTCACAGGTAGTCGAAAAGAAAGGTAACGCCCTTGAAGTTGACGATTATTTCGTTTTCGCCCATCACATTGTTGATAAAAGCTTTTTGTTAACAAAGACATATGATTCTGCCTTTGTAAAACGGGTAAATAAGAAAACATTTTCTATCGATGAAATGAAGAATGCTTTGGGTAATGATGAAACCCTTGCTTTTCCTTCCTTTCTTTTAGTGAAAGACAACATCATTGGTTATGCATCATCTCAACACGGCCCTAGAACCAGAGAGCTGCAGATTTATCTTTCCAATAAATTAGACATTCCGATGGGCTTCAAACTTTGTATTGAACCTCTGATGCGTGATGTTAGTAAAGATGATGCTTTAGAAATGCAGTTCATCGGTCGAACCACACTTAGGGTGGAAAGCGGGTCTAAGTTGTTCAGCCCTTTGCTTAGAGCAACAGGCATTGAAACTATTGAAGAAGAACTTTTAGACGGTATTGAGATCACACTAAAGCCGAAGAGAGCAAGAAACATTCGAGACATGGCGAAGGAACTCATTAAAAACGCCGATGACAGCCATAGCGATATACTCATAAAAGGCAAAGAGCAAGCAGCCGATTTACTTACGGAATATTACCTGTCTAATAAAGGACATCTGGCAGCTAATCTGTATAAATCGACAAACGAAGATATCGCTGAAGAGATGGAAACATGCTTCATAAGAATGAAGTCTGTTATAATGAAAAGCTATAACGATGCATTTGATAGTGCGCTTTAACTATCATTGGATTACAAGGAGGAGGCAATGTCACAGAACCACAAAGTCATGCCAGGTGTAATTCTTTTTGCATTGCCATATTTTCCTGTTATTGCAGCTTATTTTGCATTTAGATACTTGTTTCCTGGCGTTTCGTTCTCTGAACATAGAGACGCGCTTGGAGCGGCGATAGCTTCATACGCAGGCACAACGATCGCAATTCTTATCGCTGCGTTAACGTTTGTAATAGGTATCGGTGGCAGAAATATGCATAAGGTAAAGTCTTATGGATACATGACATCTGTCATCATCATGTACGCTCTTACCTTTGCTGAGTTAGGGATTGTTTTCTTTATGGGGCTTTTCCTCATGGCTACCAGCAAACAACCGATTAATTTTCTCCCGACTCTGTCAATTGGTTTCGCTGCTACTTCATTGATGCACATTAGTTTGCTTTTAGTACAACTGTTCAACTTCTCCAAGAAAAAGTAAACCGGCCACAGTGCCGGTTTTTTCATTCTTTTTCAGGCATGTTAAGCATCCGACGCAATTTTTTATTCACGTCTTTCTGCCTTCGGCCACCTCAGCTTCAACCTCTCGCTCTTTGTTCCTTAGCTTGGTTGGCTCGACTTCCACTGCTAACAAGGCGGCCTTGCAATCTTCTTTCGTAAACAGATACGGTGACTTGGGCCTATCGCTGACCCGGTAGGCTTTGAGCCTGCCTTCAAGAACCCACTGAGTCACTGTGGCCGTCGAGATGCCAAGTAGCTCAGTGCCTTCCTTTCGTGTCAATGTTAGCTTTTCCATGGATGCCCTCGAATCCTGTTCATCTACAGCCAGACCTACACCAAACGCTTTACGGCTGTAAACATAATGCAAAACACTTAGGCTACACGATAAAAATCTAATTTCACCCCATCACATGTTCGGTTTGCGGAACAGATGAAAATTGATGTCCGCAACCATTCAAGCTCAGGGACATCTACCTCAAACGAAGGAACTGTACGAAAGTAAATTTCCGATGAAGATAGCTCATCAAAAAAGCTCATATCATCAGAAAAAAGACGTTCCCTAAACTCTTCTGGTACGCGTCGTACGCCATTGTTTTCAACGTAAATAGTACCCTCTTCGACCCTCAAAGCATATCGAGCAGATAAACGACAGAGTCCATTTGGTTCAACTACTTGGCTATCTACTCCCCCAGGCAGTACTTCGCCCAACAATGCCCCTGTAACCTTCCCGCCAGAAATGGGTATAAGCTGCCTTTTACCATAAACAGGTGAGTTAGAAACAACAATCGGCTTTTCTACCTTATACATCTATTTTTGAATGGTTTTTATCTATTTCTTAAAACTAACCAGAGGGCGGGCATCACAATCTCGCCACTCATCTTCTGACAGTTTAAAAAAACGCCTCCCAATCCGGCCGCAGACTACATAGTAAAAATCTTAGTTATAATTGCAATACAGATTATCGACTTACGTTATTTTTCTTATCTGCATTGATTTTTTAACATTCAACCATCTTATCCCACATTACTTACAAGGATTTACGTTAGTTAATTTTTATTAATAGATAAACAATACCTATTTGATACCTGTGCCGCTATATTCATCCCGTCTGGTATGACTCTGCCAGACATCATGCGTAGCAGAAGTCTTCAGCCATAGTTGCTTCCCCGTTAGTACCCTCTGACGGGGCTTTTATAATAAAAACTCGTTGATGTATTTCCACCAGGTTTCCATCCCTCCGGTGGAATTTAATTCTCATCAATATTGTTACCCGACAATGTGCCTGATGAGAACCTGCCGCTCGCGGGCGCAACGCGGCAGGGCCTTTTTTTTTCAGACCGCCAGTAACTTCATTTCACTTTCAATCATCTCTTTTAGCTCCCTGTCCTGGTCGTCATTCAGCAACCCGTAAATCTTTGCCCCTACCAGTACAGATAACCTGTACGCATCTATTTTGGGCCCGACAGTCAACCAGGAAAACTCTGTAACGCCTGCAATGGTGAAGTTTTTCCCGGTACGGGGATTGCCCGAGATAGGCCCCGTGAACGACCAGAGCGCGGAGAGCCCTGGCATAAGTTCACACTGGGCGCAGTGGTGATAACCGGTCGATTCATTGAAATGTGCCTCAAGGGTGAGGCGAACTGATTTTCCCGTAATCCTCACATCAACAACGCAGGTATAAATTTCCACAACCATGCTTGCCGGTCCGTTGTGGAGAGTGGCGCCAGGCTCCAGCCAGTAAGTCCCCGGCTCTGCCGTCAACGGATCGAGCGATTCACCCGATGCCACGGTGATAATCTGCACGCCGCTTTCAAACTTCGGAAATCCAAAGTTAAGCACCTGCTCCGGCGAGTCTCCCTCCAGTTCCACGGTTGGAGCACTGCCTGCAGGGAGTTCCGTCACCGTTCCGATAGTCAGGTTATTCGCAGGGCCAGCCTCGCCCGCGTCCCCTTTTTCACCGGCTTTGCCCTGCGGGATCCCCAGACTCAGTACCTGTGCCGGCGCATCGCCGGTAATCTCTGCCGTGGCGTTACTGCCCGGCTCAAGTGTGGTGACTTCCCCGATCGTCAGCTGGTTCGCCGGGCCCGTCTCGCCTTTATCACCCTGCGGCCCTGCCGGCAGACTCAGGTGCAGCACCTGCGCAGGTGATTCGCCGGTGATTTCTGCCACCGCCTCGCTTCCGGCGGGCAGCGTTTCCACCGTACCGATCGACAGCACATTTGCCGGGCCCGGGTCTCCATCCTTTCCGTTTTCACCGTCTTTTCCGTCAGCCCCTTTTTCACCGCGCGGCAGCGTCAGGTTCAGCACCTGTGACGGCGCATCGCCGGTAATATCTGCGGCGGCCGGGGCGCCGGGTTCAGATGACACAACGGTGCCGATCGTGAGCACATTCGCCGGACCGGTTTCACCGTCTTTGCCATCCTGCCCGTCCTGTCCGCGGGGAATACTGAGGTTCAGTACCTGAGAGGGCGTATCACCAGTGATTTCCGCAGCGGCCGGCTTACCCGGGTCGAGTGTAAGCACGTTGCCGACAGTCAGAACGTTAGGTTTCCCCGCTTCCCCCTGTTCGCCACGGGACAGGAAAAGCTCCCATGGTGCCAGGGGTGGCGTTACGCCGCTTACCTGTGCTGTGGCGCGGTATTCGCTGCCTTCATACTGCACCAGATCGTTGACGTTATACGTTTTATCGCCATCGTACTCTCCGGTCGGTCGCGCCACTGCCCCGCTGGCCAGCTCGCGGGTTTCGTTCAGGATTTCCTGCATGGCCAGCAGGATGGCCGGGCGGGCATCATCGGACACCAGGGCGGTAATGAAGTCGTTAAGCGTCCCCGGCCCGCTGCCCGGCAGCACCTCCATAACGCCCAGGTAATCCTCGCGCCTGTCCGGATGCAGGGCGCTGGCGACGTAGCATCCCGGCACAATGTTAAAGCTGTATTTTCCCCACTCATCCGTGGTGGCCACCACATGCGCCCCGGCAAATGTGCTGTTGCTGGTCGCCCGTGAAACGAGGATGATCCGCACGCCCGCCAGCGGCTGACCGACCGGATTATTGTATTGCCCTGAAATTAAAATTTGTTCCATCTCTACTCCAGATCCAGACTTAATGTTGCGCCCTGCGGGCCGTACCGAAACAGTGCCTTGCTGATGTGCCACTTCCGGTCTTCCACACTGCCAAACCCTTTTGTGATCACCCGGCACTGGGCCGTCAGGCTGACCAGTTCAGGCGTCAGGGGCATCTCAAGATTCATCTGGCACAGCTTTTTTTTGCTTTTCGTCGTGACGCCGCCGGCAATTTCCTTCGCCGCCTCGAGGTTGTACATGGTGACTTCTTCATGCACCACCGGCTCACCGCTGCCCACGGTCAGGGTTTTGACCTTCCCGCCGTCCGTCACGTCGATATAGCGGATCACATGCGTACCGCCGCCCTTTTTGCTGCTGTCCGGATGGTCTGAATTGTTGCGGTAGCTCCAGCGCGAGACCTGTACAGGTGTAATGGTCACCATCTTGATGTCGTTCCCCTTGCTGGTTTTTGTCGCCTCGCGGGGAATGACCACCCAGCTGTCGTGCGTGACCTTGCTCACCGCGCCATAGCGCGCCGCCAGGCGGGTGACCAGATTCATGTCGCTCTCGGCGGCCTGGTCCTCATGCTCAAGCTTTTTCGCGGCCAGGGTCTCATCGATGCGCGGCGTCAGGCCATGTTCGGTCGCCACCGTGTTGAGCAGGTCGCCCAGCGTGACGTTCGTCCAGCTGCGGTGCTTCTGCGACTGCAGGGTGCCGTGCCCTTTCGCGGATGATTTCGAGTACGCACGGGCGGTAACCTGAACAATTCGCGATGAATTGCCGCTGGCGCCGGACGCAGTACTGTCCACGACAAAAGTACCTTTGCTGACCCGCTGCGTACCGAACCCCAGGCTTAAGGCCACCTTTACCCCTTTTGCCGGCAGCGTCAGCTTTTCGTCGACGACGGCAAAGGAAACCTCATCACTTTTTTTCTCGCCGGCGCCGTAGTCCGTCAGCGTCAGGTTGACCAGGTTAGCCGCAACCAGGTCGGTAATATCGTTCCCCTCGACCGTCAGGGTGAATGCCGGAGCCCAGTCCGGGTAAGCTGATGAAACTGCATTTTCTACTCCCACAGCACGTGCTCCTCCTGCGCCTGAACGGTATCGGACGCGCTCATGGCCGGCAGCGTTATCGCCGCGCCGGCGGAAAAAACCTCCAGGGTAGTGATGTCGTAATTGGCGGGATTAAACATCACCGCCTCGACCACCCCGTCCGTGGCGCCGTAATGTTGCTGGCAAATCGTATCGAGACGATCGCCATTTTTGGTTGTATATATCATCGTCATTCAAACTTTCAGCATGATTCAACTCAAAGACAGCTAAATCCGGAGGTGTCATAAGACCCTGACACTCACAGGATCTTCCATAATGAAATACGTAATTACTCTTGCATTAGCTTTGTTTTATTCAGCGACATCGTATGCTTTATCGATGGAAAACTCAGATATCAGGCTGCTTTGTCCGCTGCGTGGTCAGATCGAGGTCATACTTCATCGTTACGAACACACGCAAGAATCCTGGGGGGATGGAAGGTTTGAAACCGGTGGGAGGCCCTCCCGTAATGGGCCTATTCTGATGTTCCAGTTCGCCAATCTCGACCAGATGCTTTTTAATCAGAGTACCGGTCAATTTTCTTTCTGGTATGCAGACAAAGAAAAACTGGTAAATTGCCGCATGATAAGTCTCACAAATACTTACCCTGTTGATATACCTTACTTCCGTGAATAATTTTTACAGGGAAGGCATATCGAAGGCGTTATTACCAGATGAAGCGTCCCAGCCTTTAGGGAGGCTTTCCATGAAGGCATCGTAGACGCTTTTGCCCACGTCCTCAGTGCTCTGGCCGGGCGCGGCGTTCACCGTGATGCTGACCCTCGGATGGTTGTTTATCGTCTGCCGGGGCTGGGGGGTAAAAGGTACAAAGTTAACATTTTTATCGGATGCTGAACTGAACGAATCTGTTTTCTCTGCAGAGGGTACATCCACACTTTTGAGCATGTCCGTGTAGACGCTATCCCAGTATTTCCCCGGGTCAGTCAGTCGTTTGCCTGACCAGCTCCACTGCGCATCGCTGCGCATTTTTTCCAGCCCAGAGACCTTATCCGGCGAAGCAAGGATGGCATTGAGCCATTTCGTATCATTATTCTCCTTCGCGACAGCCATGGCTGCATCCGCATCCCCCATGGAGACCTGGCGAAGCATCTCCTTACGATGCGCATCTTTATCGGGGATCAACCATTGCAGCCTGTCGGCCACGGCCATCACCACATCAGCCACGGTTTCTACACCGTGCCCGAATTTAATCATGCCATCCCACAGCCGCTGTGGCCCCGTTTTGTCGTTGCCGTCGGGTTTGATCCAGTCGATGACTGCGGTCGTAATTTGAGGCTGAATATCTTTGATCCACTTAGCCAGACCGGTAGATGCGTCATCAATAGACGGCACCAGCTCTTTAGTGATCTTACCCACCGTGTCCTGCATGCCGCTTTCCGCGACACCCCAGAGTCGGTTTACGGCGATATTTGCCTGCATCGCCCCTTCCGCGCCTTCCTGCGTCAGCAGGTTATAGCGCTTCGCCTCCTCCATCGCCTGATTGTAGGATTTGCCAATGGTATGCAGGCCTGTCAGCATTTTATTGGACTCTGCCCCCATAAGCTGATCGCCCAGCGATGCCGCGGCAGCGCCGTCCTTCATCGTGGACAGCTTCTGCATCAACAGGTCAAAAGCCTTTTCGCGGCCCATCTTCTGCAGAACACCTTTACTCAGCCCCAGTTGCTTCAGCATCGGGTTCAGCGTTTTCTCGTTTCCTTCCTCCCAGATTTTGTTGGTGCCCTCTTCCGCCAGGTCACCATAGTTCTCTGCGTTCAGTCCGAACTGCGCGGCCAGGTCGCCCCCGGCCTTGTACTTCTCGATACTCATGCCGTAGCCGCGCGCCAGGCCCAGCTCCTCAGCCGTTTTAGCATTGAGCATAATCGGGGAAGCAATAGCGGCTGTGGCACCGGCGGCCAGACCTGCGGACGCCCATCTGCCAGCGGACAGCAAGCCGCTACCGGCTGCACCAATTACGCGTCCGCTGCCGCGCAGTGCATGGGCTCCGCCAGCGCGCATGCTGTTGCGAAGCCTGGCCCTGCGCGCTTCCACGCGCTCCGCCCGCTCAGCGACCTCTATTTCCCTGCGCATTGAGTCAGTGAGCCTGTCCTGGACATGGCGGGCGCGTTCAAGTTCACGGGCTATCGCTGCATAGCGTTTTTTCAGGCGGGAGGTATCCTTTCCGGCCAGCGTGGCCTCCTGGATACTCTTTTTCAGCGTGTCCTGCGCACGGGTCAGTTTTTCGGTTTCACCGGCGGCACCGTTCAGCGAGCGTGCAAGCTGCTGCCCCCAGGCCGTCTGCAGGGTACGGTTACGCGCTGTCTCGGTACCAATGCCTTTCAGCGCCCTGTCCAGCGCGCCGGTGGCCCCGGTAAAACTGCCGTCAATCCGGGCGCCGAAGTTGATCGTCGTTTTGAGGTTGGTGTTAGTGGCCATGCTTACTCCGCTTTATCGCCTGGCGGCGGAACGACTGATACACGCTCACCGGCAGCGCCAGCTGCTCGGCGAACGTCAGCCGGCACCAGTAGTGGATGCCGGGATGGTCAGCAATCAGCTGTTGTTCTGTCGGTCCGCCGGTGGCAGCAAAAAATCGTTAAACGCCTTCACCAGCAGGTCATAATCGCAGGCGGGCAGGCCGTACAGGTCTTCAGGCGAGCGGCCGCACAGCGAGGCGGTCATGGCCAGCTCTTTTTCCAGCAGGCTGCCTCTGGCTTTTTCGAACATGAGTTTGTCGCGCACGGTGGGCTCGCGCAGGGTCAGACTGGTGACGGTTTCGCCGTTCAGGTCGACCGGTCGGGACAGGGTAATGGTGGTGGTGGTTGCCGGATAGTTCATGATGATTTCCTTCTGAATTTAAATTTTGGGTATTAAAATCCCCGCACTGCTTCCACAGTCGGGGTTTTGTCTTTTCTGGTTGCTTTACATCAGCAGCGCGTCTTTCTCATCGGCCAGCACGTTCACGCCATTCACCGCGCGGATCATGTTCTGCGGGTCTATTTCATACACTTCCTTATCGTCGACCGTCAGCTTGTAGTAGCTGAGGTTGAGGGTGGCGCTCATCCCTACCCCCTCCTTGCTCTCGCCACCGTGTTCGTCGGGCGTCAGCGTGCCGATGATGCCCTGCATCTCATCCACAAACGTGTGCAGATCGCCGTTGCTGTCCTTGTAGGTCCGGCGCGCCTGCACGCGGGTGGTGTTGCCCGGAATAAACCCGAACAGCGCCAGCACGTCGCTATCGGCCGAGACCTTAAACTCGCTGCTCATCGGCTCCATGCCGTTGTCCACCGGCATGGCCATGTCCATCCAGGTCGTTTTGTAGTTACCGATGGTGGCGGTCATTGCCGGCGGGGTGAATGACTGCAGGCCGGCGATGCGCGTGCCGTCCTGGGTGTAGAGTGCACTTTTGCTGTAGACGTAGGACAGTTCCATAAATACTCCTTACGCCGCCACTTCGGTGACGGTGTACGTGTTGTCGATTGCGTAAGTCAGGGTGATTTCTTCTGCCGGGGATTTCGGACCGAAAGCAATGTTGAAGTAGATTTTGCCGGCGGCCAGAGACTCAGCGGTATTCAGCTCAGGATCGAGCCAGCAGCGGCCGCCGTTAATCGCCCCCAGCTTCGTCTGGCTGCGCAGGTAGCTGTTTGCCGACCCGACCAGCGCGGTCGCAAACGCTTTGTCGATCGGACGGTCGAGATAGTTTTTGGTGACCATGACCTGAATGGAGTCCTGCAGCATGTCGGCCGTGCGGCGTACCGCCTCAAAGCGCCACTGCGGATCGGACGAGCACAGACGGTTTCCCCAGTGGCGGAAGCCGTCCAGCTGGATGATGGTCGAGACGTTCTCCTGGTTCAGCTGGTTGGCCACGCAGTTTTCATCCCCGATTAGCCAGGTGTCCACCTGCTCCAGGCCGGTAAAGCCCAGCACGGTCTGGTTGGACTTCGACCACCACCACCCTTTTTCGCTGTCGATGCGCACGCGGTGGCCCGCAGCGGCGGCAGAGTATGGCCGGGAGACGCTCTCCCCGGTCACGTCACTGGTGACCATGATGCGCGGGCGGAGCATTTCAACCCGGGCGCCGAACTTCTGTGCCCGCTGCGCCACCTCCACAGGTGTTGCGCCGGAGGGCGAATCCAGATAGGTGACCGCACGCAGCTTCGTGGCCATGCTCTCCAGCACCTTGCCCACACCGTCGTCGGTGCTCCACTCGGGCGCAATCAGAATACGCGGCTGGTAGTTCGTGCTGCCCTGCGCCAGCTGCAGCGCCTCAATCCCCTGCAGGATGTTCGCGCGCTGCTTATCCTCGTCCTCGTCAGCCTCCACGCGGACCACAATCACCAGCGCACCGGTCTGGGCCAGAATATCCTGCATGTCGGCATACAGGGTCCCGGCGATACCGAGCTTTTTCGTTTTGCTTTTGCTGCCTGAGATGATGGCGGGCTTGTACAGCGGGAACGGCTCGTCGGTACCGCCGGAGAGCTGAGTTGCTGCCAGTTCCGTCACCACCCCGTCACCGGCAGACCCGGCATAAAGCGCGGCGGTGATGCCGGTATCCTGCAGGTCGTTGATGACGTCCACCACCTCAGCGGCCGTAGCGGTCACCACGCCGTTTTCATCGGTGCCCAGCGTGACCGTCAGCACCCCATCGGCAAAGGCGGCTGCCGTATTGGCCCCCGCTGCGTCGGTATTATCCGTCGCCTCAGTGGGTTCACCGGCCACCATCACCACCTTCAGCTTGTTGCCAGCCGTGCCCGGGTCTTTTGCGATAAAGGTCAGCGCATTCCCGGCCAGCACGCTGCCGGTGGTCAGGCTGGCAGCCGTGCCCTGCTCCGCGTCCGGCGCCGTACCCACCAGGCCGATAACGGACAGATTGACGTTCGTGACAGCCTTTGTGGCGCTGTCTTTTTCCTTCGTGCGTACACCGTGAAGGTCCATATTTTCTCCATAAAAAAACCGCCCGGTGTGGGCGGTGTGTGATATTCAGTGAAATGGCGGGATTATTCAGGCCTGTCCGGCCAGGCTATCGCGTTATAGCTCTCTTCATCCGTTACATGAGAAAATTCCAGTGCTTTTAGTTCGCGAATATACGCCATCCACGCGGTCAGGCTGGCTTTATCAGCTTCAGTAACAGAGCCCAGCATCAGTTCAACGCGCCAGTCGGCCGTCACGCTGTTTGCCTCGTCGAGTCGCTGCTGTCGTTCCAGTTCAGCCAGGGTGGTCCAGTCAATGGCCGGGGGGACATAGTCGGCTATTACTCCCCACTTTCCGGCCACACACTCCTTATAGATTTTTTTGCCATACTCCTGACAGTCTGACAGCGAGGCCGTAAAGGGAAGATAGTTATCCACCCAGGTAAATTTTACGCTGCAGTTAATGCCTTTCTTCTCGCTGTCGGCCCAGCCAGGATGTTTTACATCGGTATAATCTGTCATTCAGGCCACCCTCATGAAAAGGGACAGGTTTCCCCTCGAAGTGTCCTGGGTACTAAGATGACCGCAGAGCCGCCACGTGCCGGCCAGCGCACTTCCCCCCCACAAAACGGCGGCCCGGTAATTATCGTTATAGGAAACACATGAAGGGATGATCTGTGAGCCGGCAAGCGTTGCACCCGCCTCCAGATTCTGCGGGCCCACATGCCCAAGAATGTAGCTGCCATTCTGTAGACTGCCGACAAGAGGAAGAGTGATGTTCGCCGTGCCGTCGAACGCCACACCGTTAATGGTGCGGGCCGTCTGTAGCTTCGTCGCGCTGGCCGCGTTACCCGTGGTACTCTGGTTGCCCTGGGTGTTCACGCCCGGCAGACTGATATCTGCGGTACCATCGAACGCCACGCCTCCAATTTTACGCGCCGTCTGCAGCTTCGTGGCTGATACGGCATTACCGTCAGCATTCAGGGCGCCGATATCTTCGGGGGTAGGTTTGTTGGCTGTATCGTATTGTTTAGCCCAGGTAGTCCATGCTCCCGTAGAATACTGGCTACGCGTGTAAGTACGAGAACTGTTGTAAACGATATAAACCTGCGTCACGCCAGCATTTTTATAAACCAGCAGTGTTCCTGCGTTGTTTTCTGGATAGTGCCTCGCGGCTGAGGCATTGGCATTAAGTGGCTGGTAATAAATACCCGGCGTTTTTAACGTATCCAGATCCTCGGTCGAAAGCCCGATTGCCTGACCGTTGAAGATGTCCTGTGCCGTTACGTTGACGTCCGCCTTCAGAGCATGGCCATTGATAGTTCGCTCAGGGGGAACTGCACCAATATCGGCAGGCGTTAAGGTAAGGTCGGCCGTCAGTTCGTGGCCATTGACCTTTCGCGTCAGGGGGACATAAAGCTGGTCACCCTCCGTTTTTGTCAGCCAGGTTCCGTCGGTGACGTTCAGCGTCACGTCTGCCGTATCCGACACGGCCAGCTGCGCCAGTATTTCAAGGGAGGCCGCGTAGCCGCTGTCCGGTGCAGGCTTCGGCTGGTCAGGGTAGTTCCCGACCGCGTAGAGCGTATCCCCGGCGTAAAGGCCTATCCCGCGGATGGTGTAGCCCCCGCTTGAGGCCGGAATGATGCACTGCGCCTCCAGCACCGACGTATCGTCTGCGCTGACGGACAGGGAACTGATATCCCCGCGATACACCTCATTCGCGAGAGTCGTCTGTGCCGGGTCCGGCCTAAAGGCGGCTCCGCCGTCACATACGCCGAACGCATTCAGCACCACCGGCTCGCCGGCAGCATGTGCCGAGGCTTCCAGCGCCACGCCGGCATCGGTAATAATGATGTAATACTCACCCATCTCTTCTTTTTGCCTCAATGGTTACAGATTGCCTGGAAAAAATGGCGCCGCCCGTCCAGGCTTCCCCGGTGATGACCTGCTCGGTGATGCTGATGCCCGACAGCAGGCTGCGGGCGTTTTTGGCATCGTTCACCTGCAGGGCCAGGCGCCTCAGCGTCTCCTCTGAAATTCGGTTGCCGTGAATGACCACCCGGAAGGTGTAGGCTGCCGCGACTGGCGTGTCGTTAAACCACTCGATAACGTCGCAGGGATAATCCACGGCGGCGAGCGCGCGTTTGACCGCACTGACGGTACCGCGCCGCTTATTGACGCCGGCGGCGCTTTTAATCACGCTGCGCTTCTGCGCTTCAGTCCAGCTCTCATCCCACCAGGTAATGGCGTACTCCCAGGCAAGCCAGGGCAGCAGCACCGCCGGGCAGGTGTCGGGATTTTTAACGGTACGGATATCAAGGGGTAAATCCCCCACGTGCGCCATCACCTGCTCAAGGGCGCGTTCTGCCGCGGTCGAACTGGGTGGCAGAAGTGACTTAACGGCCATCAGTCCGGCTCCTGCGTGGAAATCGTCACGCTCTCACACCAGGAAGCCTGCCCCACGCCGACGGCCAGCGTCGCGGCGGGCGAACGCAGAATCACGTCATCCACGCCCGCCTGCTTCAGCGCCGCGTAAATACCGGCCAGAGAAACATCCGTTTCAATTTTATGTACGCTCTCCGTGTACGTGGCCAGCGCCTCCTTTGCGGCCGCCACCACCGCGTCGGTATCCGGCCCGTTGCTGATAACCAGCGTGGCGTCAACGCTGTAGCCGACAATCTCCGGCGCCTTCACGGTGACAAAATCTGTCAGCGGGCGAACATCCTCCGGGCTCAGGGCCTCATTCACGGCGGCCAGCAGTTCAGCCGACGGCGTGCCGTCACCTTCAGCAGACAGTACATAGACGTCCACATAGCCCGGGTCAGTGTCCGGCGGTCCATAAGCATGCGCATCGAGGACCACACTGCCCACGTCGCGGGCATAATACTCATACGCCTCGCGCGAGCCGGCGGTGTTACGGGCATACCAGGACAGGCGGATGCGCCGGCGGTAGCTGTCATCATCCTCCATCACCGCAGCCGTCGGCGGGATGGTGGTCTCGTCTGCCGGGCTGACCACCTGACGCGCCACATCAAAGTTAGCGCCAAGCTGGTCAAGGTCAGCGCCTTTCGCATAGGCCAGCAGCGTGGCCAGCGCGCCGCTGTTAAACCGGGCAATGTTGACCATTTCCCGGTAAACGAGAATTTCCAGCAGCTTCATCGCCGGGTCGCTTTCCAGCAGCGCGTTAAATGTGCTGTCCAGGCCCTGCAGCTCGGCAAGCCTCATGGCCTTCTGCTCTTTAAAGAGCGGCATCTCCAGCACCGCCGGCGGCGGCAGCTGGCTTAAATCAATCGTGTTCAAACCGTCAGCCCCTCCAGGCGAATAATTTTCTGCGTTTCGGTATCGGTGGTCGTCAGGTCAACCGTGAGCCGCCCCGCCCCCGTCCGGCTGGCGGAGACCGACTGCACGGTGATGCGCGGCTCCCATTTATCCAGCGCGACGGCGGTGGCCATCACCAGCCGGATTTGCGTCAGCCTGTCGTCAGGGGCGTCAACAAGGGTGAGTAAATCGCTGCCGTATTCCGGCAGCATTACCCGCGTGCCGGTGGGGGTAGAGAGAATGTCCTGAACGGACTGGCGGATGTGCGCCGTACCGGACAGCACTGCGCCTGTGTTTCGGTTCATGCCTTTGATAACGAGTCTCCTTAAATATCTGTCACAAATATTCAACAGGAACGAAATAAATCACCCCTGTTTTCAACAAGCGAAGCGTTCAGTAACAAAACACAAGATTTACTGACTTTGTAAAAGAGATGAAGTGGGTATGATTTATGCAGGAGGGGACATGCTTAATTCATCAAAAAAAATTCACCAAAGTGTCGTCAAGGATTTAAAAAAATATATAGCTGACAATATTGCGCATAAAAAAATTACTGCTCACGAAATCTGCAGGCTGAGCGGTTATTCCAGTTTTTATATGCACAGGATATTCAAGCAACACACAGGAAAAAGCCTGCTGCAGTACATTAATGATTTGCGCATGGAAAAAATTGAATATGAACTCATTCATACCAGCAAAAAAATCACAGAGATAGCTATGGATTATGGTTATCAAAATTTAAACGAATTAACAAAACGATTTACTAAAAAGTACGGCACTCCCCCCAGTAATTTCAGGAAAACGCATTCGGTCGACATTACATCTTCTGATTCGGCGGATTCGTCGTTCCCCCTCCGTCACCGTTCTCCTGGTGATCGTGCTGATTGAAGGTGTCACGCACCCCCTGCAGCGTGCCGGTTTTATCCGCCACGTCGCCCGTTGCGTTTATATTCCCCTCCACCGTCAAATCGCCTTTAAGCGTTGCCCCGCCGGGGCAGGTCACCGTCAGGGTTCCGCCATCGGGCAGGCTGACGGCCATGGCATTTCCGGCCGTGTCACAGCTCACGCTGGCCCCGTTCCCGTAGCGCGTAACGTAGATGTCACCCCCTTCCCCAGCCGGTGTCTGGTCGTCGGTGATCATCCCGATTAGCGCCACGCCGTTTCGCAGGTCGCCTCCCTCGCTCAGCACCGTGGCCGGACATCCCACCGCCGGCACGCTCCACTCCTGCACGCCGGCATCGGCGCGGGTGTACCACGGCAGCCAGGCCGAAACGTGCTCCGTGTTATTTACAGGATCCACGCCGAACGTTATACGCACGCGGGGCGGTTTAACCTGCACGCTGTGCACCGTGCCCCGGCGGATCATGTTGTTCATTCGTCGCCACATCTCAGCCAGCGTGTACTCCATGCTCACAGGTAATCCCCCAGAAAATCCGTCATATCGTTAAATGCCGAACTAATTTTTTCGCTTTTTGAGGTGGTCTTCAGCGCGGACAGATCGTCCGCGATGCCGGCACGCGTAGCGCCGTAATACTGCAGCGTCAGGGAAACGGTCTGGTGCGTCTGCTGGCCGTTCAGCCCGAAGGTGTCCATCACCTGGCTCAGCTGCGTCATGGCCCAGTACCCCATTATCCGTCCGGTGCCGGTGACCAGCATGTACGGCATGCCGAGGTTCGCCTGGGCGCGCAGCTGCTCAACCGGATCCACGCCCGCAGACGAAAACAGCCCGTAGGACTCGAGGGCGCTGGTCAGGAGCGAGTCATTCACCAGCGCGGCGTAGATTTCCCCCTCGAACTGGATGGTGGGGGCTTTTTTCCCGGTGTACTGCAGGCGCTCCGTCTGCCCGATGCGCGGCTGCGCGGCCCAGCTCCAGCCCTCCTGCACTGTGAGGCGCTGATAGGCTAGGGTGCTCAGGGAAAAAATAAAGCTGCCCCAGGCCATCAGCGGCGGCAGCTCGTCCAGCCAGTTCTCCGCCTGCTCGCGCACGTTCGCGGAAATAACCGAAAGCGGATTAAAGCTCACCGATAAGACTCCTGATATCTGAGACAACGTTATCCGACAGGCTCAGCACGTTAATGCCGGCAACACGACGAATACCCAGCAGCGGGTTAATCTCCAGCAGCGGAATCATCCCGTTAACCATCACGCTGTAGTAGTTCGCAGAGACGGTCATCACCTGCCCGACGTCCGAACGGTTGTCTGCCCCGTGCTCGTCGCTGCTGATATCGCTGATAAATCCCTCCACTTGCTCTTCGAGGAACGTTACGCCGTCCATCACGCCGCGGTAGGCCCGCCGGACGGTGAGACGGGCCTTAACGCCCGGTACCGCGCCGAACAGGAGAAAGGCGGAGTGGTCCATGCCCGGAATTTTGTAGGTCGCCGTCAGCTCCTCCGTGCCCGTGTCCACCGGAACCGGGGCGTTCATGTTGCCGGCGCGGAAAAGTTTTTTTGTTATCCGCAGCGCCGGCGGGGTGTAGGCCACCATGTCGGAGAGCTGAAAACCGTTAAGCAGCAGCGTGCAGCCGCGGTAAATCGCCATCACTCCTCCTTCGCAATCAGCGTGTAGTCCTGCTCATGGCCGGCGCCCACGTCCGGGAAAATACCCAGCCAGAATTCTCTCAGCCGCGGCGCGTCCGGCTCGTCGAACGGATCGGCCCCGACCGCCAGGCGCTGGGTAAAGCTCACGCTCCAGACCGCATGGTCAGCTCCACCTTCGCCTTTTTGCCAGATAACCGGCTCGGCGCTGATAAACTCCGCCGGCGCGGTGCTCCGTCCGAACTGGCGACCGTGAACCCAGTCGGAAATTTTCAGCGCGGCGTTACGCACCCGCGTGTCGGCGCTTTCGCTTCTGCCTTCCGGATCGTCCGCCCCGCCAACTGAAAAATGGCGCAGGACGAAAAGGTTGCAGCTCAGCTCGAGCGTGAGGTTACCGCCCAGATCCTTATCCGCCTGCCGCCACGCGGCCACGTCAAAAAAAATAGCCGGCGTCGGAAAACCTGCCGGGATATCAGGATAGAGGCAGACCGTTTTCGCCCAGGGGATTTGCATCAGCGCCGCCTTAACCGCGTCCTGATACTCGCTCAGATATCCCACTCCGTTCATCAAAATACCCTCTTACTTAATGCCGGCAGCGATGCGCCCCTTCATGTCCTGCTCAAAGCGCTTAAGCAGCTCGTCGTTCATCTCCCGGTACAAATCGTCCGAAACTGCGCGACGCACCGGGCCGTAAATCGGCACCGTAGCCTCGTGCACGAACCCGCGGCCGTTACGCTGCCAGATGCTTTCACGTCCGCGCACAATACCAATAAACGAATCCGGGAAGGAAAACGTGGCAAGCTGCGAAGAGCCAGGCGTGAAGGTCGCCCCACGCGCCCCGTTTATGCGCACGAACCGGCCGCGGGCATCGCGCCGGCGCGCCGGCTGCGCTGGCGCCTCCATGTGGCCTTTCACCGCGCTCACCGGCAGGGCGTTAAGTCCAAACCAGAGTTTGCCCTGCCCCGGTGCCGCCGACGTCAGGGCGAGCCGCTGGCCGAACGTTTTTACCCGTCGCTGCAGGGCTTTTTTATCTTTTGCGCTGGTCTGCGCCATCATCAGATTCAGCGCTTCCCGCCGGTATTTTGCCAGCGTACCCCGCAGGGCTTTGTTATAGGCGCCACTCATCTGCGCGGAAGTGGCGCCCACACGCTCGGCCAGGGCCTTCAGCTCGCCGGCATCGAGATAAAAACCGGTCATAGCAGCCCTCCGGAACGGTCGTACGCTGATTTCTGATACTCAGACAGGTACACCACCGTCAGGCCGGTACCGTCAGGCTGCAGGCTTTTCACAGACTGCATTACACCCCGCACAACGACAGCATCCCCCTTTTCCAGACCGGCAATATCCCGGTCAAAAGCCGTAAAACAGGCATCACGCCCCTGGATTTGTCCGCCATTTGGCACGTCCGTGCCCTGCCAGGGGGCATCGTATATGGCATGAATAACGGTGCGCCGGGAGGTGTCCGGCCAGAGCGTGACGCCGCCAGGCTCCGCGAACGTCCCCATCATCTGCTCATCACCAGCCGCAAGGTCACGGACGAAACTCATGCGTCCTCCGCATGCCTTGCCGCAATGCAGGCCGCGGCATCGTCCGTACTCACCGCAATGACTTCACCGGGCTGGATGATGGCCCTGACCGCGAGGCTGCGCCCTGCCGGGTAGTGAAAAACATCCAGCGCATGCAGCACGCGAATGAAGCGGCGATCGCCGGATCCGGATGAGGATGCCGGGGCATGATTTTGATCTGACTCTTTTTGGGGGTGGTTCTGCGTCATTGTCTCGCCGTCCTGTTCATCATCCAGCAACCCGGCTTCGGCCTGTGCTTCCGCCAGACGTGCTTCCAGTTCGGCCACGTTTCCCTCGGTGCTGAGCGGACGTCCCAGCTTTTCACTCAGGTCCTTCAGCGCGGCAATTAATTCAGGTTTAGTCATGTTTTGTCTCCGGAAAAGGGGGCATACGCCCCCGTTAACACTTATTTAAGGGATACCACCACAAAGGCGTCCGGATCCGGCAGCACCATCGCCGGCGCGGACTGGGTCATGGTCTGCTCAATTGACGGATCGCCTTGCTGGATCCAGTTTTTCGGGTAGCGGGTGCCTTCGGTCAGCCCTTCTTTAAACGCATCGGCGTCAACAATGGCACCATAGGTACGAAAACCCCTGACCTGGGTATTACCCAGGATCAGCGTGTTATCGGGCAGGTAGCGGGTTTTGGATTTCGTCTCCGGATCGATGTACTGGCCCTTATAGACCACCACCGCCACGTCGCCGTAGTAGCCCTTATGGCTCACCACCGCGCCAAGGTCCTTCAGGGCGGTTTCCATCTGGCTGTTCGAACCGCGGCGGGTGTCCATTTTTTCGCGGAACAGCTTAAAGCTGTTCAGCAGGGTCCAGGTCTTCCCGTCCATCACCATAATATCCACCGCGCCGGAGGCATAATCCGCCCAGGCATCGATGTCCGCGGCCGGATCGTAAGTGTCGCGGTCCTGTTTCGACCAGGCCGTACCGTCTGTCTGTGCAATGTTGTTCGACGCGCTGCGCTGCATGTCAATTTCGTAGGTCGGGAAATTGTCGCTGGTCAGGGTGTACTTGCCGTACAGCACGGCCTGCACCGCCTGGTACTCTTCGAGCTGCTTGATGGCCATGTCCTCATCCTGCAGGTTTTGAATGATGATGGCATTGCGGCGGTCGGCCAGGCTCATCGGCTCGTCCGGATCTTCTCCCGGCAGGCGCTTAATCAGCTGGCCCGGATTCACGGTGTGCTTCGGCTTGGTGTAACCCGGCTTGAAAGACCAGGTTTTGCCGCCACGAGTGTGGTCCACCTTGCCGGTGACCAGCGGCGCGCAGTACACGGCCATGGCCACGTCGCCCGGAATTTTGTCCAGGAACACCTCCTCCGTCTGGAAGGTATAGATTTCGCGGAAAAACAGCTTCAGAAAAAGCTGGTCGAATTTGAACGGCTGGGGAAAGACATCCAGAAGTTCACGCATGGTGTAAAAATCGCTCATGAATTTTTCTCACAAAAAAACCGCCCGGAGGCGGTGATAAAAAAGGACAGAAAAAAGAATTAACCGAGATGGATAGCGGTGCCGGCAAAAGCGGTGCTTTTCTCTGCCTCCGTCAGCTCACGCTCTGAAGCTTTGGCCTCGCCGCCGTCAGCTCCGCCGTCGCTCTCGGTCACTTTCGGCCAGGCAACCTGCGAGGCGCGGAATCCGCCCCTGATGTAATAGCAGACGGCATCGCCCGCGACCGCATCAGTGACCATCGCGGTCAGCCCGATGGCCGTGCCCTGAGTGCCGTCCCAGAGCGCCAGCGTGCCGTCGGCTGAGACCATCAGCGGCGTCAGGCGTGCGGCGTTCATATCGGCGGACAGGATCCCCGTGGTGCTCACCGGCAGGTCAGGGCCGAGAATAAAATCATCGTGCTCAAAAATCTGAATCTCACTCATGGGCGGCTCCTTCCAGTCGTGCAGCGGCTTTTCTGAGTCCGGACAGGCGGCTTTCCTGCGCGGACGGCTTGCCCGCCCCGGTCTCCACAGGCTCGGGGGACTCTTTCGCCATCAGCGCGTCCAGCGCCGTTTCGGTTCGCGCCTGGGCGGCCACGGGCGAGGCCATCAGAATGGTTCGCGCGGCGTCGGCGCTCATGCCCGGCGTGGCGGCCAGCGCCTGCGCCAGCGCTTCGCGCCCTTTCGCCTCGTCGCAGGACAGAATACCCATGATGCGCTCACGCTCCTGCGCGGCAGCAGCCGCCGTCATTTCGGCGGTGTTAAGGTTATTTTCGGCGATAGCGGTGGGTGCAGGGGTTTCTGCGGTTGCCACTGCCGTGGTGTTTTCCGGCTTCATCAGCCCTCCTTTTTGCTTAAGAAATTCGGACATGGTGCTCACCGCGTCCGCGTAATTAATCACTTCATCCGCCAGGCCCAGCCTGACCGCCTCTTCGCCGTCAAAGGTCCTGGCCTCCGTGCCCGTCACCGTCTTCATTGACAAACCGGTATGATCGCTGACCTTCTGTGCGAACATCATGCGGGTCTCATCGACCCGGGCCTGGATATCCTTGCGCACATCTTCCGGCAGCGACTCGTAGGGGTTACCGTCAACCTTGTGCGCGCCGGCATGGATCAGGGTGATGGCCACACCGGCCTTTTCCAGCTGTTTTTCCACGCAGCGGTGGGCCACCACCACGCCAATGGAGCCCACGGTGCCGGTCTGGGTGATGAGCCGGCGGCTGCACGCCGAGGCCAGCAGGTAGGCCGCCGACGTGGCCGCATCGCCCGCGAGCGCCCAGACGGGCTTGATTTTTCCCATACGGGCAATGAGGTCGGCCGTATCAAACGCGCCGGACACCTCCCCGCCGGGCGAGTCAATGTCCAGCAGCACACCCTTCACGTCCGGATCGCTGATGGCCATGCTCATTCGCGCCACAATACCGTCGTAGCCCGTCATGCCGCACAGCGGCTTCATGTATCCGAATTTGTGAACCAGCGTGCCGGTAATGCCGATGACCGCAATGCCCTGCTCCACCCGGTAAGGCCGGGTTTCTCGTTCCCGACCACCTTCCCAGGCACCCTGCGGAGAAAGCCCCTCCGTGTCGGCAGGCTCCTTTACCGCGGTCGCTCCCAGCCGTTCCCCCAGCGTGTTGAAAAACCCCTGCGCCCAGGCGGGATCCATCATTAACGGCTGGTTGAGCACGCGGGCAGCGAGGTGCGGATAGTTAGTCCAGCTCATCGTTGTTTTTTCCTCGTGTATTGTCCGGCTCCCTGGTATCAGAGGGCGCGGTGACCGCCCAGTCCGGATCGCTGAGCCCCAGCTGCCGGCGGCGGGTGATTTCAAACTCCTGCTGCTCAAACACCTCCTCGTAGTCCAGCCCCTGCAGGGCCAGCTCGTGCTGGAAGGTGCTGAGCCCGGCGGTGATGCGCATGGCGCTCTCCTGGACCTCCTTCAGCCCGTCGATGGCCATGCGCCCCGCCCCAATCCACAGCGCGTTGGTCCAGGCGTTGCGGGCCTCATTAAAGGCGTACCGGGCTTTCGGTGGCAGGCTGATAATGGCGCGGGCCACGGCCTCCTCGAACCAGCAGGCAAACATCTGCGAGGCCTGGCGGGCGGCGATAAACCGGCGGCGGCCCATGTAAAAGCGCCAGCTGACGTTGGCGCTGGCCCGCGCGCTGGAGTAACTCACCCGGCTGTAGTCGCGGGAAAGCTCCTCGTAGGACACGCCGGTACCGGCGGCAATATTGCGCAGGATGGAGGCCTCGAGCGCCGAGAACCCGTTATCCGCGCTGCGTCCGGTCTGAAGGTTCAGGGAGTCGCCGGGCTTAAGGTGCGGCACCCGCACGCCGCCCAGGCGGATGTTGGCCCCCTGGTAGTAGGCAATGCTGTGGGCAATCATCCTGTTGAGCGGGTTTTCAGGGTCGTTAACATCCGCTCCCCCGATATATTCCAGGGCTTTTTCCGTATCCAGCTCGCTCTCAATGGTGGCGGCATACATGGCCTGCACGACGGCCGACTGCAGCTGGGTCTGCTGAAGGGTGTCCAGCATCTTGAGGCGCTCCAGCACGCTGTAGAAAATGTTGTCCCCGCGGGTTTGCCCGTCCTCCAGCGGCTCGAAAATGTGGATGAAGGCCGGGCGGCCGTTGCTCAGGCGTGCCGGTATGCGCCGGCATTTCCCCGTCCCCCGGTTCGGGTAGGTATCCTCCTCGATCCAGTACCCGACCGGCGCGCCGTTGCGGTTGATTTCCACCCCCGCGCGGCGCTGCGGCGTGTCCGCCCCGCGTCCCGGATTGCGGATGCGCTTGGGGCTGACCATCTTGAAGCAGGTCCGGAACAGGCTCCCGGGCGCGGCCTCCCAGACCGGCTGAACGCAGGCCTCACCGTTAAATGCGTGTGTGGCCACCCCCTCGCGGATCATCATGGTGAAGGTCCGGCGCCGCTCGATATCAATCAGGCAGTGCGGATCTTCGGCGTATTCCGACCAGGCGGCCTCCACGTCCTTCGCCATCGCCCGCGCATCCTCCCGGCTGATGCCGAGATAGTGATAGTTCGGGCGGTAGCTCAGCTTGAAGAGGTTGCCGACCACGTGATCCTGGTGCAGCTGCACCGCGTTCGAGGCAATACCGTTATTGCGCACCAGGTCATCCGCCCGGGCGTTGCCCCGGTAGAACGTGGGCAGCAGCGCGGCGTCGGGGCTCTGCTGCGGCGCCCGCCAGCCCTCAAGCTGGCCGCCAAATCCCGGACCGGCCCCGTTGTAGGCCGCCTCGCGTTTTAACGGGGTGATGCCGTCGGCGCATACGAGCTGCGGCGTCATACCCGGACTCCTGCTGGACGGCCACGACCGCTGCACAGGCCCAACCGGGATTTAAGCTGGCTGATGTAGCGCTCGAGGCGCGGGATATCCGCCTGGACATACTGGTATGAGCGGTTATTCCCGCCGGCATCGCCGCGCGACAGCGAGACGGCGGCCTTGCCGATCATCAGCTGATGCAGCGCATCCTCGGCCTCTTTCAGCCGTTTAAGCAGTGTGATTCTGTCTGTCATTACGGGCTTCCTAACTGACGCGCCATTTCGGTGAGTGATATGGCGGTATTTTTTTGCGGTTGTGACTGCTGTTCACTGAGGCGCTCCAGATTCACCTGGAAGCGGCTAATACTGATACGCAGCGCGGCCAGGGCATACACGAAGCAGTCGAGGGTTTCGTTGCGCCGCCCCTGATTGTCCCAGCGGTAGACCACGCGGCCGTTGAGCGGCTTCGGCACCAGCACCTCGGCGGTGATCTGCTTCGCCTCGGTTTCACCAAACAGATCATCATCAAGCGGGAAGTGTACGGAACCGGGGCCCTCTTCCAGCTGCAGACGCTGGTGTATCAGGTCCTTGGCGGTATCGGTACCCACCATGGTGAGATAGACCCGCTGCTTGTTGCGCGTGCGGGGCATATCCGCCACCGGGCCGCCGTACTTGCTGGCCCCCTTTATGGGGATGACCCAGAGCGGCCCCAGCTTCAGCGAGCGGCGGTAAACGATATCCGGATCGATACCCCCGGTATCCCACGCCCAGCGGCTGACGCCCATCAGGGTGCCGTCGGCGCGCCGGTACTGGCGGCGGATCACGTCATCCACGCGCCGAAGCGTCTCCTCGTCATCGATGCGGCCCAGAATAATAATCTTGTCGACCAGCCAGGCCTCTTCGCCTGCTCCCCAGCCCCAGACGTAGCACTCATAGCGCCCGCTGGTCTGAGAGTCGATGCCGCCTGTCAGGTAGACCGCACCCGGCGGCACCTGTGATGCGTACGCCTCGCGGCGGGCCAGCAGCACCTCATGGTCCAGCTGCTCGCCGGCGGCCTCCTCCCAGGTCTCGCCGAGGGTGGTGTTGACGAAGGTTTTTTGCTTGCCGGTATCACCTTTCGTTTTTATCCAGTCGCGGACAATCTGGCCCCAAGTTGTAAAGGGGCTGTAGGCCGTCCAGATATGGAACGTCACGCTCTCCGGCGCAGGTATTTCCTCATTGCCGGAGGAATACCAGTCCAGCCCGTCGCGGGTCCAGACGCCGGTCCGTTCGCAGACGTAGCGGGCGTGGATAAAATCCAGTTCGGGCTGACGTATAACGCAGCCGTTGTGCTCACATAGATAAAATACGCTGTCCGGCTCACCGGGAGTCCACTTGAGCCCGTAGGGCGTCTCTTTATCCCCGAACTTTAAAAACTGCTCCCCGCCGCAGTGCGGGCAGGCCACGTGGAAACGCATAAACAACTCTGATTCCCCGGCCGCGCGTTCAATCTGGCAGGAGCCGCGAATTTTTGGGGTGGAGCCGCGGATGGACTTACGCCAGATCGAGCCCTCAATTCGCTTGTCGCCCAGGAATGTGGGTGAGCCTTCTTTTTCGATATCGTCATCAAACGAGGCCAGCTCGTCATATCCCACGACGTCCACCGATTTTTCTCGGTAGTTTTTTGCCGCCTTCCCGCCCAGGCACCAGAATATTTTGCCGTGGCTGTAGCGCTTCATGGCCAGCGTGTTGTCTCGGTGCTTTTTACCGTACCAGGGCGCCAGCGCCAGCAGGCAGGGAACGTCGCGAATGGTGGGCTCCACGTGCGACTTCATAAAGTTCTCGGCATCCGAGTCGGTGGGTAGAAACAGCAGCTGGTTGCGCTTTTTGTGCTCCGTCATATAGGCAAAAACGGCCAGCAGCATTTTGGAGTAGCCCACGCGCGCGGATTTGATGACGTTCACGACCCGGATCTGGTCCGAACCCATGCTGTTCATAATGGCCCGCTGAAAAGGCAGCGTGACCCACTTCCCCTCCTGATAGGAGGATTCTGTCGGCAGGTAATACTCGTTGTCGGCCCACTCCACCGCCGAAACGGGAACGGGCCGGAACAGGCTGCTTAATCCGGCATTAACCGCGCGGATCATTTCATCTATCTGAGAGTCGGAGATATTCATCAAGATAAGCTGGAAGTTTACGGCCTACGCCGGCGGCGATGTTCATCGTCCGGGCGATCTCGGCCTTGATAAATTCGATGTGACGCTCGTCCATACCGGGATAGCGACGCTGTATGGCCAGCGGCATGGCGTCCAGGATGGAGGCGATCTCCCCCGCAATTTTGCTCATCGCGAAGGTACAGAAGGCGGTGTCCACCACCTCGCGGCTATCTCGGGCGTTTTTGAGCTCCTGCCCGGTGGCCTGCGCCTTCAGAAGCCGGTAGCGCTCGTAATCTATGGTACCCGGCTCGGGTTCGTCCTCGCTAACGGTGCGGAGTTCGTCAAGCTCCCGCTTCAGCTTTTCGGTTTCAATGGCGATATCGCGTTCCGTATACCAGGCGATGGCGGCCACGGTATCGTAAAGCACCTCGTTCCCCTTGCCGCCGCCGCGGGCAACGGGCATCCCCTGCTCCTGCCAGTTCTGAATCGTGCGGACGCTCACCCCGAAAATATCGGCGAGTGCTTTTTTATTGACCTCCATTGTTTACTCCTTGCACAACTCAGGAGAAAGGAAACGAAAATGCCGAAATGGACCTGTTTTTTGCCTTCTCATTTCCTTTCTTTCAGGGGGTGGTTTTTATGTTTTTCAGTGAGTTAGTGCGAAGAAGAACGGAAACGGAAAAAGCCCGAAAATTTTCATATGTAGCGATACTTTGCGGGTTAGCGCCCCCGTGGTGCGAAAAACGCCGGAAAGGACCCGTGAGAAGTAATGCATTTTTGATGACATCAAACAAAAATTTACTTTTAATTCATGCTTACCATCCTGCCGACCAAAGCTTAAGCGCTGGCTGATATAGTGAACTAGACAGGAGACATGAATGTTCGAAGATAACCAGAAAAAACTCTACATCATCGTTAACCGCAACATGGATGCAGCATTGCTCATGAACGCCACGGGACATCTAGCTTCAGGCATAATGCAAAAAGCTGAAGACAAAAACTTTCAGGATTACCCTAACGATGACTCCGGTCTAAATGCATATCTCAGCCATTATCCTGTTGTTATCCTGCAGGCCAAAAACAGTAATCAACTTTCCACTGCATTACAGAAATGCAAAGACGCCAACCTGGCGTACAATTTCTTCACCACAACGATGCTTGGTCAGTCTACTGAGCAGCAGATCCATGATACAAAGGTTACCTGTATTGAGAAGCTCGAGTTCGTCGCAATAGCTATCTACGGTGATACAGAAATTCTCAAACCCATCACAAAGAAATTTTCAGTTTACAGATGAGGAGCTAAATGATGCAAAGCCCTCGCTATTTAGAGGGCTTAGCTTAGTCATTATTTATTTAGAACTGTAGAAACTGAACTACAGTTTACGGGCAGTGAGAGATCGACCACATTCACTCGACATAATCCATCCCCATTGATTGTGTAAGTAGCTTTCTTGTTGAATCTATTCGCTGCCTTGATTTCATCTACAGAAGGTACTGAACCAGCGACACCACCAACCGCAAATTGACTTCCGACATTCCATGGCTGGGTGAAGATATTATCTTTTACGGTTATCGGGCCATCTGTAGGAATACCTCGGATGTAAATACTGTAGCGATTAGAGGTTCCATAAGCTCCATAGTCAAAAATGTTGTCATTTGCAATTACATATTTACCGCCATGTCCTTGTGCACCCTTGTGCATATCGAATTGATGGTACGCTCCACGCCCCCCGCCCGGTAAGATGAGGTTGTCATGGGCATTGTACCCATCTCCATCATTACCACTACCTGCAATCGCGTGGCGATTGGCATTGAAGGTATTACAGCTGATTTCGGTCTGAGCGTTACCGTTTTGTACTACAACGCCATACCCCAGCTCTGAACGAATGTTATCGTGAATGTAATTATGATGGACCTTGTTATCAACAGAGGTCTTGACGCTGACACCAGCCCACGGCCAGTTAAAGATTTCGTTGTTATCCACCTCAACACCGGAGGAGCCAGTAACAAACTGTAATCCAATTGTTTTATTATTTGTTGTGGTTTCACCGGATGGTCCCTGAATGCGGAACCCTGTAATGCGTGAATTACTTTCCAGTTCGAGAACCTGATAACTGTTGGCTCCATTATTGAGGTAAGGAGTTACAAGCAATGCACCGGCACTGCCATTTAACCCTCTGTCACTGAACACCGTCTGCCCGGATTTGATACGTAATGCAGCCTGCATATTCGGTACGGTAATTGTTGTATCACCCGGAACGTAGATAAACTTTTTTCCTGAATCCACATACTGCTTAAGCGCTTCAAACGTAGTAGCTGTAACATATCCCTCGGCATTTTCTGGGGTTAAGATTGCGTTATAACCAGCCCCACCACCGATAACATCACAGTTTCCGGGAGCGGCATTAACGGCACTCGAAACACCCACTAATAAAAAAGCAGCACAGAGAGATTTCATGATTCTGTTTTTCATTTATTTACCTTTTGAATTATTGGTTCCAGCGATTTAATCACTTTACGCCGACAAAATTAGAAACGACACATCACCTTAATTAAGGACTATCTTTGTAACAAATGTTTCCAGATGGCAAGCACTACTTTTATCAACCCTAACTGTTCTGGATTGGGTCCCTCCATAACTGAAGGCGACTCTGCAATGCCTGAGTCAAAAGTCTTAATCGCCTAGCGTGGAGCGCTTTCGCTTTAGTCGTACAGCAAGAAAAAAGCCGACTGCCATGCTTGCCAGCGTCAAAAGAAGGTAATCCATTTTCTACTCCTTAATATTGAGAAAAGCCCCGCTAATGCGAGGCGTAGTTGATTCATAGCGAAAACTTATATTTCAACAGCTTCTATGGGAATTATTTGCATTTAACAGAAACGAAGCTACGTTAATAGCTTGCCGTTCCTCTGTCGGCACCCGGCCTACTGGATTCCCGCCAGGATTTTTAATTCAGGCATTGCTGGCGTATGTAGTCCTGCAAGCCGTCAATCTGCTCGCGAGCCTTTTCGATGCGCTTTCTGAGGGTGTAATAATTTCGTTCAGCGGCTGGAGTAAGTCGGGGGCCGGCTCCATCATCCACGCCGGTGGGGCCGGAGGTTTTACCCGCTGGCATGGAGGGGCAACGGGCGTTGAGCCGCAGCAGCTTAAGGCCATCGGCAACATCACGCTCAAGAGCGTCAATCTGATTTTGTGCATCAGCTAATTCCTTCGATTGTTTTGCATCGAGGGCAGCAAGAGACTGCTGCCTGGCCTGCATGTCGTCTATGGTGTCGGCCTGCAGCTGGGTGGTGCTGTACACAGTGCGGTATTTATCCCGCCAGTCCACCGCTTTTCCGTAGTAATGGTCAGCGGTCCAGCCCAGCGCAACCACGGCCAGCACCAGGCCAAATATAACCAGCCTGTTCATGCTTCGCTCATTGACGGGGCGGCGCTACCCACCGGAAGCGGCTGCTGCGGATAATCCACTCCCGATGGCCAGCGATAACCACTGACGCGCGAAACGCTGAAAGCTGCAATACTCACCGCGTCGCCCTGGTTGCCACCCAGCACCAGCAGATTGCCTTTTTCATCCCGGCCAACAACAAAGCCAACGTGACCACCGCCTGTACGGGTGAACACAACCACGCAGCCGTATAACGGCTCCTTCAGCTCGATGCCCCAATCCAGATACGATTTTGCAGACTCGAAACGGGTGGAACGGATGCCGACATGCTCCAGCATGGCCCCGGTGAATGCTGCACACCACGGCGTTTCATCATCCTTAATGCCCCCGCGCTTAATGTCTTTCCACCACTGCACAATCAGCGGGTTGTTCTCTTTACCTTTAATTTCACGCTCACCGATAAAACGGCGGGCCTCTTTAATCCAGGGTAATTCAGCCATTAAGCCCTCCGGCCACTTTTGAAACTTTGCCGCGGACGAATAGCACAGTTACGCACAGCGACAGGTTTATAACGAATTGCGCCCAGTCCGTCTGGCCCGTTCCCGTACAGATCCGGAAAACCTTCCAGCCGCAGGCGAGGATAAGCGCGTAGGCCACCAGCGAAATAATACGGCTCCGCTCACGCTTGCGGACAACCAGCAAGCGCAGCATCGTGATCAGGCACGCCAGGGCGTTAGCTTGTAAAAGCCAAACATAGATGTTCATTCTCTGCCTTCCCCCTTGCGGGTACGGTAGCGGGCAAGAACTTTAAGCAGAACGGCTACTGAAATGGCTGAGGCCACCAGCGCACCAACCGGGCGGGAAACCGTAATGGTCACCGGCGGAGTGAGTTTATGGAGGGCGGCGTTAATCAGGGCGGCGATGATGTCAGCCGCCGTTCCTGCGCAGTACATCCCGCCGATAAACGAAATAATGGCGAAGACGATTTGCTTCCAGGGTTCATGCTCATCGGCAGAAAGCACGTATAGCGCCGCACCGCCGAGCGAGCACAGCATTACCGCAGGCGTTGCTTCCGGAAAGAAGGTGGCGATAGTAATGCCAGCCGTACCGGTTGCGATGCCCGCTGATACAGTCAGAGGGTCAGTCATTATTTTATCAATAAACTATTTCGATTATTAACAGTAAAAAATGAAATCATTTACTGCATAAGATTTGAGCCAAAAAGATTACTAACCCAGAAGGACAAAATATATTTCCAAGTGCTTTAAATTAGCATCATCAAATTTGATCAAAAAATGATCTTATTATTTTTATGAAAATGTAAAGTTTTGTTGGATATTCAAATCCAGTCCTTGCGCTTACTCACTGAATTTAAAGGGGTTAACATAAAAATTAATAAATTCGATCTTTTTCAATGACTTATGGGTACTTGAAACATTATGAAATCTTGTTTACTTTCCGAAACAAGTTTTCGCATAATAATTTCAAAACGTACCAACTTTCGGCTCAGCGTTTAGCACTCAAAGGAGATGAATGTGAAGTGGACCGTCATTGATACCATTGCCTGCCCTAATACCGGCATCGCCTTTTCAAGCCTAGTCAGCTTGAAAATGTTCAAATTGGTAATATGGTATGAAAGCAGCGTGTTGTTTCCACCTGGAGCTACGGTGGAACCTTATCGTAATGGAGTTGTAATTAATGGGAAATATTACCCTCTCATTACATACAACATCACAACTTACAATCGTGAAGCCTGGCAAAATATGAAAAATAAAATTATTTGCTCTGAAACTATGGGTAATGATTCAGAGTATTGCCTTTCTCCTTTTAGCTGTGCCCTGAAAATTTGTCCTCACGGAAAGAAACAGGTTACCTCTGTTGGTAAGCCTGACTAGACTTTCTGAGTCCAGTTTATAAAAGCCACGCAGCAGCACTGCGCATGGTCCAGACGCGGCGGGATGCTGAAGCGTGGCTTTGAAAGAGTGCTCTCTGAACGAGCTTTCTTCTGATACAGACTCAACTCACACCCTGTAACACGCATGGAAGATCCGCATAGTGAAGACTGTCTATACTTTTATCTCCCATTCTGGGAACGATAATCTAAGTGTTCAGGAGTCGTGATATGACCGATTTTAACAAAGAAGATCTCTCAGGTTTCACTGGAAAGCATCTGGTTTACACATACGACAACGGCTGGAATTACGAGCTCTACATCAAAAATGAAAACACCATAGATTACCGAATCCATAGCGGTATGGTTGGCGGCCGTTGGGTTAAAGACCAGCACGTCTACATTGTCCGCGTCGGTAAGGATATTTATAAGGTTTCCTGGACAGAGCCGACAGGTACAGACGTCAGTCTGATTGCAAATCTGGGAGACAAGCTTTTTCACGGGACAATCTTCTTCCCTCGCTGGGTTATGAACAACCCTGAGAAGACGGTGTGCTTCCAGAACGACCACCTCGACAAAATGGAAGAATACCGGAGTGCAGGCCCAGCTTACCCAACAGAGGTCATTGACGAATTTGCAACGATTACATTTGTTAACGATAGCGGTGTTAACAATGAGTCTGTAATTGCTTGTCCACCAGACCAGTTACCTGACGATTTCCCTGCGAATCTGAAACAATGACATCCTTCCCGCCCCACGAGGGCGGGTTTTATTACTACGCACCTTATAAAAAGAATGCCTACAGAATTATAGGCATGGCTCTCTGTCAAAAGCACCCATCAGGATGCTTTTAGAGAAAATTAAATTAAAATTTCAACGAAGTATTTCTTAATGAAGATTCTTTATCATTCAACTTCCTGCCAGACTCGCACATAGTCAATATATACCGTACATGTATCATCCAGTGGAGCGTTGTTAATATTGCCTTGTGCAAAACCAATAATTTCGTTTGATAGAATCGGAAATTCTTTGACCTGAGTGATTAAATCAGGGTCAGTGATGGTTCTAACAATTTCGCCATCGTAAGTGAAAATCATTTTTTCGGGTGTCCAGCTAACCCCAAAAGTATGATACCAAGAGTCACGTAAGCCTGGAACTGTAACGTTAATAGAAGATTGCTGATGATAATTGCCGTAACCTCCCCAGTGAATCGTTACTGCATATTGATCGTCATTGCTGAAACTTTCAATAATATCAATTTCAGCCCCTTCCCTTGCAGTAACGCCATCATACTCAGGAAGACCTCCTGATGCCTGTAACCAAGCGGCGGCGAGATGCCCATCGGTATAAGGTATATGCATCCTGCATTCAAATGCCCCGTATACGAAGTCAAACTTCCCTTGGCTATCAATTCGTCCGCCAGAATAAGTATTTTCACCAATTTTTCTTACATCAATCGCTAGTGCATCATTGCCCGAGGCTTTACGTACATTCTCTGGTTTATACCACCATTGCACTCCGCTATTACCGCTGCCTCTTGACTGTTCACGAGCGGTCCATTTGGTTGTATCCAACTGTTCTGATGCAAATTCATCACTAAATACCAACTTTAATCTATCAGAAAATAGACTACCCAAGTCTCCTTGAGGTTTAATATCCGATGGGGTTAATGGATCAATCATACTCATTTTATTTATCCTTACCGGGTTATATACGAAGGTTTATGAATAGTACGCTCACAACTTTATAAGAACATCAGTTTTGCAAACATACGTCATTCTCTTGGGAAGTCTATTGAACCTACTCATTTCTCAGTTCTACTCCCATTATACGGTCTACTACTGGCGGTTTTGAATTTACCATTCAACCATCAGCGATAATGGGGGGGGCAGCTCATTATACTTGTGCCTTTCTTCGAAGGTGCAATCAAGAATTGTTGCAGTTATAAATGATCGGCCACGTTTAGAAGTTACCGCTGGCTGACACTGAACCGGTAGCGTAAGAATGAACTGTCTGCACGCTATGCTCATGTGTGCGTGTTTCGCAATCTCGCCTACAGTGGCCGGTGTGGTACTCAGCTCGGTTAAAATTGCCTTCGCCTCTTCTGTCATACATGGCTGTTTTTTTCATGTCTTTTCCTCTCCATTCTTGGCGTGACATACAGATAACTCTGGTTGCCGGAGACAGCAAGCGGTGAATATTTTTATTGCCGGAAAGGCGTATAAAAGAAAAAACCCCGCCGGGGCGAGGTGTTCAGATTAGGGAATACGACGATATGACAGGGGTACTGATGCTATGCATCTTTGCGAATACCCCTGTCGTATCGCCGTATAACAAAAAACCCCGCCGAGGCAGGGTTTCAGTAGTTTATTTCGTTTGGACAGTATCTTCCACAATTAGAAGTATACAGGACAATTTTATGCAAAGTCAACGACAACATGCAAAAAAACGTCGCCAATTGCCCCGATCATATTAATAAGTCGTTGCCTTCTCAAATTCTACTGCCGCGTGAAGCTCCCCCTGCCGTAGAGTGTCCACCAGCATTTCATAGAAGGGTTTCCAGTTGCGTGACCATGAGGACTGATGAAGGTCAGGGAGGCGCTTCAGGATGGCACGGTGTACCGTCGCCGAGGAGATAGCAGAGAAGCCATTACCAGAGCAACGTTCACACGTTTTGAAAACCGGTGCGCCGCGTTCTTTAGTGGCTTTACGGTCGAGCACTTCGCCTTTACCCCCGCAACGACAGCGGGCATGGATCACTCCCTTACCGCCGCATGTTCCGCATGTACGTTTTACCAGCTCACGCTTAATCTTAGGGGCAACAACCTCAGCACCGTCTGCATCGAAAACGCCAGGGTGCTTGATGACATCCTCCAGCTGGTCCGTAAAGCCGGTACCGCTGCAGCTGTTACACGGCGCGCTGGTGGCCGCCGAACGGGAGTATTCTGCAAAGGCAAACTGCGCCAGCGTCAACATGCAGGCTCCAAGCGCATCACCAGCGGCTTTGCGGACATTTTTAGGAGCGTGTTTAATGGCAAACTGCGCCAGCGCCTGAACTGCGAGCTGCTCATCCGTTTTGCTGATCCCGGCCTTGCCGAAGAATGCCGCCAGGCCGAAACGCGCACGGCTGCTGGTGGTACCAATGGCCGCCATAACATCAGTGCCGGTGAGACGATCCGAAGAAGTCCCCTTAACATCGTCGCTGATATGCATTCCCTGAGGGCTGAAGTGTTTTAGCGATGCCTCAAGTTTCATTTTTCGCACTCCCCAACCAGATTAAGAATGACCGCCGCGCCGTGGTTCTCCATGTATTGCCCCTTTTCACTTTCAAGGAACCAGCGACATACCTCGATAGCTTCAGCTCGCGTCACGGGTTTGATGGTTTCCAGCAATTTTTCAAGGTAGCGCTCGCGGTCATATACGGATTCGTGATGCTCGGAGTAACCAAATTCATAGCCCTGTTCTTTAGTTGCAGTGTGACGAACGCTGTAGAGCCAGTCCCAGTAAACAAACTCACGAACAACGTCAGAAAGCGTATTGGGCTCTGGCAGTACATCACGATAGCCTTCAACAAATGCCCGGCGCTGTTCATCAATTTCGTTCATACGGCTGCCGTTAATGCTGCCAGCTTTCTTCTCGGCCGGAGTCCATCCCCAAAGGTGATCGTCGATAAATTTCGGGGAAGACTTGATTACTCGCTCGGCCTCCACATCTTCGAGAGCTGCTTCATAGCTGCCGAACGTGGCCCTGACTGATGCTGCTTTTTTGATGTCCTCCCGGGCGTTCCTGATTGCCCGTGCCGGGTTATCCATACCGATGGTACCGAAAGCGACCTGAAAAGGATCGCCACCATTCGCCAGCAAATACCGCGCGTAACGTTCCTCGGCCTCTTTTGGGGAGATTTCAATTTTCTCCAGTGCGGCTTCGGCTGCGTCCAGATGTGCGGGCTCGTTCAGACGGATCACCTCCAGCACCCAAAGATAAGCGTCAGTTTGCTTATGCCCGGTGATTCTCCGTTGCTCGGGCAGAGGCTTGATGTTTGCGAGGGCGGAGCTGTGCGCTGCCGTCGGGATGGTGAATAGTGCTTTATGTTCGTTGTTATCAGTACGCATTACGCAGCCGCCTTTTTCTTGAAGAAAACCACCTCACGAACCTGATCGCCGTTCATGAGCATGTCGTTAAAATCCCCGTTATCCGGGTAGTAGATGCTGATTTTTTCCAGGTCATTTTTTGCCAGTAAGTTGGCATGGGCGCATTCCGTGGCCGCAGCCAATCCGGTGGCGCTGTTTACGTCTCGATCTGCGAAAATAATCAAATTTTTCACACCTGCAGGAACACGGAATTTCTTCATGAATCCGCTGGTCATGGTGGCCCAGGTGTTAACGTTGTACAGCTGCTTGCAGGAAAGAGCCGTTTCGATACCCTCGGCAATTCCGAGGGTCGTCGCTACCGGGAACATGCGAATAGCGACAGAACGGGCATGATCCAGATAGCTTTCGTCCTGAAGAGATTTCTGGCGCTTCGCTCCGGCAGAATCCCTTAGTTGGGCTTTCCGATTACCGTCCAGCAAGGTTCTGTGCAGATAGCAAAGCTCGCCTTTGTCGTCCGTTGCGAGTGAATACAGACACTGGTAAACCTTACCGCCGTAGCGTTGTTTATCATTGAATTTCACCGCCTCTTGTGGGAGCTGATAAATCCCCCTGGCCTGCAGATAATCCGCCCCGGTAGTTCCTTTCAGATTGACCAGCTTCGAAAATTTGGACAGCACTCGATCACGGGCGCTTACTGCATCAGAAGTGCGCGGGAACGCTTCGCGGGTAAAGTTATTCCCAATCAGCTGGTCTATTTCCCTGCAAATTTCATTGAATGGCTTCCCTTGTGTCAGAGTGACAAGCTTCATTCCGTCACCGCTGCCGCAGGTACAGATCCATGTTCCCCGGCCATCCCGATCATCAATACGCAGCTTTCCCCGCGCACCACATACCGGACATTCGCCTTTAAAATGATTTCTGGCATTAATGGGGGGTAACCCGAAGTGCTCAAAAATCATTGCCCATTGACCTTTTGCCGCTTCTGCCGTCTTCATGCTCGTTTTCCTAACTGCTGTTTGATATCGCTAATCGCTTTCTGTGCTTGTTGTACTGAGGATGGAGCAACCGTGCCTGATGCCTCCTGCAGGCGCTTGGCCTTCTCCTGCCCTTTCGCATACGCAATCAATTTGTGCCGGATGAAATTAGAGACAGTCGGCGTAATCTCCATCGGGAAATCGCTCAACCCGTTAGGCCACTCGTCAAACCGTTCGCGAAAGGTGTTTGCGCACCAGCCATCGCTGACAGGCTTTTTCCCCTGCGATACGCGCTGGCGCTGATAGAATTTGATCTGACTCCACCAGGCCTGTTTCTCTGCCTTCGTGGGCTGATGCTGGTTTTTACCCAGTTTTTTGAGTTTGCGGCCGGTGTCGGTATCGACGTCCTCACCGCCCAGCGGCTTATGCCCACATTTCGGGCATACATAGACGCCAGCTGGCTTCATGTAATGGCATTGAGAGCATTCGTGTGGCAGTTTTTCAGCCCGTTCCTCAGCCGCGCGGCGCGCGCTTTCCTCCATCCCGTCAGACTTACCGGGAAGATCGTCGTACTCGATTGAATCCGGATAACCCAAACGGTGTACGGTGCCGCTGTGATCGAAGATGAGGCAGGACTCTTTACCCGGTGCGGTGCGCAAGCCACGCCCGAGCGCCTGCAGCCAGCGAATTTCGCTCTTAGTTGGCCTGGCGTAGATGATGCAGCGAACATCGCTGTCGAACCCGGCAACCAGCACCCCTACACTGATGATGATTTTCGTGGCGCCAGTTTCGAAGCGGTGAATGATGGTTTGGCGTTCTTCCGCAGGCGTATTCGCAGTCATAACCTCTGCATTTACGCCTGCTTGGTTAAACTGAATAGTCAGATAATTAGCGTGGTCTACGTTGACGCAGAACGCGATTGTCGGCAGATCCCGGCCGTTCTCCAGCCAGTTTTGGACGATATCGCCCACCAGCGTTGAACCGCACATGATCTCCGCCAGCTGCGCCTCGTTGTAGTCGGTACCGTACTGCAGGGAGGGAGAGGTTTTAACCCCTTTCAGATCCGGCTTTGTGGGCGCGTAAAATTCGTATTTGCTCAGGTCGCCGCGCTGGATCAGCTCGCCGATGGTGGTTGGCTTAATCAGTCGGTCATAGTATTTGCCCAGGAACGGGGAAAACGGTGTACCCGACAGGCCGATCACTTTCACGCCTTTTTCACGCAGGCGTTCGATATCCTGCAGGATGCGTTTTTTGCGCAGGTGCGCTTCGTCGATAATCAGCAGATCGATATTGTCAGGGAACACGCGACGAATAAGCGTATCGGCGCTGGCGATTTGTATTTTGAGGGTAGGATCGTAGTTTGGGTGATCCGCCCAGACATAGCCGATTTCATCACCCGGCAACCCATACTCCACAAAACGGTTTGCTGTTTGGGTAATGAGGATCTGGTAAGGCGCGCAAAACATTACCCTCATGCCACGACTGACGAACCCCGCAACGATGAAGGCGGCCAGTCCTGTTTTACCGCTGCCCGTCGGCGAGTACACCATGAAGGTTTCCGTATCCTTCCAGTTACGGCGCAGTTGGTTAAGTGCTCGTTCCTGTGCAAAATTCGGTGTGATCGTCAGCTGCATTGTGCGGACCCCGCGGTGATGAGATAATAATTCTGTGATGTGGTTTTCATGGATTCCCCCTCACATGGCTGGTGGCCTCCCCAAAGGCTGCCAGCCTCCCTTCTGATTCAGCTCCCCTGAAAAATCACTCTTCCAGAAAGAACTCTTTTTGTTTCTCAGCGTCTGAGCGCCTTGTACTACCTTGCTGATACAGGCGTTTTTTTAATTGCGCCCTTAAGACAGTGATCTACTTAACCAATGGATCTCTCCTGTTGGAAAAGACCCTATTCCTACCCCTACACCCAATCCCCCCTTACCCCCCTTTCCCTCTTCCCCATAAAAATGTACTACCTGCCTAGTACATACGGGGAATTGAGTTAGTGGGTTGCCAACCTGAACAAGCACCTTTAAGCCTGTTCTTGTCCGGGTACCTTTAAACCCGCAACAATCAGGAACGCGGTGGCGTTCCGGCCAGGGGAGGTTCGGCGGTATACCCCTGTAAAGCCCTGCCGTGATTTCTCACAAACAGGCGAAGCCGCATATTTGCTTCATGCCTTGCCCGGTTCTCCTTGCGGTATGAAACGGGCTCGGCTTCGAACGATTCCTGATACACAGCTGCATAACGCTGAATGGCTTTTTGTCGTGCTGCTGGCGTCAGACTCAGTAACTGCTGCTTGAGCCAATCGGCATCGGCCTGGCTATGCGCCGAAGGCAGTAAATTGAGAGTTTCAAACTGTTGCATTAACCACCTACAAAAAGTGATTACATATCCACTCGTTTTTGGTTAACCGCATCAAGGCCGAGCCTTAAGTGCGCAGGAATTCCATCTTCTGGGGATGGATACAATTCAGGACGCACATCATGCGGTACGATTTTCCAGCCGGTCATTTCACAAATGGGTAAAACATACCGAGGTGGGATTACTGATTTAGAGAACCATTGGTTTACGGCCTGCGGCGAGATTCCCAGGGCTTTCGCAATTGCTCGCTGAGATACAGCGGTCCTCAGTCGAGAACGGATTTTTTCATCCATATGACACCATCAAGTTAGAATTGATTTAAGGAGAAGGATATCAAGTTTAAATTAACATGCAAGTTAGATTTTACTCATGTACACTTAAAATCAAGGTTAGCTTTACATGTGTATGTAATGATGTTGGGACTACTACATCAGGAGGGGTAATGAAAACTGCGGAAAGGATTAATGAACTTTTAAGGCTCAAGGGGTGGAGTCAGGCTGAACTGGCAAGACAGCTGGGGGTAACAGCCCAATCAGTTCAATACTGGACAACCGGCGAGACTTCACCAAGAGGCAAACGGCTTGCCAGACTATCGGAAATTAGCGGTCTGCCCCAGTCATGGTTCCTTGGTGAATCTGAAAGTCCGAAATTTCCAAGTACGCATAGGAACGATACCCATGCCGATAGCGTTAGGTTCAGTGTGCTCGATGTCGAGTTTAGTTGCGGTGACGGCTCAAGTGTTAAGGGCGACTTCATTGATGTAGTAAGATCCATCGAACTCGATCCTGAATATGCTCGTCAGTTGGTTGGGAATAGGCCTTTCAAAAATATTGAGATAGGTAACGCCAGAGGCGACAGCATGACACCAACAATATCTCCGGGGGATTTGCTTTTCTTGGATAAATCAATAACTTACTTTGATGGTGATGGCATTTATGCATTCTGCTTTGATGGTGAATGCTATGTTAAGCGACTTCAAAAAATCGGCTCCAAAATGGTAGTTCTTTCAGATAACTCAAACTATCAACCTTGGAGTATTGAGAAAGAAGCATTCAACATGCTTTACATACAATCAAAGGTAATTTCTTCAGTTCCCTTCAACATCAATAGATTCGGTTAACCTTCTGAAATATAACGGGCTTAGGCCCGTTTTTTTTTACCCATCCCGCGCCAAAATAAATTTTATCAAGTTTAACTTGACGAAATCAAATCCCCGCCATATCCTCTAATCATCAAGTTTAACTTGATTAGATGATAAATATTCAATCATGACTAGGGGATAACAATATGCATACAAAATCCACCACAGAGCTAATTTCTATGGCACAGGCTGTACTGGTCTCTTTAATCGAATCACATAAGGTTATCGAACCTTGTGAGATTGAAGATAATCTTGTGGCGATTAACTCCTTGCTGGTTGATGCCTCAATTTCATCATCTCAAAACTCGTCAAAACATAAAGTAAGTGATGGACCTTTATCAGCAATAGCAATGCTCGAAGAGCTCGCAGCAGAGATCCGTGAAAGTACATCATTGCTAGAACTAATATTCAAAAACTCTCCAGACATGGGAGAAACGGATAATGCATTGGCTTGCCTCATACGCTCAATGATTAAAACTGGAGAAAAGGCTTACGGTTACATTTCACAGATAGAAAGTAATAACAACGTATCGGAGTAAATAACAATGAATAACAACTCAACAAAATACATAATCAGCCAAGTAGAAAAGATAATTACGAATATTTTCGAAAATGGCAAAATTGACAAAGATACTCAAGATGAACTTTTCCATGCGATGACTATGTTAGCAGATGTTAACACGGTTCTTAGAGGGCTAGAAGACGCATTTTTTGATTCTATTATTACAGCCAAGAAATTGGAGGCAATTTCTCAAGCATTTTGTGAAGGGTATTTCACAAACGAAGATAATGAACGCATCGAAACCTATTTAGCAGCGATGATTCATGATTATTCATTGAAATGTTGCCGAGAATTAAAAGACATAGAGGCAAAACTAGGCTCCTAATGGTGGAACTATGTATCAAAAAACAATGCCGGTAGACGCTTTAACTAGAAATTCAAGGTACGCTCTACATACTGACTTACGTAATATGAATAACATCGTTTTCTGTCTTTATAAAAGAATAGGAGAGCTACTTATTCTGGTAGACACTTTCAGCACCCGTAAAAAACCGAATAAAGAAGCCCAGCAAATAATTCAGGAATGCCCGAGCCTTAAACACCTCATAGAGAAATAGCTAATCAAAGCATTAGGGTTTATATCGGCAAAAAATGCTGTGGATAAAAAAATCTAGATTTCAAATTGGTGAATATTATGAGTTTTATAATTGATCGAGCAGCATATCAAGCAGCCCTTCTCTATGCCGCTAGTGGTTACGAGGTAATTGCGCGCTTGTATCTTAAAAAAGCATACGGAGTTAAATGATGGGCAAGAGAATCCCAACGACGGTAAATGCTCGTAACTGGACAGCGCAGGAAATGAGTGTGCATGCCGAGCAGTTGTATTACTTGCTTCAAACAATTTCTGAGAATTTCTTAAAAATGGAAGATGCCCAGCGCTTCGCATTGATTGAAATGGCCTGGAATCACTCATCGGATATTAACGCATGGTTTGGGGCGAACGAAAACAATGATGGATAATTTAATCACTACGTATCGCCGACGAATTTTAAAGGCTGCGTTATTACGCCACCAGCGTAAAACCGGAAGCACCTGCATCATTATTAATATGCTTAATGATGGAATAAACACAGTCGAATTAACAGAAATACTGCTTGATGGTTTGTTGAGACGATTCGAAAAACTGGCCCTCAGTGAATACGGGAATATCGACGGTGTAAAAGCCATCAGAGGAATTTACAGCAACGCAGTCGATGTGAATGGCAGCGGTGAGTTCCTGACAGAAAGCGGAAAGGCATTAATCGACGATCTCATTGCTGAGCTGGTCGAGTTTGCCAAGAAACAAAAATCAGTCACAGCGGAGACAAGCCATGAGTGATCAGACACCAATTATCACACACGAACCAGTAAATATCGTGCTGACAATCGAGAACGGGAAAGTTATCCACGCGCGCCCGGTTCAAAACGGCGAGGTTACAGCATCGCTGGAGACTTTTTTATGGATGGCTGAACGCGCCGGTTACACGATCACCCCACCTGCAGGAGAGAAGGAAAATGGCCCTGACAGCGATACGAATTCCTGAGTGGGTGCACCTGCAGGCGGTCCATGTACTCCGCCAGTTCAGAGCCAGGCGAATTCATCCCTGCCGTATGCACGGCTCCGGAAATCTGAGCCTGAGGGTTAATCGTCGCTGGCGGCTGCTGTCCCGAGACGGCGGCCAGAACTGGGAAGTGATGAGCCATGAACGATACAGCAAACTGAAGGACAGAAAATGAAAATTCAATATCAGGACTATGGCGCTGTAGCGAACATCGTTATCACAAGCACTCTTTTTGAGTTCCGTAAACATAACAGAGTGGTAGATGTCACGTTGCTACACACACCCGGCATCGTGGCAACCCGTAGCGGGATGTTCTTCATGAGAACTGTTTTATCCGGCAAGTCTCGGGACATGCTGCGTGCATACAGAGCTGTTTTTCGGGAGGCGTCACGATGAAGTATTTCCTTCTCTCTGTGCTGCTTGGCCTGTTGCTGGTGGCCGTCCTTTTCGGCGCGCTGATTGAGTATAAATTTTTGTTGAATTTCTGACGGTGTTCAAGATGGCAAAAGATTTTTTCGACGTGGAGAGAGTACCAGCGGATCGTGTTGCAGCGAGGGTAATCGGTAAGGGCATTGATTGGCAGCCAAACAAAAAACGCGAGCAGGGGGATAGCGAAACACCACTCCCTACTCTTGAGATATGGCAAATGGATCGAATGCAGCGGGAACAATTTGATTTATTCAAGGGGAGAACCTTCGGGCGAATGACAGTAATTGGGATCGCCGCTATCAAACAAGGCGACAGTATGCGCTACGTGGTTCGTTGCGCCTGCGGTACATACACGTATCGGAGAGCAAAGGCGATTAAAAATCCAAATAACAACATGGATTGCTGTGATTACTGTAGACATCTGCTGCATTTGAAAAGGGATGAAATCCATCGCCGAACAGGAAAAAACGTCAAATGGGAGGATTTGCCGTGAGTAAACACCAAGACATTATTAATCGCTGGATCCGTTTAGCAGCGGAGGCCAAAGAGCTCGGGCTCGCCACCATTCCGATCGACCCGGAGAACATGTTGATGGTGCTGGCGGAACTGCCGCCCAGTACGGCCGAGTTTTCGGCCGATTGCCAGAATGACTATCAGGCTGCGATCGACATCTTGCGCGACAGAGCTGCTCGCGAACTCGATGGTGGTTTTCGCGCACATCACAACGCCCTGATTTATGCAGCTAATGAACTGGAAAATGCCCAGGCTTTCGGGCGGGAGGTCAGCCATGAGTCTTGACTGTGTACCCCTTTCTACGTACTGCAGGGACGCGGGGGAAACGGTAGAAGCCGTTAACAAACGGATACAAAGGGGGTTATGGAAGGAGGGAGTACATGTATTAAAAGTCGATGGCGTTAAAGAACGCTGGATTGACTTAACGGAGGTTTCAAAGTGGGCAAGAAAGAACAAGGATCATTATCTCTCCCAAGAGGAGTAACCATCCGCCAGCATAAAACTGGCGACACTCTGGTTATCACGTTCACATACAAAGGGGTTCTGTGCCGGGAGCCCCTCTCCAAAATGGAAGCAAACGCGCGCGGTGTGAAGTATGCCGAGCGCCTGCTCGGGGAGATACAAAACCAGATCGTCAGTGGCACCTTTGAATATGCAAAATATTTCCCCAACTCCAAAAAGCTGGAGCTGTTCGGGGTAGTGAAGAAGACCAAAAATATAAAGTCTTACCTGGACGAGTACCTGAAAATCTGCCAGAACCGCAACCTGTCCCCGTCGACTATCAACGGTTACGAAAAATGCCTGTCTGCGCTGTCAGCTCTGCATAAACTCCACGTGTCAGAACTGACGCCAGCTGTCCTTAAAAACTGGATAGCCAGCCGGAAAACAAAGCTGAAAACGACCAGGAATAACCTTTCGTTTCTGCGCAGCGCCATCGATGAAGCTGTTACGGATGGCCTGCTGACCATTAACCCGGTAACCCTCGTCAGCGCCAGCCGGTACCACGTGATCGACAGCAGCCCAAGCGCCGACGATTACGAGGTGGACCCGTTCACGCCAGCGGAGACCCTCGCCATTTACCAGAGCTGCAGGTACCCGGAATGGGAAAACCTGTTCCGCTTTGCTTTCAATACCGGTCTGCGGAGCTCCGAACTGTGCGCGCTGCGCTGGCCTGATCTCGACACCATCGCGAACACAGCCCACGTTCAGGCGGCCAGTGTCGTAGGGGTACTTAAAGGCACCAAGACAAAAGCCGGTACCCGTAAGGTGGAGCTGAACAGTGAGGCGCTGGCGGCCCTGCAGGCGCAGAAGCAATACACCTTTATGAAAAGTGAGTTCATATTCAGCGATCCGAAAACGGGAGAACCTTGGGCGAACGCCGACGCTATCCGTAAAAAAGCATGGGTGCCGACCCTGAAAAAAGCTGGCGTGCGCTACCGTAACCCGTACCAGACGCGGCACACATTCGCCACCAAGCATATTAGCCAGGGCGTTAACCTCTTCTGGCTTGCCGGACAGATGGGACACAAAGGGCCGGAAATGATATTCCGCAACTACGGTAAATACCTGGCTGAATATGACGGTAAAACCGCGATTTCAGCCGCGCTGTAGCGGGGGAAATATTTCAAAATGTTGGACAGAATCAGGACGTTAGACAGACCTCAATATGCACGTAAAATGCACGCGAGGCCTGTCACAGTGACAGAATTGTTTATTTTCAATGAGTTAAATAACTCTCGGACGCGAGTTCAACTCCCGCCAGCTCCACCAAAATTCTCCATCGGTGATTACCAGAGTCATCCGATGAAGTCCTGAAAGCCCGCACGGCGCAAGCCCTGCGGGCTTTTTTGTGTCTTCAATAAATCCCTTGACGCTGAAATCCGCTCGCGCAAGGCAAGCGGATACCCGGCGGTGGCTAAACGTCTGGCTAGGCCATGCTAGTTTCCAGCATCGAATCCACCATATCCATCTCCTCACGACTAAGCAGCATTTCGATATTGACCAGGATGATCATTCTGTTTTCCATCACACCAAGCCCAAGAAGATAACGGCTTGATAGCATGGATGCGAAGTCCGGCGTCGGTTTAATCTGGTCCATTTCCATCGACAGCACGTCAACCACACCGTCTACCACAATTCCCACAACGCGATTATTGAGGTTAAGGATGATCACCACCGTACTGTCATCCTGCTGAACGTCAGGCAGACTGAAGCGCACACGGAGATCAACTATTGGCACTATCACACCGCGCAGGTTGGTCACGCCGGTGATAAAACCTGGCGCGTTCGGGATGCGGGTAACGCTATCGCATCCACGTATTTCCTGCACCTTCAGAATGTCGATCCCATATTCTTCGTTACCGAGACGAAAAACCAGATACTCCTGCGCAATGGCGTCCGCGCCAGCAGGCTTTGTCGTTGTTTGGGTCATGCTGTTACTCCTTGCTTGCCGAACGTCGGCCTGACATGGTTTTCCTGTTGTCCGTTCATCGTCGACAGTTCAACCACGTCGAGGATTAGCGCAACGCTGCCATCACCGAGAATGGTCGCGGCCGAAACGCCCGGTACTTTGCGATAGTTCTGTTCAAGGTTTTTAACCACAACCTGTTGTTGACCAATAAGCTGGTCGACCCACAGGGCGTAGCGGCATCCAGCACTTTGGACGATCACCACAATGCCATCTTCAGGTGCGGTCTCGCCGGGCACCGATAGCCGCTGACGCAGCATCACCAGCGGAAGATATTCGCCACGAATTTGCAGCAGGCGCTCCTGCCCAACGAAGCGGCAGAGCATATCCTCGCCGGGCCTCAGCGATTCCATTACCGCGCCGAGCGGCAGAACATAGATCTCCCGTCCAACTTTCACCAGCATGCCATCAAGGATTGCCAGCGTCAGCGGCAGAATAATGCGTATCGTCGTGCCCTCTCCCGGCTTTGAAAGGACTTCGACATGGCCGCCCATGGCCATAATGTTACGACGAACCACGTCCATACCCACGCCGCGGCCGGAAACATCCGTCACGCTTTCTGCGGTAGAAAATCCAGCGGCGAAGATCAGCATCCATACATCCTCATCACTGATGGTGTCGCTGATATTCATTCCCTGGGAGCGGGCTTTGGCGAGGATTTTTTCCCGGTTCAGTCCGGCGCCATCATCCGTCACCTCAATGATGATATTGCCGCCATGATGTTCCGCTGAGAGGATAAGATTGCCCACCACCGGCTTCCCCTTGAGGGCGCGTTCTTCTTTCTGCTCAATGCCGTGATCGAGACTGTTACGGACCAGATGGGTCAGCGGATCGATAATACGTTCGATCAGGCTCTTATCCAGCTCGGCCGAACCGCCGCGGAGAGTTAGCTCAACCTCTTTGTTCAGGCGTGAACCCAGATCGTGCACCAGCCGCGGGAAGCGGCTAAACACGTAATCCATTGGCATCATTCGAATCGACATGACTGAGGACTGAAGCTCGCGCGTATTGCGCTCCATTTGCGCCACGCAGCTGGAGAGCATATCGTAGCTTGCTGGATCAAGTTTTTTGGAAAGCTGAGATAGCATCGCCTGGGTGATAATCAGCTCACCCACCTGGTTAATGATCTGGTCGACTTTACTGACCGCCACGCGAATGCTGCCTGATTCCTGGCTATTACTGCGGGCTGGTGCCGGTGCGGCAGGTCGCGCAGCAGGTTCTGAACGCTCCGCTTCTACAGAAGCTTTCTGCGCAACAGGAGGAGTCGGTTCAACGGACGCTGGATGACCGACATGTTCGATAAGGATTTGCGACTCTTCAAGCACAAAGCACAGCACCGCGGAGATATCGTCGGCAGAGGCACTCGTGAGCAGCTGAACCACCAGGCCATCATCCCCCTTCTCGGTCGCGACAATCTCTCCCATGTGGGATAACTCTTCCTGAAGCATTGCCCGCTCGCTTTCAGGAATTTTTTTTAACGTCACGCAGAGTAAAGACTCACCCTCAGCAGCACCCTGCTGCGTCGCGGCGTGCTCTTGCAACTCGACTGCCGTCTGGGCATGTTTGTCTTCCAGAGCAATCTTGCGCAGGGCTTCACAAATATAGCGATAGCTCGCTTCATCAGGTTCCTGCGAAGACTGATAGGCTTCCAGTTGCGCTTGCATAATGTCTTTACATTCCAGAAATAGATTAACGGTTGTGCGGTTAAGCGAGCGCTCTCCGGCTCGCACCTGATCAAACAGGTTCTCAAGAAGATGCGTGGTCTCCTGCAACGCATTAAAGCCGAAGGTTCCTGCCCCGCCTTTCAGGGAATGCGCTGCGCGAAAAATAGCATTTACCTGTTCAGGGTTCGGCGATGCGGCATCAATCTCCAGCAAATGCTTCTCCATCTCGGCCAGCAGCTCTTCCGCTTCGGTAAAAAAGATCTCGGTGAAATCATTCATGTCCATCGGTATACCCTCTTACCTCCTGCTGCGTAGTGTCGTTCAGGACGTTTTCTGGGCGATGCATGCGCGTGTCTTCCAGACGGATATCCTGTTCTTTGGTTTTACTTAATACCAAAATGCTAATACGGCGATTCGCCGGGCTTGAGGGATCGCTGTTCTCCAGAGGCATACGGCTTCCGGTGCCGATCACGCGAAGAAAACGCTCATCGTCGAGACCTGCTTTAACCAGCACGCGGCGCGCAGCGTTGGCGCGTCCGGAAGAGAGTTCCCAGTTACTGTACCCGGAGGTGCCGCCCGCATAGGGAAGCGAGTCGGTGTGGCCGGTAAGACTGATCTTGTTGGGCAACTCCTGCAACAGCGGCACAAGCGCCTGTAAGATGCCGTTCATATAGGATTCAGGCAGCTCGCTGCCTACCCTAAACATCGGGCGATCCTGACTGTCGGTGATCTGAATGAGCAGCCCGTCGTTGGTAAGACGCAGCATAATGTTGGATTTAAAGTTATTGAGCCGCGGATCGGTTTCGATCATCTGCTGCAATTTATCTCTGGCCTTTTTCAGGCTCTCCATCCAGCGCTGCCGCTCGCCCTGCGCCCGCTTATGATTCGCCACTTCTCCGTCCTGCTTCATCAGATCGTCACCGCCGCCGGGGATGACGCTGTCACTCAGGCTGGTTTTGTCTCCATTGGCCATAGATGGCTTAAGCGGCATGCGGAAGTAATCGGCAATCATCTCCCGCTGCACCGTACTCGACTGAGAAATCAGCCACATCACCAGAAAGAACGCCATCATGGCGGTCATAAAATCGGCGTAGGCGATTTTCCACGTACCCCCGTGATGGGCATGCTTTTTCTTCTTTCGCTTGCGCGAAATGATGATTGGAGAATCGTTTTTCATGCGGCGGCATCCGCAGACTTAGACTTAAGGCTGGCGCTGGACTTCACTTCCCGCACGTGTTCTTCAAGCTCCTCAAAGGAAGGTCGTTCGCTGGTGAAAATGGTTTTACGGCCAAACTCCACGGCAATTTGTGGCGCATAGCCGTTTAAACTGGAGAGCAGCGTGACTTTTATGCACTGAAGGATCTTGACCTGGTCGGAACTCATCTGACGCAGCAGGGTGGCGAGCGGTAAAACAAACCCGTAGGCAATCAAAATTCCGAGGAACGTGCCCACCAGCGCGTGGCCAATCAGCATTCCGAGCTCGGCTGCTGGTCGGTCTGCTGCACCGAGCGCGTTCACTACCCCCATGACGGCAGCCACAATACCAAAGGCCGGAAAGGCATCGCCGACGGTATTGAGACTGTGGGCCGGAACCTCAAGCTCCTCTTCGCAGGTTTCAATCTCTTCGTCCATTAACGCTTCGATTTCATGCGAGTTCATACTCCCACCGATCATGAGGCGGAAGTAATCGAGGATAAAGTTGCTTAACATCGGATCGTTCATCAGACGAGGATAAGCACTGAAAATTTCGCTGCCCGCTGGATCTTCAATGTCCTTTTCAAGTGACATTAATCCCTGAACACGGCTTTTTGACAGCAGCAAAAACATGAGTGCCATCAGGTCCATATAAACCGTTTTGTTGTAACGTTTCCCCACGAACAGCTTCACGATGGCTTTACCCGTCGCCTTAAGGGATTTGATGTTATTACCAACAATAAAAGCGCCGACCCCGGCACCGCCGATAATTAACAACTCCAAAGGCTGGAACAGCGCGAGCAGATTACCACCAGACAGCACGAACCCACCAAATACAGTAGCAATAACAACAAGATAACCAAAGATAACTAACACACTCTCTCCTTTTTACTCGCTGACCGATGTCGAGTGCCGTGGCATCGAATAAACGCCATCCTGTGCATTGCCATCGAACATCCGTCAGGCTGTCATAATTTCCGGCGTGGCATAATTGCCTGCAATTCCGCTGAGGTTGACCTGCGATTTTTTAAATGCCCGCGACGGAGGGCTGCACAAACTACAGGTGAACGGGTTTTTGATGAATTCCGTCGTGACGATAAAACCGCCGGAACACACGCTACAGGCCTTACGGGAAATAATGCCGCAGTCGATAAAGCGTAATAATGTCCAGGCACGCGTGAGCCCCAGAACAGGTTTATCGTCGCAGCAGGAACCACACTGCTCCAGATAAAGACGGTAGGTTTTCATCAATATTTCAATTGGACGCCCGCCCCCGGTTTTCTGAAGATAAAGGTAAATGTTATAGAACATGGAAGAGTGAATATTCTGCTCCCATGACATGAACCAGTCCTCAGAAAAAGGGAGCATCCCTTTTGGAGGTGGACAGCCGCGTAACTCTTTATACAAGCGCAGTAAACGCCGACGACTTAACGAGGTTTCAGATTCCAGAACCTGCATTCTTGCCCCAAGGTTAATTAACCCCATGGCAATATTTACCTCTTCAATTTCTTGCAATAAACTTTTCTCGCACATTTTATGCTTCTCCCGTCACAGCAGCATCGGACTCGCTTAACGAATTAAGTAAGTTTGTCGATAAAATGATGCCGGTATGAATTTGCTGAAGAGCTTCAATACGCGAATCTTTCGTCAAATTTTCGATGACCACTTCGTCATCAACACGTAAACGACAAATCAACTGATTGGTCGCAGCCAGTTTCATCAACTGTGGTAAAGACAACTCTTTTAAATTATCAATCGTGCCTTCGGATAAGCCGAGACGAAAGCTGGCAGCAAACTTATCCTGTCTGATCAGCTGCTGAGCCAGTAATAAATAAGAAAGGTTAATATCGTGAATGTTTTGCAGATACTCGTCAAAATTGGACACAAAAAGCTCCCACTGTTTTTCAACCACAAACAAGGCTAAATAGTTAAGGCAAAATGTTTACCCGGTCGATGTAGAGAGTCTTTTGGCATTGATAATCGCTGAATACAGCCAGGCTGATTCAATAAATTATCGAAAAACTTTTCAATGCCAAAGGATGGCTACATCACAAATCTGACGAAATCATATTCATTAAGAATTTTCCTAACAAGCTTTAAGAAAACGGCGCGCAGCAAAAAATCATCGTAACATGATGATTTTATTATCAAAAAACACATTATTAAAGATTCTTAATTATCACGTAACGTAATTAACTTTACTCAAGAAATATTGTTAATCTTGTTAATGTTATCGCTATGTTATTCATTTCCTAACAAATCCATTCTGCTTCGTAAGCGTTTTATCGCTAAACTGTGCAATTGGCTAACGCGCGTTTCCGTCACCCCCAGAATTAATCCAATCTCTTTCATGTTCAGATCCTGCTGATAATAAAACTGCAATATCATCTGTTCACGCTTGGGGATCATTCGGATATGCTCAGCAATGTTGGCTATCAAGTTTTCCTGAATGGCCTCATTTAACGGATTAAGCTGTGCATTTTCGCCGTCATTACTCTCCCAACTGTCAGAATAGTTCTCCTGAAGCTCATCCATGGAATACATCTGGCTGCTATTATTATCAGCCAGCATCTGCTGAAACTCCTTTAGCGAAACGCCCATCCGTTCAGCAATATCAGCTTCGGTCGCTTCCCCTCCCTTTTCCTGTTCGATCTGCTGAATGAGTGACACAATTTCTCGCGAATGCGATCGCACGCGCCGTGGAACCCAATCACTTTCACGAAGCTCATCCATTAATGCCCATTTCACACGCTGTGAGATCCAGGCATTAAGTGCCACCCCTTTTTTAGGGTCAAAGCTATCAATGGCACTTAAAAAACCCATGGAACCCGCCTGTATGAGATCGTCTAATTCGACATTGGCAGGCAGTCTCTTATGCAAACGCAGCGCTTCTTGCCTGACGATAAAATGGTATTTTGACCACAATGCCGTTTTATTCTCCAGCCCTTCAGCTGTGTATATACCGTCCACGCATTTCATCCACCTAATCTTCACATTCTCAATTATCAGTTGAAACCACATAATCAAAAAGTGCGATAAGCTTTTATAAAAATGCGCATACTGTTAATTTAATCATCTCGCAGCTTGATAAGAATAATTGGCGGCACTCCTGACGCCAATTATTCTCCTTCAGCAAGTGTCAGAACGTTTCCCACTGTGCATTATCATTTTCAACGTGACGCAACGTCATTTTTTCCGGCGCGGGCGTATGGCGTTTTTCTACTTTTTCATCTCGCAGGGTAAACTGGGCAACAAGCTGCTCAAGCTCGTCCGACTGAGATTCCAGCTTGCCTGCCGCCATAGCCGCTTCTTCCACCATCGCCGCGTTCTGCTGAGTCACCAGATCCATCTCGTTCACGGCCTGCGATATCTGATTGATACCCGCACTTTGCTCGTCAGAGGCTGAGCTGATTTCGCCCATAATCTGCGTCACTTCCGCAACCGACGTTACAATGTCCTGCATGACGCCGCTCGCCTGGCTTACCTGACGCGAACCTGTATCAATATTGCTCACGCTGGTATTAATCAGCTGATTAATCTCTTTCGCTGCATCGGCGCTGCGCTTGGCGAGGTTACGCACTTCTTCCGCCACAACCGCAAAGCCACGCCCCTGTTCTCCCGCTCGAGCGGCTTCAACCGCCGCGTTCAAGGCAAGAATGTTGGTCTGGTTCGCGATACTGTCGATGACGCCGTTAATATCGGCAATCTGACGGGAGCTTTCGGTAATCTGCGCCATGATAGCTTCCAGGTTCACCATCACCTCACCGCCATTTTGGGCATTCATGCTTGCCCCTTCTGCCAGGCTGCGTGCCGCATGTGCGTTATCCGCATTCTGACGTACGGTGGTTTTGATTTGCTCCATGCTGGCAGCCGTCTCCTGAAGGGCCGCTGCCTGTTCTTCGGTACGGGAGGAAAGGTCGCTGTTGCCCTGCGCAATCTCCTGGGCGTTAGAATGAATATGCACTACCCCTTCACGGATACCGGTGATGGTGTTGGTCAGGGAAACACGCATCTTCTCAAGCTCCCTGAGCATTTTGCCAATTTCGTTATCAGCGCCGGCTTCTATGGCATGACTCAGATCGCCTGCCGCTACGCGCTGAAGCATCTCAACGGTAGTTTCCATCCGACGCACCAGCGCAATACGCAGCCAGTAGCGAACGGCTAACAATACGCAAATCGCGATCGCCATCATCACCACGCTTACCCAAATCATCATCTTGTAGCCGCTTTCCGCTACCGACACATATTCGTACCCACGGTCAGATGAGATTTCTGAATACTTCTCAATTTTTTGGCGCAGCTCCGTACGCAGTTCCATATCACCGTTCATCGAGCCCGGGTATCCTTCCGGTCGCTCAAGGTAGCCGAGCTTGGTTTGCACGGTGTTATAAACCAGGTCAAATTTGGCGCGAAGTTCTTCAGCAGCCCTTGTCTCTTCCGGGGTGTTGAATTTCACCTGCGCGAAAGCGTCCATCTCCTTGCGCGCCTCCTTCAGCAGATTATGGGTGTGCTTGATCATCTCTGGCGATAGCGGTTTATGCAGAGACGTCTGAAGCATCATTCCGTTCGTGTTCGCCACCACCGAGTTAATGTTATATGCGGCGTTAGTCATATAGGCGTTGCTGTCATTAACGTCCACAACGCGTTTAAAATTTTTATTAATCGTCACCGAGTTATAAACGGAAAAAGCCGTAACGCCAAACAGCATGCACGAGATCATGCCGATAATCAGACTGATTACGGTATAGATTTTTAGTTTATTTAACATAGGTCCTCATCAGCCGCACATAAATATGCGGCTAAAACTTTCAGAAATAAAATGGAAGGGTAATGTTATTTATTAAATAAATTCATTTTTTGCATTGACTGAAATACCATCATGGATGCATTTAATGCAAACTCCGACATTTTGGAATCCATAATGAGTGAAGTCATTGTGCTGTAGTCCGCGCCAATGGCCGTCTGAACCTTGGTGATGGTGTCGTTGATCATGACGTCGCCGCTCATATCAAGCGCATCCAGTTGCTGAAGGTTGGTCCCCAGTTCAGCCTGTGCCTTACCCAGACGATCGATGCCACTGGAAACGGCTTCGCTGGCGGCACTCAACGCAGTATTCAGCGCATCGCTGTCGATAGGATCGCGAGAAAGTTCTTCTACCGCTTTATCAAGAACAGAGAAGATATCCCCGAAAACTTCGCTGCCCAGGTGGCCCGTCTGCATATCCGTACCATCGGCTACGGTTTGCCGGCGTGCGGTATCACCGCCGACATAGTTACCCACATCGTCAAACGGTGCCGTATCGCTTTTGAATCCGCCAAAAATATAGCGCCCGCTCCCGTCGCGGTTATTCGCAAGATCCATCAGATTGCCGCGAATACCTTTTATCTCTGCACCCAGCGCCCGACGATCTTCGTCAGAGTAGCTTTCCGTTTTCGCCGCGACGATTTTTTCGGTAAGGGTAGTGGTCAGCAAATTGCCGACACCGTTCAGAATATTATCTTCATGCTCAAGTGAACCCCGCACCGTTGAACGCACGTTGCTATAAAGCTCAAGCTTCGCCAGCGCATCCTGATAATTAACCGCATCGGTAGCGGACTTGGGATCATCCGAGGCTCGCAGCAACGATTTTCCAGCAGAGAGTTGAAGATAGATATTATTATTATCACTCACGCGCTTCGACATGCTCTCGGCGCTCTGTTTAAACATATACAGCGTACTTAATCGCATCGGAAAGCTCCTTATTTAATCGAAAGCAGCGAATCAAACATGGTGGTAGCGGTCTGTAGAATTTGCGCATTGGCCTGGTAATATTGAATAAACATCTGCATATTGACGGTTTCTTCGTTCATATCGACCCCTGAAAGCGCCTGCTTCGCATCATATTTGGTTTGCAGGTCGATCTCCGCCGATGAAATGCCCGATTTTACCGCCCGCGCGTTAGAACCAATAGTCCCCACCAGGCTTGAATAAGCCTCCGTCAGCGTGCTGCCGCCAATCAGTTTCTCATTCTGGATCTTAAGCATCTCTTCCAGATTAAGATTGTTTCCTACCCCGCCACCGGAGGCATCCGCTGCGGCAAAATCCTGTGCGCTGTCGATCGCGCGGCCAATACCCTCCGCTGCCCCAGCCATAGGATTAAAGGAAAAGCTGTCCCCCGCGCTTGCGGTCACGCCAGAAAGATCGATCTCAACGCCGTCAAACTCAAGCGTGGCGGATCCGGCCGGCACCTGCTTGACCAGGCGTCCGTCCGCCCCCGTTACGTTCCAGTTTGTTCCATCAAAATCGATGCTGTAATTTTCAGATTTTACGTTGGTGTAGTCCGTCACGCTGATAGCGTCGAGCGTTCCCCCACCGGCATTTCCCGCATTTGCCACCGCCTTCATGGGTGGCAGAGAGAAAAGATCGCCTCCCGGCACGCCCGTTGGCGTCTCACCCAAACGGTGCTGCTCGTTCATGCGGCTTGCCATCATAAAGGCGATCTGATTAAGCTCGTTTTTAGCGAGTTCAAGATCTTCGCTGCGGAACTTAAACAACCCGGCCAGGCGGCCTTTGGTAATGCTCGCTTCGTTAACCGGCGTGGTAGTACCGTTGCTGTCAACGTAAGAGACAACGATTCTGTTGGGATCGCTTTCAGACGCTGTGGCCTGTAGCTTGCTGGCGTTTTCGCCAAAGACGAGGGGACGGCCATCCTGAAGCGTGACGTCGACGCGGCCAGATACGCTGTTCTCGGTAACATCAATACCGATCTGCTCGCTCAGTTTTTCCAGTAATGCATCGCGCTGATCCAGCAGGTCCGCAGGCGGCGTGCCGTTCTGCGCCTGTACGCGTTCCAGCTGTTTATTCACTTCTGCCAGCTGGTCGCTAATGCTATTAATTTCTTTTACGCTGGTTTCGATATTGGCATTGGTGCTCTTTTCCAGCGCGGTGAGGCGCTTGCCGCTGTCATTGAAGCGCTGGGTCAATACGCCGAGTGAGCTGAATACCGCGGAACGGGCCGGGCCGTCGTCTGGGGTCGCGCTCAGCGTCGCCATCGACTTGAACAGGTTATTGATTGAGACGGAGACGTTGTCGGATTCATCGCCCAACATATTATCTATGTCGCTCAGTTGCTCCATGCGACCGCTAAGCGAGGCCCAGTTTGAGACGGAGCCGCGTAACTGCTTGTTGGCAAAAGCATCGTAAGCGCGATCGACGCCGGTCACCGTCGCGCCGTAGCCGTAAAATCCCTTTCCGGTGGTCATGCCGCCGAGCTCACCAATCACAAGGCTGCGGCGGCTATAGGTATCGCTCATGCCATTGGTCAGGTTGCTGCCCACCACACTAAGAGCGGATTGCGCTACGCTAAGGCCACTTTTCGCAAGACTAAAGAGGTTGTTCATAAGGCACCTGGCTATTCCGTTATTTCCAGCCCGATATCCGGGCAGGGTCAAAATTATTGCTCTGCTTTATTCATCGGTGATTGCGAATTTATCTAAAAACTTTTTTAAAATATTTTCGCGAGGTCGTTTTTGTAGGCTTCCACACCCTGCTTAATATCACCTTTTACTTTCTGAATAATGGAGATGAGTTTTTTCGCATAGGCAGGATCGGTTGCGTATCCCCCCGCCTGAAGCGCTTTGGCCGCCTGCTCCGGCGAACGGGAATGCGCAACGCCCGCATAGCGCGGGTTCTTAGTGAGTAGCGTCGTGTAATCGGCGAGCGCATGTTCATAGGAATCGTAAACGCGAAACGCGGCCTTTACCTTTTGCTTCACACCGTTGATGTATTCGGTGGTCATCACCTCTGTGGTTTTGCCTTGCCAGTCACCCCCGGCCTTAATACCGAACAGGTTATGGCTGGGGCGGCCGTCAGCGGTGGGGATTTCACGCTGCCCCCATCCCGACTCCAGCGCCGCCTGCGCGAGGATCAGTTGCGGATGAACCCCGCTCTGCCTGGCGGCGATCTGTGCTGGACGCAGCAGACGAGAAATAAAGGATTGTGCCCCCTCCGCTACGTTGCCAAAGGAGACCGGCGCAGACGGAACCCGCGGCCCGGCGGCGGATCTGGCGGAGGAGGAAAGTCCCGGCAGATTAAGCGGGCCGCTGCCGGGCGTCGACACCGATGCGTTTTCGCTCTCGCCGCCCAACTGGCGCACAATCATATCCGCAAACCCAAGCTGTCCGCTCCCGGCAATATTTTGCGCCACCTGCTGATCGTGCATCGCGGTAAACATATCGGTGGACTGGCTGTGCATGAGGTCATCTTTGATGGTGGCATCGCGCATGCTCTTCATCATCATCTGCACGAAGATCCCCTCCATCTGCTGCGCCGCCGCCCTGAGCGCACCGGGTTCAGCGCGGCGCGCATCGCGCTTCAGCGCGTCAAGAGAGCGAACGTCAAAGGCGGGCTTATCCAGACGATCGAAAGCATTCATCACTCCACCTCCAGCTTCGCACGCAGGCAGCCTGCATTTTTCATTGACTGCAAAATGGACATCAGCTCATTTGGCGTCGCGCCAAGCGTATTGAGTGCCCTGATCACCGCGTTCAGATCCGTACTGCTGCGCACGCTTTGCAGCGAGCCGCCGCGGTCGCGTACTGAGATATCGGTTTGTGGCACCACGACGGTCTGCCCGCCACCGAGGGGCGTATCCGGCTGGCTCACGACATTATTCTGCGTGACCTCCACCGTCAGCGAGCCGTAAGCCACGGCACAGGCATCGAGGGAGACATGGCGGTTCATCACCACGGCGCCGGTACGAGAGTTAACAATGACCTTTGCATCCTGTATCCCCACGCGCAGCGGAATATCCTGGATATTGGCGAGGAAACGCACCCGGGAAGGACCATCCGGCGGGGCAAACAAACGCACAGTTCGGGCATCTTCAGGGATTGCCGCCCCGCCGCTATAGCGACGATTAATCTCGTCGCTGATCTGCTGCGCCAGCGAGAAGTCCGACTCGTTTAGCTGGAGACGCAGCGTGTTTTGCGTGGCGAAGTCATTTGGGACTTCGCGTTCAACCGTCGCCCCACCGCTAATGCGTCCGCCGTTAAGCTGGTTAACCTGCACGCGGCTGCCGCCTGCCTGCGCGCCAGCTCCGGAGATCAGCACGTTGCCCTGCGCCATGGCGTAGATTTGGTTGTCCGCCCCCTTAAGTGGCGTCATCAGCAGCGTACCGCCACGCAGGCTCTTCGCGTTTCCCAGAGAAGAGACCACGATGTCGATCTTATCCCCTGAGCGGGCGAATGGCGGCAGTTCAGCCGTCACCATTACCGCGGCAATATTTTTCAGCTGCATGTTGGTGCCCGCCGGTACGGTAATGCCAAGCTGGGACAACATATTATTGAGGCTCTGGCCCGTAAACGGCGCCTGCATCGTCTGGTCGCCCGTGCCATCAAGCCCGACCACCAGCCCGTAGCCCATGAGCGAGTTAGAGCGCACGCCCTGCACCGTGGCCAGGTCGCGAATTCGCTCGGCCTGCGCAGGCGTATACAGCATTGGAATGCTGAGCAGCAGGCCGAGAAAGAACAGAATGGATTTTGTATTCATCGTCATATCAGAAAGGAGAAAGGTTCAGGAACAGGCGTTGCAGCCAGCCCATCGTCTGCGCTTCGTTGATGTAGCCGTTGCCGACATACTCAATGCGCGCATCCGCCACCTGAGTTGAGGGCACGGTGTTGGCCCCGCTGATGGTGCGAGGGTTCACCACACCCGAGAAGCGTATAAACTCGGTCCCCTGGTTTATGGCGATCTGCTTCTCACCGACCACCTGTAGATTGCCGTTCGGCAGGAGTTTATTTACCGTCACCGTGATGGTGCCGGTAAAGGTGTTGCGCGCTGCCGCCCCGCCCTTGCCGGAGAAGTCGCTTTTGCCCTCCGCGTTAAAGTCCGCTTTGCCGTTACCAAGCCAGCTGTTCGAGCTGCCCGGCATGGCCAGTAATCCCATTCCGGCCGATCCATTACGGTTGGCACTGGCGGAGGAGCTCTTGCTGGCGCTAACGTTTTCCTGAAGCAGGATCGTCAACGTGTCGCCCACGCTGCGCGGCCTGCGGTCTTCAAACATCGGCTGATAGCCATAGTTCATGGCTTGTCCTGCCTGGAACAGCGAGCCGCCGGTTGTGACCGGTGCCATCGGTAATGGTTCTGCCGACGTTGGTCCGTCCACGAGCGGCTTTTGCAAAATGTGCGCGCAGCCGCTTAACAGCAGCACGCCCGCCAGCAGTGCAGGACGCGATAGCCCTGATGGACTGTATGTAAAAAGTGTTTTCATTTACGTGTCGATAAACCATCTATCCGCCCGAGCCAGCGCCCGGAGCGGTAAGAGAGAGGAAATTAAAGCTGGGTGAGCCTCTGCAACATCTGATCGGATGCAGAAACGGCCTTACTGTTGATCTCGTAGGCGCGCTGGACCTGGATCATATTGACCAGCTCCTCGGCCACGTTGACGTTAGACGTCTCGATGTATTTCTGCTTGAGCGTGCCTGCATCTTCAAGGCCCGGATTCAGTTCATTCGGGGCGCCGGAGGATTGCGTTTCACGATAAAGATTGCCGCCAATGCTTTCGAGACCGGCATCGTTGACAAAGGTCGCCAGGGTCAACTGCCCCACCTGCTGCGGCTGAGCCTGGCCCGGGAGCGTCACGCTGACGATACCATCAGGGCTTATCTGCATCTCTTTGGCGTCCTGCGGCACCACTACGCCCGGCAGAATAGGATGGCCTTCTGCGTTTACCAGCTGGCCGTTTTCATTTTTATCGAAATGTCCGTCACGGGTGTATGCGGTGCTGCCGTCGGGCAACTGCACCTGGAAGAAGCCTTTGCCTTCGATAGCGACATCGGTATCGTTACCGGTCATGTTAAGGCCGCCCTGGGTATGCACGCGCTGGGTAGAGACCGGACGCACGCCGGTACCTAGCTGGAGGCCGCTTGGCAGCGTCGTCTGTTCGGAAGCCTGTGCACCGGGCTGGCGCATGGTTTGATAAAGCAAATCCTGGAACACCGCTCGCTGGCGCTTAAAGCCGTTGGTGTTGACGTTCGCCAGGTTGTTTGAAATTACGTCCATATTGGTCTGCTGTGCTTCCAGACCGGTTTTTGCGATCCATAATGACCGAATCATCTGTACTCCTTGCGCGGGTTAGCCCACGCTTAATAGCTGGTTGGCCTTTTGCGCGTTTTCATCCGCGGTGCGGATCACCTTCATGTTCATCTCGAAGCTGCGTGCGGTGGCAATCATCTCCGTCATAGCCTTCACCGGGCTCACGTTACTCCCCTCAAGGGATTCAGGACTCAGACGCATGGCGTCATCCTGGGGCAACGCACCGCCCGCTGCCGGGCGAAACAGCCCATCGTCGCCGTGGATCAGGGTGCTCATGGGAGCGTTAACCATTTTCAGTCTTCCGACCGGCACGACGGCCGTAGGCTCATCACCCGCGCCGAGTGCAGAGACGGTACCGTCCTCCGCAATGGTGATCTGCGAATGGGGAGGAACCACCAGAGGTGCGCCGTCGCCCATCAGCGGCTTCCCGCCAACCTGCAACGCGCCGTCCTGATCGATCTCAATGCCGCCATTACGGGTGTACCCTTCACTGCCGTCCGGCAGGGCTACCGTCAGCCAGCCGTTCTGCGGGAGTGCAACGTCGAGACTGCGTCCGGTGTGGGTAATCGGTCCCATGGTGTCGTCGTTATACGGCGTTGATTCCGCTACCAGCGCGCGAGTTTTCAGGGTCTCTCCCTCAACCGGCACAGCGCGAAACGCGGCCAGTTGGGCACGAAAGCCCGCCGTGGCGCTGTTAGCCATGTTGTTCGACGTCACGGCCTGGCGGTTGAGCGCCGCGTTAGCAGCACTCAATGCGGTATATATTGCGCGATCCATCCGCCGCCCTTATCGCAGGTTAACCAGCGTCTGGAGTAGCTCAGACTGGGTTTTGATGGTTTGCGAGTTCGACTGGTAATTACGCTGGTAGACAATCATATTGACCATTTCCTGCCCCAGATCGACGTTAGACTGCTCAAGCATATTCCCGTTTATCGTACCGAAGCTGCCGGAGCCGGAGGTGCCAAGAAACGGCTGGCCGGACTGCGGCGTTTCGCTCCAGACGTTATTACCTTCAGCTGCCAGCCCACCGCTATTGGCGAAATCAGCCAGTACGATTTGGGCCACGGTCTGTCGCTGACCGTTACTGTAGGTCGCGACCACTTCTCCGCTGTCGCCAATAACAAAGCTCTGATATTTACCCGGGGCCTGTCCGTCGATCGTGTCAACTTTCACGAGGCTATCGGTGGCCCGGCGGGTTAAGCTGGAAAGATCCAGGTCGATACTCAGCGGCGCGGAGCCATTAAACGCAGCACCGTTGATGGTCATTTTGGTACTGGCCATCGCCGCAGTGTCCATATTGCCGTTGCTATCGAACTTCAACTCCAGAGAGGTCACATCAGGCGTGCCGGGCGCGGTTTCATCGCGCGCGTAAGCTTTCCACTCGCCTGCCGCGGTCTGCACAAAGTAGACCTTTACGGTGTGTTTATTGCCCAGCGTGTCGGTCGCTTCAATCTGGCTCTGATAGTTGTAGGTTTTTGGATCGCTATGATCGAACGGTTCGGTGATGATGGTGGTGTCATCTGACTTCAGGTTACCCGTAAGGGATCCGGCGGTAGACGCCGCTGGCGGCATGTCTTCGGTCGGTATACGAATAGGTCCTACAGGCGCGCCGGGAGCGATTGTCGGCGGTGTACCGGTCGCCTGGTAGCCGGTCAGGTACAAGCCATTGGTGCTGTTGATGATATTGCCGTTCTGATCCTGCTTGAACTGGCCGTTACGTCCGTAAAAGACGGCGCCACCTTCGCTCACCATGCGGAAAAATCCTTTTCCCTGTAAGCCCATATCCAGCGAGCTGTTGCCCGCCGTCAGGCCACCGTCGCCGAAGTTCTGGGTCACGCCCGCAACCTGAACCCCGAGGCCCGTCGTTCCGGCGAAGATGTCGGCGAAGGCCACGGAGCCTGCTTTAAAACCTGCTGTCTGGGAGTTGGCGATGTTGTTTCCAACCACGTCCAGCGCTTTGGCGGCTGCATTGAGACCGCTAAGACCTTGTGAAAAACTCATATTGAAGTTCCAGAGAGTAAATTATTCGCTATTTTTGGATAACAACCACGTCGCCCATGGTGATGGGGTCATGATTGAGCAGGTGCAGTACCGCGCCGTTGGCCGTCATCGTGACGCCAGACACCTGCTCCTGAATCAGGCCGGAGATTTCCGGGTTATCGCCTTCCGGATTTTTCGCGTCAAAGGAGAGCGTGTACTCCCTGTCCTGAGGTGGCCCTGGCTCCGGCTGGAAGTTTTCCAGATCGTCCAGGGTGTAAGTCTTCACCCCGGATTTCACGTCCTTCAGCTGCGCCGTATAGGCATTGCCTTCATCATCCTTCAGCGTGACGGTGACCGTTTCTGCATCGCCCGATAACAGGAAACTGAAGCTGTCTGACGGCTTCTCCTCGCCGTCCAGAGGCTGCGCGGCGTCACCAAAGGCGACCTTCGGATCGCCCTCGATCAGTACCCCACGGCCTACCCATGAGGCGGCGCTCATACTGCCCAACTGCGCCATAAGCGCCTGAACGTTGCCGACGGATGAGTTAAGTTTTTCCACTCCCGCGGCGGTATTGAACTGTGCCAGCTGGGAGGTCAGCTGGTTGTTATCCATCGGGTTAGTCGGGTCCTGGTTTTGCATCTGCGCAACCAGCAGCTTCATAAACTGCTCGGAGAGGTCGGCTGCACTGCTGCCCGTGCCGTAAGTACTGGTATTGCCGCTGGTGTCGTTTACCGTTGAAACTGTCATATCCTGCCTTACTGGCCGAGGGTTAAGGTTTTCTGCATCAGGGCCTTGGCGGAGTTCATCACCTCCACATTTGCCTGATAGCTGCGTGAGGCGGAAATGGTATTGACCATCTCATTGACCACGTTGACGTTAGGCATGCGGACATACCCCTGTTCGTCCGCCAGCGGATTTCCGGGCTCATAGACCAGGCGATCGGGCGCTGTACTCTCCACCACGTCGCTGACTCTGACGCCGCCGATGCCCTGGGCAGAGGTGTCCGCTTCAAACATGACCTGGCGGGCGCGGTAAGGATGTCCGTCAGGTCCGGCAACGCTGTCTGCGTTCGCCATATTGCTGGCGCTCACGTTGAGACGTTTTGACTGCGCGGCCATCGCCGAGCCTGAAATATCAAATACGCTAAATAACGACATTTATTTACCCCTGACTGACTACCGTCATCATTTTCTTAATATCTGCACCGAGGAATGTCAGGCTCGATTGATATTTCATGGCGTTATCCGCGAAATTAACTCGCTCGCGGTCCATATCCACGGTGTTACCATCCGCGCTTGGCTGATCCGGTACGCGATATAGCAACTGAGCATCATCGAAAGGCATTTTTTTGCCCTGCATATGCTTGCTGGACGTTAACGCCATGGTGACAGGCCCTGATGCAGGTTTATTCCCTAACGCATTTTTAAGCTGCTGAGAAAAATCAATATCTCGCGCCTGATAGCCTGGCGTATCGGCATTCGCAATATTCGATGCCAGGATTTCCTGCCGACGCGAGAGGAGACCTAACGCCTGCTGCTGGAAGCGAAACGCATCGTCAAGTTTATTCATCATGCACTCTGGTCCCTGCCTTGCTTTATATAAACCGCGATAGTGTAGACAGCGCTGATGAAATATCACACTGCAAAGACCTGACAGAAATAGGCGCTATTAGCGAAATTAAAATAGATATTTAAAACAGGCGGAACTGATTCATGAAAACGGCAGCAGAAGTGTCATTATTTAACGCAATAAAAGCGTTTCTTTCGCGTATATAATTTATTCAGAATAAACATACCGGTTTACTTTACTGGTTTTACAATAAGGCAACAAGATGAAGCTTCCATTATTACGCATAACGCTGGTAACGCTTTTTTTCGCCAGCCCGCTGTACGCCAGCGTGCCATCCGCGACAACGGCAAAACTGCGATTAGTGCAGAAACTGGAGGCGCTGGTCAAGCTCACGGAAAATCCGGGCAATATCGTTCGTACCGTTACGCTGCTGGCCTCGCCCGGGCAGATATCAGCGGTGTGCGAAAATCCTGACCTGAGCCTGGCCGGGCATGATAACCGTCTCACCGGCAAACGCACCGCGGTGGCACGCTGCGGCATGCGTAAGTTCTATCTGCCGTTTAGCATTAGCGCCCAGGGAACCTTCTGGGTCGCCAGCCATAGTCTGAAGGGCGGGGAAATTGTGCAGCAGGGCGATATAACGCCGATGACCGGTAGCCTGGACGATTTGCCCGTAGGGCTAATGTTCGATGCGAGGGACATTGTCGGCCAACGCCTTTTACGCCCCCTTGCGGCGGGTAAACCGGTGCTGCAAAACCAGCTGCGCCAGCAGTGGCGTCTTCGTGCCGGGCAGACGGTAGAGCTGGTCATGTCGGGACCGGGTTTCTTTATCCGCAGCCAGGGCAAAGCGTTAAACAACGCTGCGGTTGACGATACGCTGCGCGTAAAAACCACGGGCGGACGTAACGTCACGGGAAAAGTGGGTCGGGACGGAGCCGTGACAATTTTTTCAGAACAATAATTTTAGTTTTTTCGTGTATTTCCGAAGTCTAGTGTATAGGCAAAAGCAATAACGATGACTGGCGAGGATAAACATGAGCATCGAAAGTACCCAACCCACTGCACCGATTGGCAATCTGGCCGGCGGACAGGAACTGCGTACACGCGGCGCCGCGCAGGAAAATACCGTCGCGGCGGGCGAAGCGCGCGGAAACAAAACCGAAGTGACCCTGAGCGCGCTGACAAAAAAAATTCAGACCGACGACAGCCGTGACGTGGATTATGCACGCGTGGATAAAATCCGTGCCGCAATGGACTCCGGGGAGCTCACTATCGAGCCAGAGAAAATTGCTCAGGCGCTGGTGCGACATATTTTTGAGTATTAATAACGGCAGGATTTTTTAACATTATGGATAAGCTGTACCCGATACTGACGCAAATGAAAACGTCCCTGGACGAGCTGGAAGCCATCATGATTGAAGAGGTCAATCAGCTCAGCCGCGCACAAATCAATCCCGTTTCGCTACAGGTATTATCGGATAATAAAAGCCAATTGCTTTCGTCAATTCAGTACTACGATGAAATGCGTCTCCAGCAGGAACAGCTTTCCGCCCTTCAGGCGCCCTATCACCATCACAGCAGGCTGTTCACCAGCTGGAAGCTGATAAGAGAACGGGTGCAAAGCACCAAAACGCTGAACGCGCAGGTCGAAACGCTTCTGCAAAACCATATGAAGAAGAATCAATATATGCAGAAGGTGGTAGACCGCGTGGGTCACGCCAACACGCTCTACGGCCCCGCCGGTGAATCCAGCCAGGCTCCCGCGGGTCGTAAATACAATATCAGTATCTGATTCGCGTCTTGCTTACTCGTAATCGAGCTCGCCCATGGCGAGCTTTTTTTTGCGCGCTAACGTCATGTTGCAGAGGGATTGAGGCGGGACATGCTCCCGCCTCCAGGGGCGGGAGCGTCAGACAGTGTGGTATGCCTGAGCGGACGCGTTTGATTTAAGTAAAGCCGAAATGTTCTCGCTGAGATGGCCTCGCCGGACAAACATCCGCTGGCGCAGACGTTCGTCCTGGGCAAGAAGCTGCGCAAGCTGTGCGCGGGCGTCATCGGCAAGCGGCGAGAGATCGAACTCACAGAGCGCCTGCATACCCCGCGCGTAGGCTGTAACCTCTTCAGTAAAGCACTCCCACGCCTCCTCGTCTGCTAACCGTTGCAGACGTTCGTTACTCTGCAACATCAGGGCGATTTGCCGCGTAAGTGTATCAGCCATGCTTCACCTGACGCGCCTGCGGGTCGATGGCTTTCCACGTCTCGGCCATATCCACCATCAGCGAGATAAGGTGCGGAAGCATTTCCCCGGACTTATTAAGGTTCGCCTCCAGCAAAGAGCGCGAAATATACTCGTACAGTCGCTCCAGGTCGGCGGCAATCTGTCCCCCTACCTCATGGTTAAGCCCGGCGCGCAGGCCGTTATCAATAATGTTGATTGCCCGGGAGATCATCTCACCCCGGCGAGCGATATTTCCGGACTGGAAGTAAATCTCGGCGCGACGCATGGCATTAATTGCTCCGTCGTAGAGCAATACGATGAGCTGGTGCGGGGTGGCGCCAGCAATCTGGCTGTCCAGAGAGACGGAGGAATAGGCGCTGTTGCCCGTTTTGGTGTACATCTTCGGTTCCTGCCGGGCAGTTGACCTGCCCGGATGCGTTAAAGTTTATCCCATGATCCCAAGCAGCGCGGACTGAAGCTGCTGGCTCGTACTGTTCATTTGCGTCAGGGCCTGGTCGAGACGCTGGAATTCCTTACGGCTGCGGTCAAGGCTGTCCTGAATGCGTTCCTGCATGCGGGCAATCTGTTTTTCAACGCGGGTATTTTGTTCCTTTACCCCTTTGAGGGCGGTTGCGATAGCCCCTTCTACCTTCGGGATCGAATCGTTGTCGCCCAGATAGGTGGTGAACACCTCCTCCATGCGGTCCTTAATCCCGCCCGTTGAGCCGGTGCCTAAAAACAGGGCTTCCACCTCCTTTGGATTTTTCTTCAGCGCTTCATCGAGCTTTTTATTGTCGATAGAGAGTATGCCCAGGGTACCGGTACGCTCTTCGCCGGGTTTGCTTTCGTTGAAATTCACCTTGATACCGAGCGCACCCAGCGATTTATACAGATCGTCGGCATCGCCATAGCTGCCTGCGACAGCGGACTTCATCTGGCTGGTCAAACGGCGCAGAGTACCGTCACCGAAAAGCGCGCCGTTTGACGCGTTGGCCTGCGGCAGTTCATCGCCGGTCGTCTTCTCCGGTTCGTTGTAGGCACTGGCGCTGGATGCCGCGCTAAGATAGGCGTTATAGGCATTCACAAACTCTTCAATCAGGCTTTTAACCTTAGAGGTATCGGCGGTGATCGACAGTGTTTCTGATTTCAGTTTTGATGCGTCGTCAGGATCTTTTTCTGAGACCTCGCGCAGATCGAGGGTGATCCCGTCAATGGCGTCAGAAATGGTATTGGAGCTGCGTTCAATCTTCGTACCATCAATGTAGACAATGGCATTCTGTGCCGGCGTAATCTCCCGGGCATTATCCGCACCCGGCGTGACTGCCGGATCGTAATCCAGCACTTTCGCCAGCTTACTGTCGCCGCTTACGCTGATGCTAATTTCGCCATCTTCGCCGGTCTTTTTCGACGTCACAACCAGCTGATATTTGCCATCTTCGGCAGGCATTACCGTCGCGGTAACATCGCCATTTTTAGCATTAATTTTTTTAGCAATCTGTACCAGAGAGGTCTCATCATCTTTCAGTTCCACCTCCATCGGCTTGCCTTTGCCTGCGGTGATGGTCACCGTACGCGGACCGGCGCCGTCGCCCAGCTGGGTGTCGTTCGCTTTTTGCGGTGCCGTCCCCACTTTATTGGCTTTTGCTAACTGCTCAACCTGGACTGAGTAGCTATTCGGGATCGCTCCCTTACCTGCCGTTGCGTTAAATGCCTTGTTGGTGCCAATGCTGACCCCGTTGAACCCTTCATCCTCCAGTTTTTTCAGCGCCGTTTTCACCGCATCCAGGCTGCTGGAGATTTTACCCCAGGAGGAAGTTTGTCCTTCATAATTACTCTGCTTCTGCAAATAGGGATTTAATTTTTTATTCTCAGCTACCTGGAGCTGCGAAATCATACTTTCAATATCTAACCCGGAGCCGCCGAGGCCTGACATAGAGAACGAAGCCATGATTTGTATTCCTGTTACAGTGAAGATAGATATAGCGATAACATCGGGGTTTCGGCCATAAAGTTTAATTTTTTACAGCGCAGGCGACAACGGAACCACCACGTTAATACACTCTTATACGCTTATCAGGCTATTGACTGTGGCAATCAGGATAATTGCCATCACTTATGCGCGCTTTTCCAGGAATATAAAAAATTATGAAAAAATAATTTAGTCATTTCCTTTTCATCCGATTAATTCAGTATGCGCAACAGACATCGCATATTTAACTGGCGAATGCCGTCGTTACTTTATTTAAAAGGATATTGATATGGCCCAGGTCATTAATACTAACGCATTGAGCTTGATGGCTCAGAACAACCTGAACAAATCTCAGACTTCTCTGGGTACTGCAATTCAGCGTCTCTCTTCCGGTCTGCGTATTAACAGTGCGAAAGACGATGCAGCAGGTATGGCGATCTCTAACCGCTTCACCTCTTCTATCCGCGGCCTGACCCAGGCAGCACGTAACGCCAACGATGGTATCTCCCTGGCGCAGACCACCGAGGGCGCGCTGGAAGAAGTAACCGAGAACTTGCAGCGTATCCGTGAACTGACCGTTCAGGCAAAAAACGGCACCAACTCCTCTGACGACCGTGACTCCATCAAAAAGGAGATCTCTGCACGTCTGGACGAGATCAAACGTATTTCTGAAACCACCAACTTCAACGGCGTTAACGTTCTCGATGGTTCCAAAGATAAACTGACCATCCAGATTGGCGACAAAGATGGCCAGACCATCGACATCGATCTGAAGAAACTGGACATCGACTCTCTGGGTCTGGACGGCTTCACTGCGGCATTCGATAAAATTGCCGGCTCTGCGGGCGCTACCAGCGAATACACCAAGGCAGCTACTGCGAAAGCAGCGGGCGACGATACGGGTATCAGCACTAGCGCCGGTAACTGGAAAGTTGACGCGGCTGATATCACCGCAATTGAAACGGCAGTGGGCGCAGCAGCAGGCGACGTCGAACTGTACGTAGCTGATGGTGAAGCTTTCGCTTACGATAAAACTGCCGACAAAATGTTTAAACTGGACACCTCTGCTATCACCTTCAAGGATGATGGTGCTGGCAATGCGATCATTGACGGTGCTGTACAAGCGAGTGCTGCAACGGAAGTCAGCGCGCTGGATGCCGATATCCTGTTGAACGGTCCATCAACGCTGAGCGATGCTACCAAGCTGAAAGAAGGCGCGACCTTCAAAGCTCAGGATGGTTCTGAAGTGAAGCTGGATCAGGCTAAGCTGGACGAGATCTCCAACGCGGCCTTCGGCGCTGACGCTGCTGACAGCAACATGCAGATGTTCTCCGTGAAAGACGGTGCAAACACCAAATACTTCGCGCAGAGCACCGACGCAAGCGGTAACACCGTGGTGAAAGAGCTGACCTTCGCAGATAACGCAACTGCACCAACCGTCGCGGATGCAGGCGCAGCGGACTCAGCGTTCATCAACACCGCCGCTAATGCTGCCGCAGCCGACGACCTGCTGGGCAACCTGGACGCAGCCCTGACCGAAGTGACCAACTTCCAGGCTGACCTGGGTGCGATTCAGAACCGTTTCAGCTCTATTATCGCGAACCTGAACACCACTGTGATTAACACCACCGAAGCACGCTCTCGTATCCAGGACGCTGACTTCTCCGTGGAAGTGTCCGCAATGAGCCGTTCTAACATCCTGCAACAGGCCGGCGTATCCGTTCTGAGCCAGGCTAACCAGGTACCTCAGAACGTTCTGAGCCTGCTGCGTTAATCCCGAAAAGCCTCAACATTTTACGCGTATCCATTGCGCGTTAGCCCTCCCTGTCGGAGGGCTTTTTTCGTTTTGCTCCCCGCCGCTTCTTCTCCTGAATCGTTCACATCCTGCCCTGACGGTCTGTCAGGCAAGGCATAAATAATAAAAAGTATTACAAAATGCGCGGGCGAAAAAAGCCTAACAAAACAATATAAACACGCGCTCACCCTATTTCGAGACAAACGATAACCGACCATAAATAGCATACAAAAAGTGCCATTGAATACGAAATGAAAGAACGAACGCGTCTCGTTCATTTATTATGAACGCACTCCTTCGGTAAACGGCTCACCTCAACATTTTTTAAATGATATGACCAGTGAGATAAAATTAACCAACTCATTTATAGCGACTGCCGATATTTAATGTTAAAATCGTTTTCGCTGCACAGCGTGCAAAGGGAGAAACTCCCTCCTGTGACTAATACATTTTTAAGCATTTAGCTTAACTAACTTGAGCAGTCAGCAAATGCCCGTCAGTCAATGCCCTTCACGTACTAAGCCTCAGAAAAATATGAATATAAGCGTCACCCCACTGCTATCGGGCCGCCAGGTTCAGCGAGAGGAATCACCGCATGCGCATCAAAATGGGAGGGCATTAACTTTATTTATCACACAAATACGCCAACCGAGGCCTGGCAATTATTAACATCGGCATTAATAACGTTAATACCGTTGAAATTTACCTTTAGCGATCCGCGAATAGTGGCGATATAAGCCTTAGGTAGCCCGAAATTGTTGCGCATTGTTAACGAAAAGACTTTACCCAATTAACATAAACACCCATTCAATTCACCTTATCTTTCATTACGAAGTATCAAGATATTATGGTCAATTACATTGCGATTGGATCGTTAGTGACGTTGGATTTGCACACGAGGTTACTAACACGAACGCGCGACGGCGAGTGCGTGACGCTGCCCGCCAGCGCCTGCCTCTGCCTTGCCGCCCTGGTGGAAGCGCAGGGACAAATTTTGTCTCAGGAACAGTTAATGGATATCGGCTGGCGTAGCGCTGGCGTTGAGGTCACGGATAATAGCGTGCGCGTTATGGTGAACAAGCTTCGACGCGCGCTGGCCTCGCTAGAGATGCAGGATGCTATTGCGCTGGTCGCCGTAACGCGAAGCGGTTATCGCCTGATTATTCGTGAAGAGAGCCCGCCGGAACCCTCGGCTGACAGCGTTGAGATCGCCCCCACACCGCATCCGCCTGAAATGCCGGTGGAGGCTACGCCTCCTCCCCCCTCCGCTACGCCAGCACCGCGTCGAAAAAGGCTTTTGCGAAGCGCTGCGTTCGCGGTCTGCGGCATGCTGATCGGTATTCTTACTGCCATATCCGTCAAAAATGCGTTTGTCCCCAGCCCACAGAGCATCGAGTTTATCCTCTGGCAGGGAGAAGGGATCCCCCCCGGACATATCGTGATGGTGCAAAAAAACCGAGTAAGCCAAACGGAACTTATTCAGGCAACGCTGCACACCTATACCGAATATGTACTGGAAAGACGCGTCCATTACAGACCAGGTAAAATTTTATACATCACTACCGGCACGGGAAAGATAGATAAATATCAGGCCGTTATTGCCTGTCAAAAACCCATTCAGGAGCAAAAGAATGACTGTGAATCGTTCTATTTTCATCTTTATTAAACGCCCGCAGGTCCTCTTCGCTGGCGGCCTGATGACAGGTTTAGCATTAACAATCGGGTACACGATCGCCACGTCGCCGCTGCGGCAGACGTGCTTTGCCCCAGCCTCGTTTTATACTATCAAGGACGAAAACAACGTGACGCTGGCGCGAGGAATTTATCGCTCATACCGCGATGGACTTCATGAGGGACACACGACCTATATCGGTAATATCCGCCATTTTCAGAACGGGAAACGCGTAGGGCAAGCTTCCCCCGTACAGCGCAGCGTGAGTTATACCATGTCCTACTCCGGCAACCTGCTGCATCTGACGGTGCTTAGCCACGCCCGTCGGCTGGGCGATCAAAGCAACGAAAAAGAGGTGACGGATTATATTTTTCCGCAGCTTAAGAGCGGCGATACCTCCACCAGTTCCCTCTATTTGCTGGAAAACAGCATTCTGGCATCGGGTACGGAGACGGTAGTCAGGATCGCCTGCACGAATTAAGCCCTCAAACCAGCGCTTGTATTAGCCCGCTCAGGATCCCGAAGCCGTGGCTCATAAGACGTTCAAAGAATGGAGCCAGCGTTTCGTCGATAAGCAACAGGGCCAGCATGCCAAAGGTCAGCGTGAGCGGGAACCCTACTACAAAGATCGAGAGCTGCGGGGTAAGGCGGTTTAGCAGCGCAAGCACCATGTTTATGCTCAGCAGCAGGGCTATCACCGGGAGGCCCAGGATCAGCCCCTGACTGAAGATGAGTCCGGCATGATTAACGAGGTAAAACATCCCGCCAGCATGCAGCGGTTCAGCGTCGATGGGGAGAGCCTCGAAGGTCTCAGCAAGCAGCGAAAGCAACCACAGATGGCCGTTAAACACCAGAAAGAGCAGCATCGCCAGCATGTTTAGCAGGCGAGCGATCACCGGGCTGTTACCGCTGCCCGGGTCGAAGAAGGTGGCAAACGAGAGTCCCATCTGCATCCCAATGATCTCGCCCGCCAGGCGAACGGCGGCAAACAGCAGCTGCATCGTCAGCCCCATCGCGGCGCCGATGAGCACCTGCTTAGCCATCGTCCAGACGCCCGCCCAGGAGTAAAGTCCTATGTCGGCGTCAGGAACCAGTCCGCCCAGCAGCAGCGCGAGGGTTAAGGCCAACGCCGCACGCAGGCGGGCGCTGATCGCTTTCTCGCTGAAGACTGGCGCAACGTGCAGTAGCGCCGAGATGCGCACCATCACCAAAAAGTAATGGCTTATCAGGGCGTAAAGCTGTTCAAGGGGAAGATTAAAAATCATTAGCCGATGGCGTAAGGAATGCTGGCGAACAACATGCGCGTGTATTCAATAAAGATTTTCATCATCCACGGACCGAGCAGTACGCCGACGCCCACGATCATCAGGATTTTAGGGATAAAGGTCATGGTCATTTCGTTCACCTGCGTCGCGGCCTGAAGAATACTGATAATCAGACCGGTTGCCAGCGCGACCAGCAAAAGCGGGCCCGCAATCATTAGCCCAACCTTGATAGCTTCCATGCCCAATACCATGACGCTTTCGGGGGTCATACCAGGCTCCTATGAGTAAAAGCTTTGCGCAAGCGAACCGACCAGCAGCTGCCAGCCATCCACGAGGACGAACAGCATCAGCTTAAAGGGCAGCGCAATCGTCGCTGGCGGAACCATCATCATCCCCAGCGCCATCAGAATGCTGGCCACCACCAAATCAATAATCAAAAATGGAATAAAGATGGTGAAACCAATCTGGAAAGCGGTTTTCAGCTCGCTGGTAACGAATGAGGGCACCAGAATACTCAACGGCACGTCCTCCGGGCCGGTAAGGGCCGGCGTTTTAGCGATGCGGGCAAACATCGCCAGATCGGCTTCACGAGTCTGCTCAAGCATAAAGGCCCGCAGCGGTTTTACGCCTTCCTTCAGGGCCGTTTCCATGGTGATTTTATTGGCCTGCAACGGCTGCCATGCCTGTTCATAGATCTGGTTGAGCACGGGTGACATCACGAAAAAGGTCAAAAACAGAGCCAGCCCCACTAATACCTGATTAGGCGGCGCGGTCGGCGTACCAAGCGCGTTGCGCATCAATCCCAGCACGATAACGATACGCGTAAAGCCAGTCATCATCAGCAGTACCGCGGGGATGAACGTGAATCCACTGAGCAGCAGCAGCGTCTGAATCGGTAGCGTCCAGCCTGCACTGCCCGACGAACTGGCCAGCGTAATGTCGCCGTTAGCGGCAAGCGCAGAGGCAACGGGCAGCAGCAGACCAACGCCCGTCGCGGCACGGGCAATCAACAGACGGTTCATTTATGCTCACCACCCGAACGGTATTTATGAAGAAAGTTATCCAGCATGGCGGGAAAAGCCGCTGAAGGAGCCGTCTGCTCAGGCACCTCTGGCCTGTCCTGCACGGTGAGACAGCTAATGTGCGTCGCGGTAACACCCAGCACCAGACGCTGTTCGCCCACGTCAACCACCACCAGCCGTTCGCGCGAGCCGAGAGGTTTACTGGCCACCAGCGATACCGCACCCTGGCTTTCGCGGGAGCAACGCGCCAGCCCGCTGCGGCGGGCGATCCACGCCAGCAGTACCATCAGCATAATAATGAGCATGAGCGTACCGATGACCGATAGCGCGATTGCGCCGCCAGAGAGCACGTTTGTGCTCCCTGCGGCAAAAGAGGGTTGTACTGCGTTCATTAGCGGCTCAGGCGATGCATTCGCTCGGATGGGGTAATAATATCGGTAATACGAATCCCGAATTTATCGGACACGACCACCACTTCGCCCTGGGCAATAAGGTAGCCATTGATCAGAATATCGAGCGGCTCGCCCGCCAGGCCGTCCAGCGAAACCACCGAGCCCTGGCTTAAGCGCAGCAGCTCTTTGATAGTCATTTTTGTGCGGCCCAGCTCCACGGTCATTTTGACAGGGATATCCAGAATCAGGTTCATCTCTTCAGAAAACTGAGGAACCGCCGTTTGCTCTGTACTTCCCGCAGCGTTCTGCTCGTTCAGCGCCTCACCCCAAAGATTGTCCATAGACTTATCTTCAGATCCCGACGAGTTATTCATGTCGCTCATGGGGAAATCACTCCTTATTGAAAGTTTTTAATGCTGGCTGATTCATCTGATCGACCTTCAGAGCATATTGATTATTTACAGAGCCATATTTCGCGGTAAATACCGGCACGCTGCCGACGTTCGCTACTATAAACTCCTGCTTATCCAGCGGAATAATGTCGCCTTTTTTCATTTTCATGACGTTCGACAACCGCGTGTTGATGTCGGCAAATTGCGCCACCAGCTCCAGCTCGGTTTCACGCATCTGGCTTGCCAGCATGCTGCGCCACTCAGAGTCCTCATGGCGCGAATTATCCATCGGTGGATTGCTTAACAGTTCGCGCAGAGGCTCTATCGTGCTGAAGGGAATACAGATATTGAACTCCCCGCGATGCGAGCCGATTTCCACGGAGAAAGGCGTGGTGACGACAACATCGTTCGGAGAAGAGGTGATATTAGTAAATTTCACCTGTATTTCTGAACGGATGTATTCCGTCTTAATTTTATAAATAGAGCCCCAGGCAAACTCATACGCCTCGCGTGCCATTGTCAGCATACGGTGGATCACCCGCTGCTCGGTCGGGGTAAATTCCCGCCCGTCCGCCTTCGTCGGGAAACGCCCGTCTCCGCCGAACAGGTTATCCACGGCCATAAATACCAGACCGGAGGAAAAAGCCATCAGCGCGGTCCCACGCAGGGGATTAAGGTGCAGCAGGTTCAGGTTGGTTGGCACCGGTAAATTGCGGGCAAACTCATGATACGGCTGGATCTTGATATTTCCCGCCGTAATATCTGAACTGCGGCGCAGCAGGTTAAATAACCCCATCCTGAACTGTCGGGCAAAGCGTTCGTTAATAATTTCCAGAGAATGAAGTCGCTCGCGAATGACGCGTCGCTGGGTATTGGGATCGTAAGGTTTAATCCCCGCATCTCCCATGCTTCCATGGAGGTCATCGGGACTCTCCGTATCAGCATTGAGCAGGCGATCGATCTCATCCTGTGATAAAAAACTATCAGCCATTGTGTTTACCGCAGAATAAATTCATTAATCAAAACGTCAGTGACGTTAATCTTTTTGTTGAACGCCAGCGTTTTTTTAAGCTCATTTTTGATGTTGCTAATCAGCTGGCGTTTGCCTTCATCCGTTGAGAGCGTTTCATACGTTTGCTGAGAAAGCAGCATAAACAGTCGGCTACGATATTCCGGCAGGAATTTCTCAAGCACCTGTACGGACGACGTATCGCCAAGCCGTACGGACAGCCCAATATAAAGCACGCGATCCGACTCGTGCTGCGTCGGGGTCAGGCTCACGGTAAAGGTATTCATCGACACGTATAGCGGTTCAACTTGCTGTACCGCCGGGGCTTCATGCTCACTTCTCGAATGGTTGTCCGTCTGCGCGTGTGCATATTTCATCGACCAGAACAGATAGCCTGAAAAACAGCAGGCTGCAAGGGCAATCAGAAACATTAGTATTAACAGAAGCGAGCGCGACCCTCCGCGAGCCGCAGCATTTTTATTTTTGTTACCCATTACGTAAATCCAATAAAATAAGAGAGGCAGCAACCTGCCCCTCGATAAATACGGCGGACATTGTAGTCCATTTAATCAGCAGAATAATCAGGAGATAAAATTTCATTCCTGTCGGCAATTCAACAATTCAGACAAAAGTGTTAATTCCGTATATATTTCCTTGCGTCGATGTTAATAATCCCGGCACATTGTCTTCTTCCACGAACACATTCTCTGCGCCTTGAGCGGTGTGCTGCTCTTCAGGATGATGACGTCCCTGCTCGCCACCGCCAGTATGAGGTCGATCGGGGCTCACGCTCGCCTGGCCCAGCTGGAGCCCGGTTTCCGCTAAAGCGGCCCGCAGGTGCGGTAGCGCAGTCTCCATCATCTGCCGCACCTGAGCATGTTCGCTGACGATATGGATCTGCGCCTGGTCCTGCTGCACGCGCAAAGAGATATGCAATGAGCCCAGCTCCTGAGGATGCAGGCGAATCTCCGCATTGTGCAGATTGTCGCGGCTGAACAGGGCAATATGTTGGCTCACCGACTGCTTCCATTCGGGCGACTCCAGCGGATAACGGACGTTGACCACCTGCTGTGAAACAGGCTGACTGGCCTGTCGCACCGTTGACGGCTCCACCACAACGCTCTGTACCGACGGATCGCAGGTGGCGTGCTGCGACGCCTCTCCCTGATGTACCGTTAAGCCTGGCAGCACGGCGCTGGCGCCTGGGGCTTTCCCCCCTAACGCCTGTGCCTGCACCTGGAGAGGGGTATCTTCTTGTCCGGCGGGCTTCAGCTTAAGATCGTCAACAGGGATCGCTAAGGGGGCTTTATCGCCAGCGATCGCTTCTCGTGGCAGGCTCGTCTCAGCAAGGGTCGAAGCCTCTGTCGCAGCGCTCCTCGCCTGGCGGGTGACGATCTGCTGAAGCTGCCACTGCGGGCTTTCATTACCGGGAGAGGCGCTGATTCTGACCTCCGCCAGCGTGTCATCGCTCGCCTCCGGCTCAGCTGCCGGTGGCAAAACCGGCTGCGGGACAGGATATCCCTCATGACTTACCCGTTGCGCCTGAACGTCCAGGCCAGGCAACAACAGCCCCATCTGTGCCAGCCTGTCGTCGAGCGTAAGAGCAAACTCCTCGCCGATGAGTTTTCCTTTTCCTGCTCTCGTCGGCGCTCCGCCGGACAGCAGAGCCGTAATATCAATATTCATAGCCTTTCTCTTTTCTGTCCGGCACGCTGGGCGAATTCGTCCATCATTTTTTGCTCCTGGCGGCTCTGTGCCATGGCCAGTGCCGCCTCGCGGCGGTCGATGAGGGTCTCAAACGCATTAAGGCGCTGCTTTTTCTGTAGCCACTTCTCTTTCGCCCGGTCCACGGCTTGTTCGCAGGTGGAAACGTGTGATTCGTGCTGCTTCACCACCAGGTTAAGGGACAAAATGAAAGACTGTTGATTAACCAGATCCGCCATCGACATACCGCTGCCGAGCAGCCCCTGACGCAAAGATTGCTGATACTCGCGCTCATAATGCTGAAGCTGTTCGTGCTGGGCCACGGCTTCCATAAGCGTCTGCTGGACGCTGCCGAGAGCGCGAGTGGTCTCCGTAAGCGTTTCCTGAGCCATGTCACGCAGCATGACCATTGGATTATTCACTTTCACGTTTTATCCCGCCTGTTCAACGATGTCAGGGAAAAGCTGGCTCAGCGCGGCAATGGCCTCGTCGTAACCGCTCCGCTCGTGTATTGCCTGATGCAGGAAGGCTTCCAGCGCAGGATACTGATCTATCGCCCGGTCGAGCAGCGGATCGCTGCCCTTCACGTAAGCGCCTACGCTGACCAGATCCCGGTTGCGCTGGTAGGTAGACAACAGCTGCTTAAAACGCTGAACCTTGCGGTACTGGACATGCGGAATCAGCTCCGTCATCGCACGGCTAATAGAGGCTTCAATATCAATAGCAGGATAATGGCCCGCCTCAGCCAGGCGACGCGAAAGCACGATATGGCCATCGAGGATCGCACGCGCCGAATCGGCGATCGGATCCTGCTGATCGTCCCCTTCGGTCAGTACCGTATAAAAGGCGGTTATCGATCCGCCGCCACGCATGCCGTTACCGGCACGCTCGACCAGCGCGGGCAGACGCGCAAATACCGACGGTGGATACCCTTTGGTTGCGGGCGGTTCACCGATAGCCAGCGCCACTTCACGCTGCGCCATGGCATAGCGCGTGAGGGAGTCCATAATCAGCAGAACGTTCATCCCGCGATCGCGGTAATCCTCGGCAATACGGGTGGCGTATACCGCACCCTGCATGCGCAGGATCGGCGAGACGTCAGCAGGTGCGGCGATCACCACCGCGCGTGAAAGCCCCTCTTCGCCAAGAATGTTCTCGATGAAATCTTTTACTTCACGCCCGCGCTCGCCAATCAGCCCGACGACGATGACGTCTGCGGTGGTGAAGCGGGCCATCATGCCGAGCAGCACCGACTTACCCACGCCCGAGCCGGCAAAAAGGCCCATACGCTGTCCCCGGCCAACCGTCAGCAGGCCATTTATGGCCCTCACGCCTACGTCGAGCACGGACTTGATGGGATCGCGGTGAAGCGGGTTAAACGAGGGGGTAAACAGGCCGGCCACGGGTTTTCCTGCCGCTGGACGTCCATCCAGGGGGCGGCCCTGTGCGTCAAGCACGCGCCCCAGCAGGTGTAACCCCACCGGCAGCTGTTTACCCGCTCCCTTATCGGACTCTGGCGCGTACACGCGCGCACCGGGGAGAATACCGTCAACATGTTCAAGCGGCATAAGATAGAGCGTCTGACCGTTAAACCCGACCACTTCACACTCGACCGGTAAGATAGCCTGTCCGGTCTGACGTTCAACAATGCACAGCGCGCCTATCGGCAGCTTCAGGCCAACGGCCTCCATCACCAGCCCGGTTGCGCGCGTCAGCTTGCCGTACTGACGAAAGCGCGGGAGCTCGCCGAGCTTCTCTTCCACCCGATCCATGACGGAAAGCCAGTTTTTTAACTGCTGGCTCATTGGGACAGTTCCTCCCGGGCGAGCTGACAGAGAGACTGCCAGCGCGTTTCCATTGTGGCGTCATACTCCACGTCCGGCGTGACCACACGGCATCCCCCTGCGGCCAGTTGGGGATCGCTTTGTAAGGACCAGCCCATCGAGGAGAGCGTCTCGCCGATCGCCTGGGAAACCATGGGCAGATCTTGCGGGTTCACATGCAGTTCGATCGGGCCGTTGAACAGGCTATCCTGCTTCATTAACTGGCGGATCTGCGCAAGCAGAGCGTGGTTATCCGCCACGCTCAGGGTGCCGTACAGCTGCTGTACCGCGGTCAGCGCCAGCTGAACCAGACGTCCGGGAATAAGGCTATCGAGATTCGAAAGCGCAAGCTTGCACTGCGTCACCCACTCTCCGGCCTGGAGCAGTAAAGCCTGCTGTTCGGCGCGGGCCTGTTCCAGCCCCTGCGCCAGACCCGCCTCGCGGCCCTCTTTCAGACCGGCCTCATAGCCCTCGCGACGGCCCTCTTCTTTGCCTTGCGCCAGTCCCTGAGCAATACCCTGCTGTTCAGCCTGCTTACGCAGGCGTGCCAGCTCGGCCTTAAACTGTGCGTCAGAATGGCCGGTATCCTGCGTCTGCAACGGGACTTCAGCCGTTTCGTTTAACAGATCCTCAGGCTGCCAGCTGCGCCACTGAGCGGTGCCATTGGCATCAAACGTAGGCATCGTCGCTGCCTCCAATGATGATTTCCCCTGACTCGGCAAGGCGTCGAACGATGTTCAGAATCGTCTTCTGCTCGGCTTCCACCTGGGACAAACGCACCGGGCCGCGCGATGCCAGATCTTCGGTCATCAGATCCGACTGACGGCGCGACATATTGCGGAAGAACTTGGCCCGCAGCGCTTCGTCTGCTCCTTTGAGGGCGATGATAAGGGTTTCGCTTTCCACCTCCTGCAACAGACGCTGGATGCTGCGATCCTCGACATCCACCAGGTTTTCGAACAAGAACATCTCGTCGATAATTTTCTGCGCCAGCTCGCTGTCGAAATCGCGAACCGCCTCAATGGCGGCCTCTTCCTGCTGGGATTTCATCAGGTTTAAGATCTCCGCAGCCGGGCGCACGCCGCCCATTTTGCTGCGCTTAAGATTCTGACCGTGGAGCAGACCGTTGAGTACCTCCGTCAGTTCCTGTAGCGCGGCGGGCTGAACCCCGCCGAAGGTGGCGATACGCAGCATAATGTCGTTACGTTCACGATCGTCGAATTTGCTCAGGACGTCCGCCGCCTGGTTACGTTTTAAGTGGACCAGGATTGTGGCTATAATTTGCGGGTGTTCTTCACGAATCAAATCGAATACCGCCAGCGGATCCATAAAGTTGAGCGTTTCGATCCCGTTTCCACCCTGGTGGGTATCCAGCAGATCCTCAAGCAGCGTTGACGCACGCTCTTCACCCAGCGCCTTAACCAGCACGCTGCGCAGATACTCGTTCGTGTTAAGGCTCAGCGCGGCATACTCGCTGGAGTCATTTTTAAAGTCGCGCAGCACGGCGGCCATTTGATCGTGAGTAAACCCCGCCATGTTGACCATGGAACTGCTGATGGTCTTCACCTCATGCGCGTTAAGGTGCTTAAAGACTTCGGCGGCCAGGACATCGCCCAGCGTCAACATAACGATGGCGCTTTTCTCTGCGGCATTCATGATTTGAGCTCCTGATTCATCCACTGACGAATAACCAGCGCAATAACCCGCGGCTCTTGTTCCGCCAGTTCCCGTAGCTGCTGACTGTTAAGTTCCGTATCCACGCGCTGCTGAGCGCGGTCACGCGCATCCTTCTCGGACGCTTTCTTGCGGGCGGCCAGCTCTTCCTGACGCGCCTCTTTTTCCATTTCCATGCGGCGCAGGCTGGTTTCCTGATGGCGGATCCAGGCCGGATGAACGAGCTTACGCCACATGATCCAGGCGATAATCGCAATAACCAGATAACGCGCAATCGCCATCATCAACTGATAAAACGTGTCCTGCTTCCAGAATGGCGGGAGCTCCTCTTCCTCAACCCCGTTAAACGGCGAGTTCAGGATATTGACGCTGTCTCCGCGTGAAGCCGTATAGCCGACAGCCTCCTTTACCAGAGCATTAATACGGTTCAGCTCAGCCTCACTCAGCGGACCCGGCTTCCCCTCAGCGCCTTGCGGCAGGTGGTTTATCACCACCGCGACTGAAAGACGATCGATGCGTCCCATAGCATTTTTGATATGGGTTAGCGTGCGATCGACCTCAAAGTTGGTGGTCTCATCGTTGTGATTGTTGTAGGGCTGTGAACGGTCATTTCCGGTGCCTGCGGTATTGGTCTGAGCGGCAGGCTTGTCAAGCGGCTGCGTAAGTGGCGCAGTGGCAGGCGCTGGCGGCTGATTGGTCAGCGCCCCCGGTACGCCGCCGTTGCCGCGTCCGTTACCCTGCTCGGACTGGCTCGTCTGGCGGCTTCGAATCACCATTTTTTGCGGATCGGCGTTGGGCTGATATTGCTCCTGCGTTTGCTCCTGCTGGGTAAAATCAATCTGCGCCGTGACCTGGGCGCGAATATTTTTGCTGCCCACCAGCGGCGCCAGGATCCGCTGGATGCGCTGCTGGTAATCATTTTCGATTTCACTGGTGTACTTCAGCTGCGACGTTTGCAGGCCACCCAGACCGCTTTGGGTCAGCAGCTCGCCCCGCTGATCGACAATAGTGACATTTTCTGCCGTCAGCCCCGTCACGGCGCTGGAGATCAGATGGGTAATGGCAATGACCTGCCCTTCATCCAGGGTACGTCCCTGGATCAGGTTAACGGTAACGGAAGCCGTTGGCTGTTTTTGCTCACGCACAAACATCGTCTGCTTGGGTGTGGCAAGGTGAACGCGCGCCGTTCTGATCGGACCCAGGTTTTCAATGGTGCGCGCCAGCTCTCCCTCAAGCGCCCGCTGATAGTTAACCTGTTCGCTAAACTGGCTAATACCAAACTTTTCCTTATCCAGCAGCTCAAACCCGACGGAGCCACCTTTTGGCAGCCCCTGCTGGGCCAGCTTCATGCGCACTTCATGGACCTGCCCTTCCGGAACCAGAATAGCGCCACCCGGCGCGTCGATGCGGTAAGGGACATTCATTTGCGACAGCTGGGCAACGATGGCCCCGCCGTCCTCATCACTGATATTGCTAAACAACACGCGATAGCCTGGCTCTTTTGCCCAGAACATAAGCGCAATTAATACCGATACGGCAGCCGCGGCGCAAATGACCAGCGATAGCTTCGGGCTGGCGCGAAGCCATGACAGAGCCGATTTAATTCGGTCAGCCGGATTATTCGTTAAATCATTTAATGTGGCACTCATGCCGTGATCCTGTAAGAAATAGCACGCACAATAATGCGCGTCAGCGCCTGTGATATCGCAGGGCTGATAACGACGATTTCAAATTAAGAGAAATTTTCAGGCGGGCATTATCGTCTGAAAGGCCGATTTTTTAAGGATAAATAAGCTTAAAGTAATGTTCGCTTATTGGATTTTATGGCCATTTTGCCTACGTGTTAAACTACCAACGTTTAAAAGATAGGTAATAAATGTGTGCTTTTCCCTTATTAATTCAGGAAGTCATCAATGTCAGCAACATTAATGCGTGGCGTACTCGATCAAATTAACGCTCAGTCACAGCAAATCGCCGGCATGAGCCGAAACCAGCCTGCCGCGCTGAAAAACACGCCGTCGTTCTCTGACATTTTATTTAACAGCATCAACGAAATTAATGAAACTCAGGTTAACGCGAAAGAAATGACGCAGCAGTGGATGTCCGGCAGTAGCGATATTGGATTAAATGACGTAATGCTGGCAATGCAGAAATCCTCCATTTCTTTTAGCTTCGGTGTGCAAGCGCGCAATAAAATGCTCAGTGCCTACCAGGAAATCATGAATACCCCGGTATAAGGCATCTCTCTTTCTATGAGTGAATTTAAAGACATTCCCGTGCGCTTATCGCAAAATAAATTTACGTTATCCGATTCTGAATTACAGCGTATCGGGCAACTGATCTATCGCCGCGCCGGGATTGTGGTCAACGCACAAAAACGAGAGATGATTTTTAATCGTTTATCACGGCGGCTACGGGCGCTGGGGATTGACACATTTCTTGAGTACATCAGCATTCTGGAATCCCACAGCGAGCATCCGGAATGGCAGAACTTTGTCAACGCGCTGACAACCAATCTGACCTCTTTCTTTCGCGAAACCTACCATTTCCCGGTGCTCGCAGAACACGCCCGCCAGCGGCCCAACGGCTACCGCGTCTGGTGTACTGCTGCTTCTACCGGGGAAGAACCTTGCTCCATCGCCATGACGCTGGACGAGGCCCTGGGTAGCGCGACGGGAGGGCCACGCGTCTGGGCCTCTGACATTGATACCGAGGTTTTGGCCAAAGCGGAGGCAGGGGTCTACCGCTTGTCCGACCTGCATTCGCTGACCCTGATGCAAAAACGCCACTATTTTTTGCGCGGCTCGGGTGAAAACAGCGATCGGGTGAAGGTAAAGCCAGAACTGCTGGCCGCTATTCACTATCAGCGACTCAACTTGCTGGACAATAACTGGCCGCTGCCCGGACCGTTTGACGCCATCTTTTGCCGCAACGTGATGATCTATTTCGATGCGCCGACGCAGAAGCGTCTGCTTGAGCGCTTTGCCCGCATGCTGAAGCCAGACGGCCTGCTGTTTGTTGGACACTCTGAACATTTTAACCATCCGCACATCCCACTCAGGCTTCGCGGCCAGTCGGTGTATGAGCTTACGGAGGCCTTACGGTGAAACGGATACGGGTGCTGACAGTTGATGATTCTGCGCTTATGCGCAACATCCTGAGCGCAGTGATCAATCAACAGCCAGATATGGAGATGGTCGGCACCGCGCCAGATCCGCTGATCGCACGCGAGATGATTAAGCAGCTCAACCCCGACGTGCTGACGCTGGATATCGACATGCCGAAAATGGACGGGCTGGAGTTTCTCTCCCGTTTGATGCGCCTGCGTCCCATGCCGGTGGTGATGATCTCCTCGATGACCACCCGAGGTTCGAAGGCGACAATGGCCGCGCTGGAGCACGGCGCCGTCGATTTTCTTGCCAAACCCGATCAGCGTATTGCCGGAAGTCTGGAACTGTGGGGTGTGCAGGTTGCAGAGAAGATCCGTATTGCCGCGAAGGCAAAACTGGGGCGTCAGGCTGAAGCAGCCGCGCCGATACTGCGGGGCATTACCGTGGACCCGCAAAGCATTATGGCGATTGGCTCCTCGACCGGCGGGACGGAGGCGCTCCGCCAGGTATTAACGCCGCTGCCGGCCAGCGTCCCCGGCATTCTCATCGCCCAGCATATGCCCGCCGGATTTACCCGCTCGTTCGCCCAGCGTCTTGATTCACTTTGCCAGATAAAGGTGCATGAAGCGGATGACGGCGAACCGGTCCTTCCGGGTACGGCCTTGATTGCCCCCGGCGACAAGCATATGGAGATCGTCCGTCACGGAAAAGGGTACGCCGTCAGGTTGACCAACGCGCCCCCCGTCAACCGTCATCGCCCGTCTGTAGACGTTCTGTTTAACTCCGTTGCCCAACTGGTGGGCGCACATGCCAGCGCCGCCATCCTGACCGGTATGGGAGCCGACGGTGCGCGCGGGTTGCTGGCGTTGCGCGAAGCGGGCGCGTTTACCCTCGCTCAGAGCGAAGCGAGCTGCGTGGTATTCGGTATGCCTCGCGAAGCGATAGCCCTTGGTGCCGCCCGGGAGATTGTCGATCTCAATAAAATTAGCCAGCGACTGCTGGAGAGTTTCAGCCATAAACCACGACGTTCAGGAGAGAACACACATGTCGGATAAAAACCTGCGTTTTTTGGTGGTGGACGATTTTGCCACCATGAGACGTATCGTACGTAACCTGCTTCAGGATCTGGGCTATTCAAATATTGAAGAAGCGGAAGATGGTCAGGACGCGCTGAACAAGCTGCGCGCCGGTGAGTTTGATTTCGTTGTGAGCGACTGGAATATGCCTAACCTTGATGGCCTTGAGCTGCTGAAAACCATTCGCCTCGATCCGGCGATGGCAAAGCTGCCGGTACTGATGGTCACAGCGGAAGCAAAGCGGGAAAACATTATCGCCGCCGCGCAGGCGGGTGCCAACGGTTACATCGTTAAACCGTTTACTGCCGCCACGCTTGAAGAAAAGCTTGGCAAAATTTTTGAAAAACTCGGGTGAATACTATGACCACTCAGCCTGGCGAGATCGCGGAACCGCCGAAGGATCTCTTTTTGCGTATCGGTCAATTAACCCGGCTGCTGCGCGACAGTATGGCAAATCTTGGCCTGGAGCAGGCCATTAAAGAAGTCGCGGACGCGTTTCCAAATACGCGCGACCGTCTTAACTACGTTGTGGGCAAAACGTCTCAGGCCGCCGATCGCGCGCTGACGGCCGTCGAGGTGGCACGACCGCTACAGGAAAAATTAGGTGAAAATGCCGGTAAGCTTACTGAACGGTGGGACGCCTGGTTTGAAGCGCCACAGCCGCTTGACGAGGCGCGCGAACTGGTAAAAGAGACACGTACCTTTCTGCTGGACGTGCCGGCCACCGCGCAGCAAACCAACCAACAGCTCACCGAAATAATGATGGCGCAAGACTTCCAGGATCTCACCGGTCAGGTGCTGCAAAGCCTGATGCAGGTGATCCAGACCGTCGAGACCGAGCTCATCAGCGTGCTGGTTGAAAACATGCGCGAGCGTGACGCGGGTATCGAACAGAGCGGTGACGCCCATCTCAAGAACGGCCCGCAGATTGATACCAGCGTCGCCGGGATTGTCGCCTCGCAGGAACAGGTGGATGACCTGCTGGAGTCGCTGGGCTTTTGATGACCCCAGGCCAACACTATGTCTGAAGAGAGCGAAAGCGACAAAACAGAAGACCCCACACCCCACCGAAAACAGAAAGCACGGGAGGAAGGCCAGGTTCCGCGTTCGCGCGAGCTGACCACCCTTGCCATGCTTCTGGTGGGCTGGGGGCTTATCGTCGGCGCAGGTAGTCATCTGGCGACGCAGCTTGAAACTATTCTGCACAACGGGCTGACCTTTGATCGGCTGATGATCCGCGACCCGCAGAATATGTTACATCGTGCCGCCTCGCTGTTGAGCATGGCCTTTCTCGCTATTCTGCCCTTCGCCGGTGGGCTGTACGTGACCGCAATAACGGCACCGTCGATTATCGGCGGCCTGAACGCAAGCAGTAAGGCGCTAAAGGTTAACCTCAAAAAACTGAATCCCGTTACCGGCATTAAGCGCCTTTTCTCTGCCCAAATGGTATCAGAGATGATCAAAAGCATACTCAAGGTGCTGTTGGCCGCCATCGGGGGAGGTCTGTTTTTAATGCTCAATAAGAGCAGGTTCATCAATTTAATGTATGAACCGCTGGGCGGCGCGCTAACCGATATCAGCAAACTGCTGATTGGCTGCATGCTGTACGTGATTTTGTCACTGATCCCCATGGTGGCCTTCGACGTGATTTATCAGCTCTGGAGCAACTTTAAGAAGCTGAGAATGAGCCGCCAGGAAATAAAGGATGAATTCAAAAACCAGGAGGGTGACCCGCACATTAAGGGTCGCGTCAGGCAGATTCAGCGCCAGATGGCACAAAGCCGCATGATGGCCGAGGTGCCCGCCGCCGATGTGGTCGTCAACAACCCGACCCACTATTCCGTAGCGCTGAAGTATCAGGAAGGCACCATGGGCGCGCCGGTCGTCGTCGCAAGCGGCAGTGGCCTTATTGCCCTGCGCATCCGCGAGTTGGCTGAAGAAAATCGGGTTCCGATGCTGGAAGCGCCACCGCTGGCGCGCGCGCTTTACCGGCACTGCGAGCCGGGTCAGCCGGTGCCCGGTGAATTATATAACGCTGTTGCCGAAGTCCTGGCCTGGGTATATAGCCTGCGCCGATGGCGTAAAGGCGTTGGCTTGCGCCCAACAGAACCTAAAGATTTGCCGGTTCCTCCGGCGCTCGATTTTGCACAAGAGAGTAAAGAGTAATGGCTAATATCGCCACCAAATTACGTTTGCCCGGCATGAAGGAGACCCAGTGGCAGGTACTGGCTGGTCCAGTCCTGATCATGACCATTCTTGCGATGATGATCCTGCCGCTGCCAACCTTCGTGTTGGATTTGCTGTTCACCTTCAATATCGTACTGGCGATTATGATCCTTCTGGTCGCCATGTTTACCCAGAATACGCTGGAGTTTTCCGCCTTCCCGACGGTACTGCTTTTCTCAACGCTGCTTCGCCTGGCGCTCAACGTGGCCTCAACGCGCGTCATCCTGATGCACGGCCATAACGGTGCGGACGCCGCGGGCCAGGTCATCGAAGCGTTCGGTCACTTCCTGGTAGGCGGCAACTTTGCCATCGGCATTGTCGTATTTATCATACTGATAATTATTAACTTTATGGTTATCACCAAAGGGGCCGGGCGTATTGCAGAAGTGGGCGCTCGCTTTACCCTTGACGGTATGCCCGGTAAACAAATGGCCATCGATGCCGACCTGAACGCCGGCCTGATCGGCGAGGAGGAGGCCAAACGCCGTCGAAAAGAGGTGACTCAGGAGGCCGATTTCTACGGCTCCATGGACGGTGCGAGCAAATTTGTGCGTGGCGATGCCATCGCAGGCCTGCTGATCATGGCAATAAACATTATCGGCGGCCTGATTATTGGCGTAATGCAGCATGATATGACCCTCAGCGCAGCGGGAGAAGCCTACACCCTGCTGACTATCGGTGATGGCCTGGTTGCGCAGATCCCGGGACTGGTGATCTCCACCGCGGCAGGCGTCGTTGTAACGCGCGTGGTCAACGAGCAGGACGTCGGCGAGCAGATGGTCGGCCAGCTGTTTACCTCTCCCCGCGTGCTGGCCCTCTCTGCGGCGGTAATTGGTCTGCTGGGGCTTATCCCGGGCATGCCCAACCTGGTCTTTTTACTGTTTACGTCCTCACTTTTAGGCATTGCCTGGTGGCTTCGGGGCCAGGAAGGGAAGGCGAAAAAAACGGGCGCAGCGCCCTCAGCTCCTACCCGAGCTGAAGCCGACGTGGCGCAGGTTAATGAAGCGACATGGTCTGACGTGCAGATGGAAGATGTACTGGGACTGGAGGTTGGCTATCGACTGATCCCTATGGTCGATCACGAGCAGCAGGGCCAGCTGTTAACCCGCGTACGGGGTATTCGCAAGAAGTTCGCGCAGCAGATGGGCTTTCTGCCGCCAGCGGTTCATATTCGCGATAATCTTGACCTGCCGCCAACCCATTATCGTATTTTGCTAAAAGGGGTGACGATTGGTAAAGGCGAGGTCCAGCCCGATCGCTGGATGGCGATCGATCCTGGCTGTGCAGAGGGCGAAGTGCCCGGCACGCCCTGTAAGGAACCGACCTTCGGTCTTCCAGCCCTCTGGATCGATGAAGTTCACCGCGAGCTGGCGCAGACGCTGGGCTATACCGTGGTGGATCCGTGTTCCGTCGTCGCTACGCACCTGAACCACCTTATCAGCACCCACACGGACGAACTTTTCGGTCGCCAGGAGGCGCAGCAGCTGCTCGACCAGCTCACCAAACAGTCGCCGAAGCTGGTAGAGGATTTGATCCCGGCGGTAATCAGCCTGACAACGCTGCACAAAGTGCTGCAAAATTTGCTCTCCGAGCGCGTGCCCATTCGCGATATGCGGACCATTATCGACACGCTGGCCGAGTATGCCACCCCTCAGTCTGACGCTGACGAGCTGACGGCCCGCGTGCGCTCTCGCCTCTCCCGGGCGATTACGCAGCAGTGGTTCCCGGGCGACGATGATATCCAGATAATCGGCCTTGATATGTCACTTGAACAGCTGCTGGTACAGGCAACCCAGAGCGGAAGCGCCATCGAGCCGGGAATTGCCGAGAATCTAATGAAACAGACCGAGCAGGCGTTGCAGCATCAGGAAGCGCTGGGTGCACCGCCGGTTCTGCTGGTAAACCCGGCTCTGCGTTTGATGCTGTCCCGCTATTTACGCCGCATCTTCCCTCAGCTTGCAGTGCTTTCCAGCCAGGAGATAAATACTCAGCGCAACGTGCGGATGACGTATCTCATTGGAGGTAAGTCGTGATAAGAGCCGCCCTGCTTGCTCTGCTGCTTGCGCCACCGGCGATTGCCGCTGACGGTTCATGGAGCAGCCATAGTTTCGGCGGCACGCTGTCGCGCGGCAAGCAGGTACTGAAAAGTCGCCCGGTTCAGCCCGCCGCCCCCCTTCCGAAAGGGGTGACGCCGACGCATCTGCTGTGGAAGATTACACCGGACGGCCCCACGCCGCCGGACTTTCGCATTCGCGTCTGTAGCAGCCTGCGCTGCCTGATGCTCAGGGAACTGGCGGGTGAAATCCCGTTGCCGGCAGGTTTTCCGGCCGCGGGCCCCTTTCGCTTTGAGTATCAGTCGGTAGCGCGCGGCGTAATGACGCCGCCGCTGACGATACTGAAAAATGAAATCACGATAAGGTATCGCGATCAGGGGCGATCGCCGTAAGCGCCTCTATGGCTACGTGACCGATGCCGACATCCTGCCCGCCACAGCCCGTCGGCCGGTCCGATACTGGCGCAGATGGTTAACTGCGCCCATTCCGTCCCTCACCAGACCTTCTCCACGGTCAAACATTATCCGACCATCGCCTTCTCCAGAACGGTAATATTTTTCCCTGCAACGTTTTCCACCGTGAAATTATCGGCATACAGCAAAATGAGTTTCAGTCCTCTGCCGCTTTCAGCCAAAAGACAGCCGTCGAACGTCACGTCTTCACGCCCCGCCGCGAGACGTTCAGCAGGAAAGGCATCGCCATCGTCCGTAAAACGCAGCGTCGCGCCCGAGCGGGTAGCGATGAACTCCACGGTGAAGCAACGTTCCGGGTCCTCATGTAGCGCATGGCGAATAATATTGGTTGCCGTTTCACAGGCGGCGAGATCGAGCGCAAAGCGCCAGTCATCGCTGACGGACAGCGAAGCCATCTGACGTTCAAGCCACGCCGCGAGCGGCGAGACTGAGCTTAACGAGGCGGGAAGAGTGATGTCGTTAGCCACGGTCAACTCACTGATTAAGCAGCGCAAGTGCCGTAGCGCGATCCGGGCAGATGCGAAATATGCGATCCATACGGGTCAGGGTGAACATGTTGCGTATACCGGGGTTCAGCGCGCACAGCACCATGTCACCTTTACCGTTCATCATTTTAAGCAGCGATACAAGCGCGCCCAAACCGCTACTGTCGATGAAATCGATTTTGCTGAAGTCGACAATCAGGGCTTTACGATCCTCACCGAGCTCCCGGGTGACGGCATCTTTAAAGGCCGCCGCCACCGAGGCGTCAAGTCTTCGCACCGAGGGCGTCATGATATTCACGCCGGGATGCCTTTCTGTATCAATATTCATTGTCTTTCTCCAGTACGCTCAATAATTAACAGGGACACATCGTCGGCCATTGCCAGGGGTTCCCGGCGTTCCCCACTGCGCCAGTGAACAAGATGCTGCGCAAACTGCGGTAAGAGCTGTTCCAGCGCTAGCGTGGCATCACGCTGAAGCCGACGCTGCAAACGCGCCTGACCAAACTGTTCGTTATCAGGGTTCTCACACTCGGTAATACCATCACTGAACAGGCAAAGTCGTTCGCCCGGTGCCAGCGAGAAGTTCACGTCTGTCCAGCTCAGATCCGGCATCAATCCTACCGGCGCGCCGCCTTCACCGACCGTCCTGATCTCGCCGCCAGGGTTTACAATAAAGGGAGTGGGATGCCCGGCCTGGCAAAGCTTGCCTTCACCTGTAGACAGGTCGATAACACCGTAAATCATGGTGAAATAGCTCATTATCTCCACCTCTTCGCTGCAAAATCGCCCGTTCAGGATCCGAACGACGTCCGCAGGAGAGGCAACATCGCTATCGTCCGCAAACAGAAAACGCTCCACCACCCTGCCATGCAGAAACTGACGGGCCACGGCAAGCGACATCATCGCCGCGCCGACGCCGTGCCCGGATACATCCACGCAGTAGAATCCCAGGTGATTGTCCAGCGGGAAGACATTGAAAATATCGCCAGACACCCAGGCTGACGGCAGGAAAATCCAGTCGGCAAAATAATCCCGGTAGCGCAGCTGATGCGCGGGCAGCACCGACTGCTGGATACGTGCCGCCACCTCAAGGTCTTGCTCTATCTGCCTTAGCGCCTCGCTGAGGCGCGCATTACGCGCAGCAAGCGTGGCTTCAAGAGACAAAACCCGTGCCCCCGCGTGCAGTCGCGCCCGCAGCTCACTCTGCTCGACCGGCTTATTGAGAAAATCATCCGCCCCGGCGTCAAACCCCACCGTCAGATCGCCCGGCTCTTCGCGCGCGGTAAGCAAAATTAAATAAACATAATGTCCAAACTGACGGCTGCGAACCTCCCGGCACAATGTCAGGCCATCCATTTCCGGCATATCCCAGTCGCTAATCATCAGACTGACGGGCTGGTTTTCAAGGATCTCAAGCGCGGCGACGCCGTTCTCCGCCTCGTAGACGATGTACCCCCACTGCGTCAGCATTCGGCTGAGCAGGCGACGATAAACCCGTGAATCTTCAACAATCAGGACGTGCTGTGACACCCTACGCCCTCCTAAAGCGGTAAGAACCAGATGACGCTGACGGTGCCTTCCCGGAATTTGCCGCTGCCGCTCTGGTGGCCGGGGTAACGGGTGCCGGAATAGTTAGCGTACTGAACGGAGAATGAACCCGGCGTATAGCCCGCGTAGCCAAAGCTATAGCTATAGTCGCCGTTCCAGGGCTGTTGCTGGCTGCTGTCCGGGAACCAGAACGCCGTGGCGCGCACGAAGAAATGCTGCTTAAAGGTATAACCACACCCGCCCAATACCACGTTTTTGTTTTTGCGGATATCGTTGCTGTCCAGATCGTAATAGCGCGGAACCCAGCTGTAGCCCATCTGGCAAATGATGGAGTCGCCTTTGTTGATCAGGAGCGTATTCTCCACGGGCTTCGGCAGTGAAAATTTATACGCCAGCGTCACGGCTCCCTGCTCAAAATAGGTGTGACGACGGGTTCCTGACGTCCAGAAGCGGTTATCTCCGTAATTGCTGTACACCAGGCTGACCGTGTTGGCATGCCAGTCGTCATAGCCAAAACTGTAACGAAAATCAGCCGTATAGCGGCTGGTGTCCGTCACCGGCAACCGCGATGTCACGTTGGCAAACCAGTAACTGTAGGGTGAGTATTGCAGGCTGAGATTGAGCGTCTGGTTGTATTTACGTTTCTGCTCCGCGCTGTCCGAGCTGTTCGGGATGGTCATCCACTGCTCTTTCAGTCCGGAACTAAAGCTCAGCGCGCCAGAGAAGACGTCTTCATTCCCCGAGAACAGGCGACCCCAGCGGCTGGTGAACACGCCAGCCTGCACCGGCTCGCCGTTCTTGTCACGTAGCGATTCCGCATCGTCCTTCGGCGCAGCCTCTGTGCCGGTGGCAACGCACAACAGCGCACAGGTCAGCAACAATTTATCCCGCATCTGCCCTTCCTTAGTTAGGTATCCAGCGCGCGGCGACGTTATATTTCGCCATCAGCCACAGCACGCCCAGCGTCACCGCGTGGATGAAGGTATTCACAACCCAGTCCTGGCGCCACAGATCGAACGTGACGAACTGGCTTACCAGGAATACGACGTAGACGTGCAAAATAAAGGTGTAAAGCGAATGCTGACCAAGCGGGATGAGAAACCAGCCCGCCAGGCGATACAGCGGCTGCCAGCACCAGGTCAGCAGCAGATAGACCGTCACCATCAGGCTGATATCGTTCACGACTCTGACGGGTCCAAGGCCATTTTTTGCCGCCCAGGTATGATAAAACGCGTTAAAGTTTTCGGGTGAAAGGCTGTGCATGAGCAGCGCGGGGGGCATAAACGGGTTGGTATGATTCTGGGCGATAAAGCCAAGCACCAGCGCAATCATCACCAGCGCCACGAGCACCACCTTACCGGCGGGGGTGCGGGCAAAAGAGATTAAATCTTCTTTGTACCAGCCGCTGCACATTCCCAGCACAAAAATGAACTGCCAGGCCAGCAGCGGAAACGCGAATTCAAACTGAGACGGCGTCACGCGCACCGGCCATATCTGCCAGCAACCGTAAACGAGCAACGATAACCCCAGCAGCCAGTAGACGTATCCTCTCTGGAGCATTCCCAAAAACAGGGGACTTAACAGCAGAAGAAAAATATAAAGCCCAAGAATTTGCGTTTGATGAGGACCAATTTGCAGGTAGAGGACAATGTTAAACCAGGTTTCTTTAATTTGTGGTGTCACCGGATACAATGCCCAGGTTGTACCTGAGTAACGATCGGTAAAATGGGTAACCTCAAAAACGTTAATAAACGGAAGATACCCTAACAGCAAAAATGAAAGAATAATGATGATATTTACGCGATATATTTTCCATGCGCGCAGATATAACCCCCAGGATATCGTCAACAATACCGCTTTTTGCAATCTGGCACGGTTTAACATTCCCAGCATAAATCCGGAAAGGATCACAAATCCTTCAGCACCGGTGACCAGACCAAACCTTTCCCAGGTGAATATATTAAATATCGACATCACTTCCGTGTGCGCCACCACCATCATTACTAACGCGATACCGCGCATAAAATCTATACGTAAATCACGTTTATCCGACAGGACGTAACGCCATGCTGTTGGTTTTTCAGTATCTTTTCTTATAAGCACAGGCGCAATCTGGCTCATGGGGCGTCGCGTTCTCCATGCTAAAAAGTTTCTTGTATTTTATTTAGATAGCGTAAAGAAAAGCATCTGGCAATTTTTGACAACGCTTCCGATATTATTAAGCGTAGTTAACGATTATTTAAGCATGCCTGAAAGATCGGTTTTTTACGCCTCTGGAATTATTTTACCCACCATCTACACTTACTTTACTTTTTGTTTTAGCGGACGTTATTTTCTGTTTTGCGCTCCCTGTCGGTAACGGGTCAGTTATTAATAGCCATCGTGGAATCAGGATATCCTTCTCTATGGATTTTTATTTTTCCCGTTTTGAACATCGCCAGCCGCCTGAACCGCTTAAGACACCGCGCTGGGTAATGCTAACATGGCAGGTATTAGCGGTTGCCGCGCTGATTTTAGGCGCTAATTATCTTTACTGGCGCTGGACAGCCTCCTTAAATACCGACGCGCTGTGGTATGCCATTCCTCTGGTATTGGCGGAAACGCTGGCCTGGATCGGCACCGTGCTGTTCACCATTAACCTGTGGAAAGAGGACGATCCGCCGCAAAACTCGCCCCCGGTTGAGATCAATGACTGCCTGCGCCCCGAAGACGCGGAAGCATCCAGACCCCTGAAGGTCGATCTCTTTATCGCAACCTATTCAGAAGACGTGGAGCTGGTCAGGCTTTCTATTCGGGACGCCATGAAAATGGTCTACCCGGTTCCGCTGGACTATAAAGTGCACGTGCTTGACGACGGTCGACGGCCAGAAATGAAAGCCGTCTGCGATCAGGAAGGCGCCAACTACATCTCCCGCCAGACCAATATTGGCTTCAAGGCCGGTAATTTGCGAAACGGTCTTGAGCAAACTGACGGAGATTTCCTGATCATTTGCGATGCCGATACCCGGGTCTTCCCCACCCTGCTCAGCCACACGCTGGGCTACTTTCGCGATCCTGACGTCGCCTGGGTCCAGACGCCGCAGTGGTTTTTCGACCTGCCGGAAGGGGAAAACCTGGCGCGCTGGCTTGGGCGAAAAGCGGGCAAACCGGGATACGGGCTGGGATGGCTTGCGCAGAAGTTCATCGGGCCGGTAACCATTGGCCGTGACCCCTTTTTTAACGATCCGCGCATGTTTTATGACGTGATTTTGCGCCGGCGAAACTGGGCCAACGCCGCTTTCTGCTGCGGTGCGGCCTCTGTACACAGGCGCGAAGCGGTAATGCAGGCCGCACTGCGCAGCTATGTCTGGACGGTGGAAGAAGAGGTTGAGCGCCACACGCGGGATATACGCGATCCCGTCATGCGTGAAACCCTTCAGGATGCCATGCGCCCTCACGTGGCTTTCGACACAGAGCTCACGCCCTATAAGTTTCACGTTTCGGAAGATATTTATACCTCCATCCTGCTCCACGGCGATGCCGCCCGCCGCTGGCGCTCGGTGATGCACCCGCGGATCGAATCGAAAATGCTCTCTCCGCAGGACATGCTGACGTGGATGATCCAACGCTTCAAATACGCCGCGGGTTCACTGGATATTTTGTTCCACGACAATATTTTCAGCCGCCGCCGTTTTAAGCTTTCTCTGCCGCAGACCCTGATGTATGCCACCACCTTCTGGTCCTATCTGGCCTGCGTGTGGAACACCATTTTCCTGATATCGCCCATTGTTTACCTGTTTACCGGCATTCCGCCTGTTTCAGCCTGGTCAGAGCCCTTTTATCTTCATTTTTTACCCTTTTTCATCATGTCGGAGCTGGCCTTTATGTTCGGCACCTGGGGGATTTCAGCCTGGGACGGCAGAGCGTCATATCTCTCCTTTTTCTCAATGAACCTGCGTGCGCTCGATACGGTACTGCGCGGTGAGCAGATCAAATTCCACGTCACGCCGAAAGAGCGGCAGACGGGCAGGTTTCTCTATCTGGTGAAACCGCAAATCGCCATCGTCGTGCTCACCCTGGCCGGGCTGATTTGGGGCGGTATACAGGTCGCTCGCGGGCAGGTTGACGATCCCTCCGGCTACGTCATCAACATTTTCTGGGGCGCAGTCAACATTGCCGCCATGCTGCCGCTGATCTTCGCCGCCATGTGGACCCCGGCTGAAGAAGAGGTGAGCAAATGAGAAAACGCGACGCGCTTTTGTCAGCCCGCAGCTACCTCACGATCCTGCTCGGCTTTCTGCTGGGATTCGCCATCGTCGTCTGGGTTGAAAAACAGATGCCAACACGCGTTGAGGGCAGCGCGGGGATGTCGCTGAGTAACGATTTCCCGCCCCTGCCCGCGCCGCGTGAGCTGACATTCGAAGAGGCCATCTGGGGGCGGGTAGCCTGGCAGTATTATGTGAACAATACGCAGCCGAATGGTCTGGCCAACGCGCACGACGGCGAACCCTGGCTCAGCCTGTGGAGCACCGGCAGCTATCTGTTTGCCGCTGTAGCCGCCAGGCAGCTCAACATTCTTACTCCCGACGAATTTGATGAACGCATCGCGGCCGCACTGGCTGCTCTCGCCCGTCTTCCGCTCAACCCGCAGGGGCTGCCCGCCGCCTATTACCATGCCGACACGCTGGAAGCCCTGGGTAAACCGGACGCCTCGGCTATCGGCTTGGGCCGCCTGCTTAACGCCCTGCAAACGTTGCTGTGGCGCTACCCCCAGCATGCCGCCGACGTGCGCAATCTTTTAGATCGCTGGAAGTTGGGCGCCCTGATTGCCCACAACACCAGCAGCCAGGCCGCGGTCCCGCTCCACCACTGGGCGCTGGCGACGGACGAGCCGCGAAACAGCTTCGGCTATCGCCTGTATGCCAGCCATACGCTTCGGCTGATCGACAGCGCGGCGGGGCTGGCGGTGACGAACCCGCCGGAAGGGCAGCAGATGATCGACATCGACGGAATAATGGTGCCTGATGAAGGGCTACGCACCCCGTGGGGTCGGCAGCCTTCGCTTATCAGCCTTCCCTATTTATTAACGGGCCTTGAGCTGGGTTTCGACGCGCAGAGCGCCGAAATTGCCTGGCGCATAATGCAAATCCAGCAGCGACGTCACGGCCTGCGGGTCCGCAAGCCGCCGATCAGCACCGATTACGCCGAGCCCGCGCCGGATTACGTCAACGATCTGCCCGATCGCCAGCCGCTGCAAAATAGCGCTCTGCTTGACGCCACGCCGGAGCAAACGGCGATAACCTCGACCCGCACCGCCTTTGCCTGGTACGCCCTGTTCCGCAACGGCTGGAGCGAAGCGCTGCGCCAGCAGGTGCAGAAGCTACAGGTGCCGGGTAAGGGCTGGCAGCGCGGGCTTAACCTTAACAGCAGCGTGAACGAGATCGTTGACGCCGATACCAATGCGGTCGTCCTTGAGAGCCTGGCGTACATTGCTCACGGTCAGATGCTTTGTCTGGCCTGCCCTGGCCCCGCCACTCCCCCCACATCTTCAGCAGGAGCGAAGCCATGAAGCTGAAATCAATACTCTTTTTTCCTCTTCTGGCCGGGCTTGTAGCAGGCTGGCTCTCACTCTCTGCGGCCCAGGCAGCGACCAGCCTTCCCGCCTCAGATTACCCGCCGCGCAGCGGGGAACTCACGCCTCGGGAGATGACCATTGCCAAAAACGCCTGGCAATATTTCGTTGTGAACTACCAGCCCACTACCGGGCTGGTGAATGCCGTCAATAAATTTCCCTCAACCACCATGTGGGACAGCGCCTCCTATATGGCCGCGATGACGGCCGCAAGGGAGCTGGGGATTATTGATAAAGCCGAATTCGATCGCAGAATGCTGAAATTACTCGCCACCCTGAACAAACTGGATTTGTTCCGCAACGAACTGCCCAACAAAGCCTATAACACCATCACCGCCCAGAAGGTTAACTACCAGAACAAACCTGGCGAGATTGGCTTCTCGGCGCTGGACATCGGCAGGATGCTGATCTGGCTGAAGGTCATTAAGGAGCGCTATCCGGAATACAGCAACAGCATTGATAACGTGATGCTGGGATGGAACTTCACCAACGTCATCAACCCCTGCGGGATGATGTACGGCGCCTACCTGGAAAATGGCCAGCCAAAGTACGTGCAGGAAGGGCGGCTGGGCTATGAAGAGTACGGTGCTGCGGGCTTTGCGCTGTGGGGCTTTGGCACCTGTCAGTCGAGCCAGCCCCAGCCCTACGAGCTGGCTGAGATCTACTGCGTTATGGTGCCCTATGACTCGCGCGATCCGCGCCTCACCAGCCAGCATAACTACGTCGTCACCGAATCCTATGTGCTTTACGGCCTGGAATTTGGTTTCGACAAGCCGACGGACAAGGAGAACAGCCCACGCGATTACTCTCATCCGTGGATGAAAAACTTTGCCGACAGGGTTTACCAGGCTCAGGAGAATCGCTACGCCATCACCGGTATTTTATCCGCTCGCTCTGAGCATCAACTCGATAAGTCCCCCTACTTTGTCTACGACACCGTTTTTAGTGACGGCTTCAACTGGAACACCATTACCGATAAAGGCGTGTACGTTCCCAACACGGCCGCCGTCTCGCTGAAAGCGGCGCTCGGGATGTGGGTTCTCTGGAATTCGCCTTATACCGACCGCCTGCTGGACGCCATTGAAAACGCCAACGAGGCGGACAAAGGATACTACGAAGGGCTGTACGAAAACGGCGACGGCCCCATCAAAGAGTTCACCGCCAATAACAACGGGATCATGCTTGAAGCCCTGTTGTTCAAGAAAGAGGGCAAGCTGTTGCAGTTCAACAGCGATAATCCCAAAGATCGCCACTTCGCCCCTTCCCTGTGGGAGAAAAAGCTGGTGGACCTCTTTGAACCCAATAATGCCTCGCGCAACCGCCCGTTCCTGAACAGTACGCCAGCGGTGAAGACATGGTGTGAACAGACCGGAACCACCCTGCGCACCAAACCCGCTTGCCAGGCCTGTCAGTGTGCCACCTGTAATACGGACGAGCCTGTAAAACTGCCGCCGGTGACCGCACAATGCTTAAGACCTTAGCCCGCGGGCTGGCTGCCGCTGCCCTCATTCTTATTATCGCCTTCGTCCTGTTCCGCCAGGAGGGCGCAGGGTGGCGCTGGCTGACCAAAGGTGGCTGGCACACCACCGCGCGCATCAGTAGCCTGACGCCTCAGGAGCGGGAGTGGGCGCGTATCGCCTGGCGCTATTTCGACAATAACACCCAGCCTCAGACAGGGCTGGTCAACGGCAGCGATAAACAGCCGCGCGTTACGCTGTGGCAAATGGGCGATACGCTTATCGCCCTGCTGGCTGCCCGCGAGCTTGATCTTATCCAGGCGGACGAATTCGACGCCCGGCTGACGCGTCTGCTCGGAACCCTCAATCGCCTGACGCTGACCGAAACCCGCACCCCCGGCAGGCTCTATTCCAGCCGAACGGCGTCGCCCATCGATTTCACAGGAAAACCGGCCCCGCGCGGCTGGTCGGCAAAAGATATGGCCCGTCTGATGCTGGCGCTGCGGCTCGCAGCCGAGCGTGCACCTGAGTACCGTGAATATCTGGATAAAATCATCCTGCGCTGGAATTTCTGTCCGGTGTTGGATAAGGACGGGGAGCTGTGGTCTGCGTCCGTGCAGAACGGGCAGCCGGTGGTGCGCGACGAGCTGCGGCTGGGTGAAAGCGAATATGCCGCCAGCGCGTTTCGGCTGTGGGGATTTTCATCGGATAAGGCATTCTCTCCGCCTTCTCAGAACATCATTCTGTACCAGCGTAGCCTCGCCGTTGACGCGCGCGATCCCAGAACTACCTGGCAACCGTCGCTGCTCTCCACCCTCCCCGCCATGCTGCCGGGGCTGGAGTTTGGCTGGCAACCGCCCGGCGTGGCGTCCGATATTCACAAAACGCTGCGCGCGCGGGCCGAAGCCGTATGGCTTAGCCAGAAAACGCGCTGGGAGCGTGAGCGCGCGCTCACCGCACGCGCCGATTTTTACCTCTCTCAGGCCCCCTGGCACGTAGAAGACACCGTCTGGGGAAATGGCTATGCCTGGAACACCCTGGGCGACGACGGAAAAAGCTATCCCCGCCTGGCACAGGTAAGCACGAAGGCCGTCTTTGTGCTCTGGGCGCTGTGGGAGAGCGATTACACTGACGCGTTGATGGCCGTTACCCGGCACCTGAATAACCCGAAACAGGGCTGGTTTGAGGGCCGCGTTGAGGCAACCGGCGATGTCAACTCCACGCTCACCCTCTCGACGAACGCCATGGTGCTGGAAGCGCTGCTGTACAAACACAACGCCGGGCCGCTGTTTGAAAATGGCCTGGTGGAAAACGATGGCTATTTTGCCCGCCGCACGTCGGATCCCTTCAACCCGCCCGGCCTCTGCCTGCCGGGCGAACGCGCCGCGAGGGCCGCACCATGAAATTTTATCGCGATCTCTTTGACGCCAGCCTGAACCGCGTTCTGCCGGAGAATGATAAACGGCGCTTTTTGCAGGCTTTCTGGGAGACGTTTATCCATATGTCCCCCGAAACGGAGCAGCATTTTGCCCGGGGCCAGGGGCGGGATGGCCAGCAGACGATCTTCAAGTGCTTTTTCGCCATGCTAGCCGTTGACGGTGCGCTTTTCGTGCCGGATTTTCTGGAACGCCTGGCGCGGGAGCAGACTGATGAAGGGTTACGCCTGCCGCCGCGCTTTTTCGGACTCTGGCGGGAGGCCATGCTCAGGACGGTGCGCGCCTGCGATCCCCTTTGCGACGAAGAGATCCTTACGGCCTGGGCGATGGCGATTGCGCCCGGGCTGGAGTATCTGCGGCGCCAGGCGGAGCTGCACTATCAGGCCGGAGGCGAGTAACCATGCGATCCACATCCCGGTTCGATCTCAACGCGCTGCCTGTAGGGGTAATGATTTACGATCCCGCCGAGCGTCTGCTGGCCTGGAATGACCAGATAACGCGCTTTTACCCGGTCATCGCCCCCTGGCTGAGCGCCGGCGCTTCGCTTGAAAGCCTGGCGGAGAAATTCATTGATGCAGGCTATAACATCGACCCCACCCGCCGCCGGACCCTGCGGGAAGCGATCGTTCGCAACTGCCGCCAGTCAAGCCATCGTGAGGTGCGGCAGTCGGGAAACCGGCGGCTCTACGTGCAGCATCAGCGTCTTGCGGATGGCGGCATTCTCAGCCTGCATACCGATATTACGGAGCTTGACGACGCCCAGCGTTCGCGCCACCAGCTGCACGATGATTTTTTACTGACCGCAGAGTCCATTCAGATCGGCATCTGGAACTGGCAGGTCTCTCAAGACAGCCTGGAGGTAAACGATACCCTGCTGGCGATGGTGGGTCAGTCGCGTACGCACCTGCATTACCCGCTGCGCTTTTTACTTAACCTGGTCCATGAAGAGGATCGCGCCGTGCTGCGCAACGCGATGATCGCCTCCAGACAGGAGCATATGCCGGTTTTTGAATGTGAGATTCGCGTACATCACGCGTCCCAGGGCTGGCGCTGGATGCTGATCTCGGGGCAGGTGGTCACCCTCAGCATGCAGCAGCAGGCCGAACGGGTGATCGGCACCCTACAGGACATTACCCGCCGCAAGGAGGCCGAGCTGCTGGCGATTGAAGCGGCGAAAGTCGCCCGGGAGGCCAACGAGGCGAAAAGTGCATTTCTGGCGAACATGAGCCACGAAATTCGCACCCCGATGAACGGCATTCTGGGCATGACACAGCTCTGCCTCGATACGCATCTCAACCCCGAACAGCGGGAATACCTGTCTCTGGTGATGAGTTCAGCGCAGTCACTGATGCATATCATCAATGACATTCTCGATTTCTCCCGCATTGAGTCAGGTAAGATGACCGTCGATACAGAGCCGCTGGAGATCCGTCCCTTTGTGCAGTCGCTGATCCGCCCGCACATGCCCGCCGCCAGCGTAAAGGGCATCGAACTGCTGGTGGATATCGCACCTGAAGTGCCGGACGTGCTCATCGTTGATGGTCCCCGGCTACGTCAAATTCTGACTAACCTTTTGGGCAACGCGCTGAAGTTCACCCATCAGGGTGAGGTTATGCTGGCAATAGAGCCTGCACAACGTGAAGGTCAGTGGCGTTTTCGCCTTCGCGACAGCGGCATTGGCATCCCGGTGGAGAAACAAAAAGCCATTTTCGAGGCGTTTAGCCAGGCCGATAGCTCAACCACCCGCCGCTACGGCGGTACTGGCCTCGGGCTGACCATTTCAGCCCGTCTGGTGAGCCTGATGGGCGGAGAGCTGACGGTTCAGAGCGAGCCGGGGGCAGGCAGCGAATTTGCGTTTACTCTGCCGCTGGAGAGCCAGCTGGCTGCTTCCACTCCCGGTGCTCCTGTAGCCCGCTTTAACGGCGAATCGGTCCTGGTGGTCGACGACAACAGCACCAACCTGCGACTGCTGGACACGATGCTTCGCCAGATGGGTCTGACGCCGACCTGTGTTAACAACGCAGGGGAAGCGTTAAGCCTGATCGCAAAAGGGGGATGCTGGCCGCTGATCCTGCTGGATGCGCAGATGCCGGATATGGACGGCGTATCGCTGGCCCTTGAGCTCTCCGTTATGCCGCAGGCCGGGCAAAGCCACATCATTATGCTCAGTTCCATGAGCCGTCATTTCGACGCCAACATGCTGAAGCGCATCGGGATCGCCCATTATCTGCATAAGCCGGTTGCCCAACGTGAACTCTATCAAACCATAGCCAGCGTCCTTGCGCCCGCCCCCCTTGCCTCCCCCGCGGCTGTGCCCGCTTCTGCGCCCGTTACGGCGCAGGCCAGTCTGCGTATCCTGCTGGCTGAGGACAACCTGGTGAATCAGAAAGTGGCCAGACGCCTGCTGGAGCAGCTCGGGCACCGTTGCGAAGTGGTATCCAATGGCCGGGAGGCCCTCGAACGCTGGCGTGAACAGCCGTGGGATTTGATGCTGGTTGACCTGCAAATGCCAGAAATGGACGGTGAAACGGCCATTCGCCTGCTTCGTGAAGAAACGCTCGCGAGGGGGCGTAACCATCAGCCCACCGTCGCGATGACCGCCCATGCCATGCAGGGCGACAAGGCGCGCTGTCTGGCAATGGGCTTCGACGGCTATATTGCCAAGCCGGTTAGTCAGGAGGCGCTCAGGGAGGAGATAGCCCGTGTTGTCGCCGGAGAAGAAAAGGGTCTGCCGGATGAGGCACAGCTGTTAAAACAGTGCGCGGACGATCCTGAACTGGTTAATGAACTGCTGGCGCTGTTCGGCAACGGTCTTGACGAGGCGGTGGCAGCCATAGCGCTGAATATTGCGCATGATGACCGCGAGGCCCTGCGGCGGGCCGCTCATAAGCTTCGCGGCGAAGCCGTCACCCTCGGTTTCACTCGTCTTTCAGAAGTGCTTCAGCAAATGGAGAGTCAGACGGTCTCGCTGAACCAGACGGGGCTGAGCGTTTTACATGGCGAGCTTATCGAGGAGGCCAGACGCGCTGCGGCCTGGCTGCGCCGCAGAGCTCAGGAGGTTAAAGATGATCAGGCTTCTTCTGCTGCTGGCAATTAGCCCTCTGCTGGCCCAGGCCAGTCAACCCGTCACCTGGTCACTGGCCGGAATGTGGCGCGTGCATGACGCCAACCTCAGCACCTTTGATGGCGCCAGCGCGCCTGACCGCGACTGGCGATCGATTGCGGTTCCGGCCAACTGGTACAGCGCCGGATACGATCATCAGGGTGCCCTCTGGTATCGGCACGAATTTACCCTGCCCCGGCACGCGCCCGATACCATGGCCACCCTGGTCTTTGATGGCGTGGACTATTTTGCCGACGTCACGCTCAACGGCAGGCATCTTGTCCGTCACGAGGGGTATTTCCAGCGCTTCTCCGTAGACATAAGCGATGCTTTGCAGCGACACAATAAGCTCGCCGTGCGGGTGGACAGCCCCTGGGAAGATCCGAAAACAATCTGGCCGCTGCACAAAACGATGGTTAAAGGCGTACTTAATCAGCACGATACCCGCCCTGGCGGGGCGTGGGCAGAGAATGGCCAGGACGCCAACTCAGGTGGGATTTGGGCACCGGTGAAGCTACACCTGAGTCGCGCCGTGACTATCGACGAGGTGATCCTGCGTCCGGACTGGCGTGAAGGGCTGAAAAAACCAGCGCTGCACGCCGAGATCCGCTATCGGGCGTTGTCTGCCGGTGACGTCACGCTGCGCCTGTCAGCAACCCCTGATAATTTCATCGGCGAGCGCACAGAGCAGGCGTTTTCGGTTCAGATTGCGAAAACGGACGGTAAGCCGCGGTCGCTCAGCGTCACGCTGCCCGTAAAAGACGCGAAGCTCTGGTGGCCAGTGGGCTATGGCAGGCCAAATCTCTACCGGGTGCGTGCGACCCTGGCGGACGAACAGGGGGTGATGGATACCGCGGTGACCCGAACCGGGCTGCGCAAGATGGAGGAGCAGCCGGACAACAGGGGCTGGCTGATCAATGACAGGCGCCTGTTTATCAAGGGGAGCAACTACATCGGTTCCCCCTGGCTTAGCACCATGACGCGCAAGAAATATCGCCGCGACTTCAGGCTGGTGCAGGCGATGAACGCCAATGCGATACGCGTTCACGCGCATGTGGCAGGCCGGGCGCTTTACGATGTGGCTGACGAGATGGGGCTGATGATCTGGCAGGATGTCCCCCTGCAATGGGGTTACAACAACAGCGACGCCTTTGCGGACAATGCCGCGCGGCAGACCCGCGAGATGGTTGAACAATTTGGCAATTCCCCGGCCATTATCGTCTGGGGCGGTCATAACGAGCCGCCGTGGAATTCACCGTGGATGGAAAAACGCTTCCCCGACTGGAATAAAACCCTGAACCAGAACCTGACGAAACGTGTGGGAGACGCGCTTGCGCGAGACACCTCGCGCATTGTGCATCGTTTTTCCGCGGTGGAAGAACACTACTGGGCCGGCTGGTACTTCGGCACCATGCGCGATTTGCTCGGCCCCGCCAAAACCGCAATCATCACGGAGTTTGGCGCTCAGGCGCTACCGCGACTCTCAACCCTGAAAACCATCATTCCCGCCCGCCTGATGTGGCCGAAAAGCACCGCCGCCGACGATCCCGGCTGGACGCACTGGAAATACCATAACTTCCAGCCCTTCCAGACTTTTAAATTTGCCAATATTCCGCGGGGTAATACCATTCAGGAGATGATTGCCAACACCCAGCGTTACCAGGCGGAGCTGGTGGCAATGGCGGCAGAGAGCTATCGCCGGCAGCGCTATCAGCCGGTTACCGCCCTCTTCCACTTTATGTTTGTAGAAACCTGGCCCTCCATCAACTGGGGCGTCGTGGATTATCTGCGTAAGCCGAAAGCGGGCTACTACGCGCTGCAAAAAGCTTATCAGCCCATTCTGCCGTCGATTGAACCCGTGACGGCGGTGTGGCGTCAGGGGAGCGAAGCAACGGTTCGCCTGTGGGCGATCAATGACACCTGGTCCGCCTGTGAGGCGTGTCGCCTTAAGTGGCAGGTGAAGCAACATGGTCGGGTGCTGGCTAAAGGCAATACAACCCTTACGCTTCCCCCCGATTCGGGCAGCAGGATCAAGGACATCACCGTCGCACCGACCACCAGGCATAACGTTACCATTGAGTATGAGATTTCGGATCGCGCCGGTAAAACCGTGGGTTCCAACCAGCGCAATGAGAGGGTGGAAAGCCCTCCTGAGCCATAAATGCTGGCTACCCGGCGCTGCTATTGCTACCCGGCATGCCAGCCTGCATTTTCAGCGTGTTAACGAACCAGCGCCCGGCCGGGCCGGGCGGATGTTCTTCCAGGTGCACCGCCTGCATGGAAAAACCGGCCCCGACGTCGGGCTGCATCTGCACGTTCAGCGTAACCAGTTTTCCCGCTGCGAGATCTTCCTCGACCATTGGCAGCGGCATATAGCCCCACCCCAGCCCGGCACGCAGGAAGGCGTGCTTCGCGCCCATATCCGCCAAATGCCAGGTCTTCGACGACATGACGCCAAAGCTTCGGCCCACGGTGAGAGCGGAGCGATCGGTCAGCACCAGCTGGACGTGTTCCTGTAAGAGTGAACGAAGGATCGGGCCAGACGCGGTCGCCAGCGGATGCTCAGGGGAGACAACGGCCACCGCAGGCACGCTGAGAAGGAATTCTGAGGTACATCCCGCCGGAAGATGCGGCAGCGATCCGGTTATCGCCACCCGGCAGTGACCGTCCAGCAAAGGCTGGAGCACCGCCCCCAGCGCCTCCACATACAAACGCAGCGGCGTGTCAGGAAATGCCTGATGAAACGCCTGCACCGCAGCGGTGAGCTGCGCAACGGGAAACATCACGTCGACGGACACCACCAGCTCAGGCTCAAGTCCTTCCGCTAAGGTGCGCGCCTTAGCCTTAAAGGCATCCATCCCGGCAGCGGCAAGACGTGCCGCTTCCAGCATGGCGACGCCCGCCTCCGTCAGTTTCGGATAACGCCCGGAACGATCGAATAATGGAAACCCGACCTGCACCTCAAGATTGGCCAGCGTCGCGCTGACAACCGACTGCGCGCGCCGCAGCCTGCGCCCGGCGGCGGAAAAACTGCCCTCATCAACGGCGGCAATAAAGGTGCGCAGTTGATCAACAGACATACCGTCCAGCATGTATCGCTCCAGCAGATGGATTCCATCTAATTATATAGGCTATTCAGATAGGTTAAAGATTACTACTCTCTGTGCATGTTCACTACGCATCATTGAAGGATATTCAGCATGAAAACAACAACGGTAGGCATTATCGGCGCTGGCGCAATCGGGCAAGCCTTTGCAGGACAGCTGGTTAAAGCGGGCATAAACGCTATTCTGAGTAACAGCCGCGGGCCGGAAAGCCTGGCTGCGGTGGTCGATAGACTGGGAAACGGGGCGCGCGCCGGCACCGTACAACAGGCCGCTGACGCCGATATCGTCTTTGTCAGCACGAACTGGGACAAAACCGAAGCCGCGTTAAAGGGTATTCACTGGGATGGGCGTATCCTGATTGACGCGACCAACCCGGTCATACTGCCAGGCTTTACGCTGGCTGAACTGGGCGGGAAAAACTCAAGCCAGGTTGTGACCCAGTGGGCGCCGGGTGCACGCGTCGTGAAAGCCTTTAATACCCTGCTTGCAGGGGTACTGGCTCAGGATCCGGCGCAGGCGGGGGGGCGTCGTGTCGTCTTTCTCTCCGGAGACCATCCAGACGCGAAGGCGGACGTCAGCGCGCTGGCAGCGCAGCTCGGTTTCGCACCTATCGATTTAGGCAGCCTGGAGGTCGGCGGTACGCTTCAGCAATTCCCCGGCGGGCCTCTTCCGGCGGTAAACCTGGTGCAACTGGCATAACGAAAGGCACGATAAACATGACGCAGCGTACTTCCGCAGAGACGTTTGAAGAGTACCTTCCCGGCGAACTGCTCAGGGAGCATCGGGCGCAATCCTCCCGGGATGTCTTTGTGCAAATTCTGGCGCGAAGGCACGTTCAGGAAAACGTCATTATTCCGGCGGTACCAGAGCCTTTTATCGTCTGGATCCTCTCAGGTAATGCCGTCGTTGAGGAGCGCTCTCCCGGGGAAGCGTGGTTATCAAACCGCGTTGCCGCAGGTGATTTTTTTCTCACGACGGCGGACTACCCAAGCGAAATGCGCTGGCGCGCCGAGCCAGAGACACCGTTCGTCGTCATGCATGTTTACATCGGCGTGGCGATGATGCAGGAGTGTGAATTGCGGGAGGTTTCCGGCGCGCGCGACGAAACGCTGTCCGTCCTGCTGGAGCAGATACGCCGCGAGCTGTATTTGCAAAATCCACCAAGCGGCCCGTTTATCCAGGGGATTGCACAGGCGCTGGCGGTACACCTTATTCGCACCTACGGCACCCGTGCGAAACGACACCGCGGGGGCTTGCAGGCGTTTAAACTGCACCGGGTCTTCACGGCAATGCGTGACGGGTTAGCCCAGCCGTTTGACCTGGCACGGCTGGCTAAGCTGTCCGATCTGAGCGAATACCATTTTAGCCGCGCCTTTAAACAGTCTACCGGGCTTTCGCCTTCCCACTATTTTATCCGGCTACGCATGGAGGAAGCACGGCGCATGCTGTCGGAATCCACTGATTCCGTTATCAATATTGCCCTGAACGTGGGTTACACCAGCCCCAGCCACTTTGCAGCCGTCTTCCTCAGGCATAACGGCGTGACGCCCTCGCACTATCGCAAGGCGATGGTGCGTAGCAAAAGCCCGACAGTTTGAGCAAAAGCCCGCGCGAAGCCAGCGCCTGAAAAATCCATTATTGAACCGTACTTCAGACGTTCTTTCTGAAGCGTTGAAATTAACTCTCAAGAGGATCAACTATGGAACTCAAAGGTAAAGTCGCGCTCATCACCGGTGCTTCAAGCGGAATTGGCGCCGCCACGGCCAAAAAATTAGCGCAACAGGGCGTCAGGGTGGGTCTCGCCGCCCGCCGTCTGGATCGTCTTCAGGCGCTGGTGTCTGACATTGAGGCTGCTGGCGGTGAAGCCATAGCGCTGGCGATGGATGTCACTGACCCGGCCTCGGTGAATGAAGGGGTGGCGGCACTGCACAAACGCTATGGGCATATTGATATCGCCTTCAATAACGCCGGGCTGATGCCGATTTCGGATATCGCCAGCCTCCGGGTTGACGAGTGGCACCGTATGGTAGACGTCAACGTAAAAGGCCTGTTTAACACCGTGGCGGCCGTGCTGCCGATTATGCAGTCGCAGCGGTCCGGGCATATCATCAATACCTCGTCGATCGCCGGGCGTAAAACCTTCCCCGGGCTTGGCGTGTACTGCGCGACGAAGCATGCCGTTGCCGCCTTCTCGGATATTTTACGTATGGAGCTGGCGCCGCAGTTCAACATTCGCGTCACCTCGCTTCAGCCGGGTGCCGTTGAAAGTGAATTATTCGAGCATATCAGTGACGAAAATTATCGCGCACAGATGGAACAGCTGAAGGAGAAGATGACGTTCCTGAAAGCCGATGATATCGCCGACTCGATTCTTTACGTGTTGCAGGCACCGGAACATGTGGACGTGGCAGAGCTGTTTATTATGCCGACCGAACAGCCGTGGTAAGAGGGTGAAGCGGGTCAGGCTGATGCCTGACCCGCTACGTTAGTTTGCGGATGCCGTAGGTCTGATGGTGATTTCGGTGGTATCGACACTCTCAGGCGCCTCGATGATGTGGCGCACGGCGCGGGCGATATCAGCCGGTTTGAGGGCAATAGCCCGGTACGCATCCATCACCGCCATGGTTTCTTCGTGCGTAATGGTCGAGGCCAGTTCGCTTTCCACTACCCCAGGGTTGACGCAGGTCACGCGGATGTTCGCACTTTCCTGACGCAAACCATCGGAAATGGCCCGGACCGCAAATTTGGTCGCACAATAAACGGCGGCCGTGGGCACAACGGACAAGGCACCGATCGAGCCAATATTAATGATCTGCCCCGAGTTCTGGGCTTCCATGATCGGCAGAACCGCGCCAATTCCCCACAGTACGCCTTTAATATTCACGTCAATGGTGCGTTCCCACTCATCCTGCTTGCCTGCGGAAAGCGGAGAGAGGGGCATAATGCCCGCGTTGTTAATCAGTACGTCAATGCGGCCCCACTTTTCCCGTGCAGCCTGAACGAAGGCAGCCATCGACTGGCGGCGGGTTACGTCTAATTCCTGCGCCTCTGCCTCCCCTCCTGCGCTGCGGATTTCTTCAGCCAGCGCGTGGATGCGATCCAGCCTGCGTGCCCCGAGGAATACTTTTGCGCCTGCCTTGCCCAGCTCTCTGGCAATACCTTCTCCAATACCGCTGGAGGCACCGGTAATTAAGATCACTTTGTTCATGTTTTACTCCTTCAGTTGAGTTCAAAGCAATCATAGAGTCTCAACATTGTTTCTTGTATCCTACCTTTACTGGACTCACTGGTTAGCGATGTTAAACAATGAAAATTGATCTTAATTTGTTACCGCTTTTTCTGGCGGTCGCCGAGGAGCGCAGCTTTAGCGCGGCCGCCGGGCGGCTGGGCATCACCCGTTCCGCTGTCAGCCAGGGGATAAGACGTCTCGAAGATGGGTTTCAGACCCTGCTGGTGATGCGCACCACGCGCTCGGTAAGCCTTACCGAAGCGGGTGAACGGTTGCATAAATCGTTGCAGGGGCCCATCGCCAACATTGAAGCGGCCTTTGACGATGTCACGTCAGACAGCACACCGCGCGGACAGCTCAGGATCGCGGTCACCTCAATTGCGGAAGCGTTTCTTTCTGGCCCCCTGCTCGCCTCGTTTGCGGCAGCGCATCCTGCGGTATCGCTTGATGTCTTCGTGTCAGATGAGGAATTCGATATCGTGGCGGCGGGCTATGACGCAGGGGTGAGGCTGGGCGAAGTTATCGAAAAAGACATGATCGCCGTTCCCCTTACGGGCCAGCAGCGTGAACGGGTGGTGGCTTCACCTTCCTATCTGGCGACGCACAGCGCACCGGCGCATCCCCGAGAGCTGGTCGCTCATCGGTGTATCGGCTGGCGCCCTTCCCCGGACGTTGCCCCCTATCGCTGGGAATTTGAGGAAGCAGGCGTCCCTTTCGATGTGGCCATTGATCCACAAATCACTACTAACGATCTGCGTCTTATGCTCAGTCTCGCACTGGCCGGCGGTGGAATTACCTTTGCCACGGAGGATACCTTCGCGCCTTACATTGAATCAGGACAGCTGGTTTCTTTACTGGATGCGTTTCTTCCGTCTTTTCCTGGCTTCTATCTCTATTTTCCCCAACGCCACAATATGGCCCCCAAACTCAGAGCCCTGATCGAGCACATCCGCCAGTGGCGCCAGCTCCCCGCCACGCAACCTGCTCAGCGATAAACGGTTCCAGCTCTGGATGCAGATTTTCCTCAATCTACCGCGTCCTTTTGATGAGCATCAACGACAGCACAGCGTTACCATGGAAAATGACAAAGGACACGATGGGCAGGACTTTACACAAGGATGGAACCGTAAAAATGCACAGACCAATGGTCGTTATCCTCTTTATTCTTTTGACATTAGCCGCCCTCGTGGAAATCGGCCTAATTTCTTTCGGCTAAACCCGGTTACTTCTGAAAGGCCACATTTGTGGCCATTTATTTATTAAACATGAGAAGAAATCACTTTATTTTTTGAGTAGCAGAAATTAAAGGCCCTATAAAAATATATTTTATAAATGAGATAATTTTAAATATATCATACACCAGATAATTTACCCTAACTTAAACCGCAATTAAGCAGTAATTAAACCTAACCAAAATTATATATATATCGCACATTTTAATTATTATTATCGCCCTGCCAGCCCCGTTTTAAGGGTTGCACCTTTTACGCCAAAACCCTTTCTCCACGCGCCCTTGTAGCGAACGAAATATATTCATGCTATCAATTAATTTCCCCTGCAATAACCGCGCTGGGTTTACGAACGCTTAATTTGCATATTCAGACATTTATAGCTATATCATTTTCATAACGAAATAAATCAATACCTGCACAAATAATAAGGCTTATAAATCGCAAATATATAAATAAACAACAGTTTCCTGACTAAATAATTAGCTTTGCCCTGAGGTTGCCACTTTTAATCCTGGCGGGCATCGGTCGCGCTAAAGAAAGTGACGGTAAATTCTGTTTTTTAAACAGTATTTTCACCGGGAGCGCGCTCATCCCTTCAGAAACGATGGCCTTGTTTGACACGCCGTAACCAATAACTCTGCTGGAGTAATAACTGTATGAGCCAAATATCTGTTATATCTAAATTAACTGGCGTGGAAACGACCACGGAAGGGACACAGATAACACTCGATCACTCATCTGTCGTTAAGCTTAACGTGGATCGTGCCGACATCGCAGGTTACTCCCGCAGCGGAAACGATCTGGTGATCACCCTCAACTCGGGCGAAGTGATTACCCTGAAGAATTTCTACGTCACTGATGCGCAGGGCGTAAGCCAGCTGGTACTTGAGGAGAGTGACGGCGCGCTGTGGTGGATTGAAGATCCAACCGGTGCCGCGACCTATGAATCCATCGCCTCCACCGATGCATTACTGGCGGCGTCAGGGAGCGATGCCGGCGGCGCCGCAGCGTGGCCCTGGGTGCTGGGTGGCCTGGCCGTCGCAGGTGGGATTGCCATCGCGGCGGGAACCGGCGGTGGAGGGGGCGGAGATGACGATAACAACAACCCGAATCCTGGCAATCCGGGAAATCCTTCCGAACCTGATACTACGCCTCCGAATGCCCCCACCAATCTTCAGGTCTCACCTGACGGAAAAACCGTAACCGGTACGGCTGAGCCGGGCAGCACGATTACCCTGAAAGATGCCAATGGCAACACCATCGGAACGGGCAAGGTCGGCAGCGACGGTAAATTCACTATCGATCTGGGTACACCGCTCACCAATGGGGAGCAGATCACCGCCACCGCCACCGATCCGTCCGGCAACACCAGCCAGGGCGGCCAGGTCACGGCGCCGGATCTCACCGCGCCGGATGCACCTGCTAATCTGGAAGTTTCACCTGACGGCAAAACCGTGACCGGTACGGCTGAGCCGGGCAGCACCGTGACCCTGAAAGATGCCTACGGCAACACCATCGGCACGGGCAAGGCCGGCAGCGACGGTAAATTCACTATCGATCTGGGTACACCGCTCACCAATGGGGAGCAGATCACCGCCACCGCCACCGATCCGTCCGGCAACACCAGCCAGGGCGGTCAGGTCACGGCGCCGGATCTCACCGCGCCGGATGCTCCTGCTAATCTGGAAGTTTCACCTGACGGCAAAACCGTGACCGGTACGGCTGAGCCGGGCAGCACCGTGTCCCTGAAAGATGCCAATGGCAACACCATCGGCACGGGCAAGGCGGGCAGCGACGGTAATTTCATTATCGATCTCGGTACGCCGCTCACCAACGGGGAGCAGATCACCGCCACCGCCACCGATCCGTCCGGCAATACCAGCCAGGGCGGTCAGGTCACGGCACCGGATCTCACCGCGCCGGATGCGCCGCAGATTGTCACCGTCAGTGATAACGTGGGCACCGACGCGGGCCCGATGAGCAACGGACAGCGCACGGACGATGCACGCCCGACGTTCAGCGGCATCAGCGAAGCTGGCACCGTCATTACCTTCTATGACAACGGCAAGCCGATCGGTACCGCCACGGCCGATGCCAGCGGTAAATGGAGCTTTACCCCGTCGACCAACCTGTCTGAAGGAAACCACGCTATTACCACCACCGCGACCGATGCCGCAGGCAATACCAGCCCGGCGTCCACGGCGGTGACTTTCGTGGTGGATACGGTCGCGCCGGGTGCCCCGGCGATCGTCAGCATAACCGATGACGTTGCGCCCAATACCGGCACGCTCGGAAGCGGAAGCACCACGAACGATCCGCGCCCGCAGCTCACCGGCACGGCGGAAGCGGGCTCTACGGTCACCATCTATGACAACGGCATTGCCATTGGCACTGCGGTTGTGGGCAGCAACGGAAGCTGGAGCTTTACGCCGTCGGTAAACCTGAGCGAAGGCAGCCACCAGCTTACCGTACGCGCCACCGACGTCGCCGGTAACACCGGTCCGGCCTCGCCGGCCTTTACCGTAACGGTGGATGTCACCACCCCGCCTACACCAACAGGATTTATCGTTAACGACGATACCGGAGGACTGAAAGGCGCGATTACCGCCGGACAGGTTACCGACGAGTCGCAGCCGCGGCTGACGGGCCGAGGAGAGCCGGGCAGCACGATTACGGTTTACGATAACGGCGTTGCGATTGGCAGCACCACCGTTCTGCCGAACGGTACCTGGAGCATCACGCCGACAACGCCGCTGGCAGAGGGTGCACACTCAATTACCCTGCGCGAAACCGATGCGGCAGGCAACCAAAGCGGCCTGTCTGAGCCGATCAACTTCACCGTCGATCTTACGCCGCCAGACATGCCGGAGGCGACGCTCAACTCCACAGGCACGCAAATCACCGGTACCGCCGAGCCGGGCAGTAAAATTGTCATTACCAACAACGCCGGGGTGCAAATCGGGACCGCCACTGCCGACAGCAACGGCAACTACGTCGCCAACCTGAACCCTGCACAAGTGAACGGCGAGATCATCTCCGTGGTCGCCTCCGATGCCGCAGGCAACCAGAGTTCACCGGCGCTGGTTAACGCCGCGGATATCACCCCGCCTGCCGCACCGGGTAACCTTGTGGTGGCAGAAGACGGGGCAAGCGTCAGCGGAACCGCCGAGCCAAACAGCACGATTATCATTAAAGCGCCAGACGGTACGACCATCGGCCAGGCCACCGCCGGCCCGGATGGCACCTTCACTATCCCGATTTCGCCAGCCCAGACCAACGGCGAGGCCCTTGAAGTGACGGCTACCGACGGCAGCGGCAACACCAGTCCGTCCGGCTTTGCCGACGCGCCAGACAGCACGCCGCCGCAGGCGCCGGAAAATGTGGTTATCTCTGCCGACGGCACCACGGTGACCGGTACAGCCGAGCCGGGCAGCACCGTGACCATTCGTGAAAATGGCGTGAAGGTCGGGGAAGCGGTTGCCGACGATCAGGGTAATTTCAGCGTTGATCTGATCCCGCCGAAAGCCAACGGCGAAGCCCTGACCGCCGATGCCACCGATACCGCCGGCAACACCGGCCCGACCGCGCCGTTTGACGCGCCGGACATCACCGCAGCGCAAACCCCGGTCATCACCGGCGTGGTGGACGATGCGCCAGGCGATACCGGCCCCGTCAGCCAGAACGGTCTCACCAACGACAGCACGCCAACCATCAACGGAACGGGCGAGCCAGGCACCACCATCACCCTTTACAGCGGCACTACCGTCATTGGCACCGGTACGGTTGGGCCTGACGGCCAGTGGTCCATCACGCTGGCTACCGCGCTGCCGGACGGCGGGCACGTGCTGACGGCGACCGCGGTTGATGCCGACAACAACCTCAGCGGGACATCGAACACCTGGAGCATCACGGTGGATACCGCCGTTCCGGGCGCCCCGGCCATTACGCAGGTCGTTGATGACGTACCGGGCACTACGGGGGCGCTGGACAGCGATGGCATCACTAACGACACGCTCCCTACCGTGAACGGTACCGGCGAGCCGGGAACCACCGTAACGATCCGTCTGGATGGGCAGGATATTGGTACTGCCCTCGTTAACAGCGCCGGCGCGTGGACCTTTACGCCTGCCACGCCATTAGTGAACGGCCAGCATACCTTCACCGTCGTTGCGAGCGATGCGGCAGGTAATACCAGCGCGCCTTCTGGCGGCTTTACCTTTACCGTCGATACGACTCCGCCACTGGCGGCCACCATTGACACCGTCTCCGATAATATTGGTCCAGTACAGGTTCCGCTTAACAGCGGGGATACTACCGACGATACGCTGCCGCAGTTGCAGGGTACCGCACCGGCAGGCACCACCATCACTATCTATGACGGCACCACCCTGCTCGGCACGGCCGTGCTCGACGGCAGCGGCGGCTGGAGCTTTACGCCAACCACGCCGCTGACGGAGGGTCCACATTCGCTGACGGTCCACGCCACGGATGAGGCGGGTAACACCACCATCTCGCCACCGTTTGAGCTGGCGATCGACACGACCGCGCCTGCAACGCCGGATATTCCTGACATTACCGTCAACCCGGACGGCGGCACGCCGGGTACTGCCCTGAATCCGGGGGAGACTACCCGCGATACCACGCCAACCCTGAGCGGCTCGGGCACGCCGGGGGATACCGTGAACATTTACGATGGCGCCACCAAAATTGGTGAAGCCGAGATCGACGGCGACGGCAACTGGACCTGGACACCAACTACCCCGCTGCCTGACGGCACCTACGATCTCTCCCTGACGGTGACCAACCAGGACAGCGCCGGGAACGAAAGCGCGCCGTCCACGCCGGTGACCATTACCATTGACAGCGACGCCCCTGCCGCGCCGGGTGTTCCGGTGGTGACGGACAGCGTGAGCCAGATCACCGGTCCGGTGGCCGATGGCGGATCCACCAACGATCCGCGTCCGGTACTGAGCGGCACCGGTACGCCAAACGACGTCATTACCATCTATGACCAGGTGGGTACAGGCGCGCCGCAGGCCGTAGGCAGCGTTACGGTAGACGGTAACGGCAACTGGACCTGGCGTCCGGAGAGCAACATCGGCGAAGGAACGCACGAATACACGGCGACCGCCACCGATGAATCCGGCAATGAATCTTTGCCATCAGCCGGTATCACGATAACGGTAGATACCCTTGACCCGATTACCCCGGTCATCAGCGACATCGCTGGCGCGCAGAACGGCGGGTCTACTAACGACACTACGCCAACCCTGAGCGGCACCGGCACCACCGGCGAAACGGTGATCATCTACAACAACGGCGTGGAAGTGGATCGCGTTGATGTCGTCAACGGTCAATGGTCCTACACCCTGCCGACGCAAACCGATGGCCCGCTGAACATCACCGTTGCCGCGGTGGACGATGCGGGTAATCTCAGCCCGGTCAGCCCGGTCTTTAGCGTGACGGTCGATACCCAGACGCCAACCGTGCCGCAAATTGACGCCGTCTCTGACAGCCAGCTGGCGAACAGCGTGCTTTACACCCGTGACGGCACCCCAACCCTTACCGGGATCGGCGAGCCGGGTTCGAACGTAACGGTCACCGTTGACGGCGTCGCCTCTCCGGTCGTGGTGGTGGTTCAGCCGAACGGGACATGGACCTGGACCGCCGACCCTGCGCTTGCGGAAGGGCCGCACACCTTCTCGGTCGCCGCGAGTGATGCCGCGGGGAATACCTCCGTCAGCTCCGGCGATCTCAGCGTGACGGTGGATACGCTGCCGCCTGCAACGCCAACGAATATCGACATCGCCGAGCAGGGTACGCCGCTAACCGGTACGGCGGAAGATGGCACCACCGTGACGGTACGTGACGCCAACGGCAATATCATCGGAACCGGCGTTGCGACGGGAGGTACCTTCACCATCGCCCTCTCGCCGGCCCAGCTGGATGCCACCACGCTGACGCTGATCGCCACAGACGCAGCAGGAAACGCCAGCCCGTCAACCACCTTTGACGTGCCGGAGTCCACGCTCGATCTGCCTGCGGTACCGGTGATTACGGCAATCAACGATGACGTCGATCCCGTCACGGGCGACGTGAAAGATAAAACCACCAATGACACCACGCCTACCCTTACCGGCACCGCCGATCCGGGCAGCGTGATCGCCATTTATCAGGATGGATCGCTGCTTCCGGTGACCACTGTCGTTGCGGATACCAACGGCAACTGGAGCTACACGCCGCTCCTGCCGCTGACGGAAGGGCCACATACCTTTGCCGTGACCGCCACGAATACCACCACCGGCGAGACCAGCGGGCAGTCGCCAATCGCGACCGTCACCGTCGACCTCACCGCCCCGACAGCGCCAGCCATCGGTGCGGTGACCGATGATGTGGGTCCGGTTACTGGCCCTATCGCCGACGGGCAGAGCACCAACGACAATCGTCCTACCCTCACCGGGACAGGCACGGCTGGGGACACCATTACGATTTACAATAACGGCGACCCGCTGGGCACCGTTCTCGTCGGGCCAACCGGCACCTGGAGCTATACGCCGCCTGCGCTGGATGACGGCAGTCACACCCTGACCGTCACCGCCACCGACCCGGCAGGGAATGAAAGCACCCCATCGGCAGGGATCACCATCGTTGTCGATACCGTCTCCACCACGCCGGTGATAACCAGCGTGACGGATAACGCAGGCAATGCCGCAACGCCTGTACCAAGCGGCGATCCGACCAACGACACCACGCCAACCCTGACCGGCACCGCAGAGCCGAACAGCGTCGTCGCCATATTTGATGGCACCACGCAGATTGGTACCGTAGCAGCAGACAGTACCGGCGCCTGGACCTTTACCCCGGAAACCGCCCTCGGCGAAGGGACGCATGACTTTACCGTCAGAGCGACGGATCCGCAGGGCAACGTTAGCCAGCCGTCCGGCGTCTGGAGCGTCAATATCGATCTGACGGCGCCACAGGTGCCGACGATCGATTCGGTCAGCGATAACGCCCCGGGTGGCGTAACCGGCCCGCTTACCGCCGGGCAGGTCACCAATGACACCACGCCAACCCTTAGCGGCACCGGCCAGGCGGGCACCACCATTCACGTGCTGAATAACGGCGTGGAGATTGGTACCACCACGGTCGACAGCAGCGGCAACTGGACCTTTACGCCAGATCCGGTCCTGACGGACGGGACGTATAATCTGCGCGTTAACGCCAGCGATGACGTCGGAAACGTCTCCGCCAACTCCCCAGTGTTCGCCTTTACGGTGGATACCGCTGGCCCTGCGGCTCCGGTCGTCACGACGGTGATAGACGACGTGGGCCCGGGAACGGGAACCCTCGCCAGCAACGGGGCCACCAACGACACCCGTCCAACCTTCAACGGTACGGGGGAAGTGGGCGCAACGGTACACGTTATTGTTGATGACGTGGAAATTGGCACGGCGGTCGTCAACGCCCAGGGTACCTGGAGCTTCACGCCGACCACCGCGCTGAGTGAAGGGCCACACACCATTACCTTCAACGCCACCGACGCCGCAGGCAATACCGGCGACACCTCGCCGCCGTTCAACCTGACGGTGGATACGTCGGTACCCGTTGCACCGGTCTTTACGCCAGCCACCGATAACGTTGGCACCGTACTGGGCCCGATCGCTTCGGGGCAAAGCACAGACGATACCACGCCAACGCTGAACGGCACCGCGGCGGCCAACGCGACCATCACCATTTATGAGAATGGTCAGCAGGTGGGCACCGCCGTGGCGGATGCCAACGGCGTATGGAGCTTCACCCCCGGCACGCTGGCAAACGGCAGCCACACCTGGACCGCCACGGCAACCGACGCCGCGGGCAACGTCAGCCCTGCCTCACCGGGCTTCACGCTGGTTGTGGATACGACCGTGCCTGTCGCGCCCGTTATCACGCAGGCGATTGACGATGTTGGCACCATCACCGGGGCGATCGGTTCCGGCCAGACCACCAACGATCCTCTCCCGCGTCTGGTGGGGACCAGCGAGCCGCTGGCAACCGTGAATATCTATGAGGGCAACACGCTGGTGGGCACCGGTACTGCCGATGCCAACGGCAACTGGACCATCGATATCACTGTGCCGCTGGACAACGGGCCGCATACCTTTACGGCAGAAGCCACGGATCAGGCGGGCAACACCAGCGCGCCATCCGGCGACTTCAGCCTGACCATTGATACCACGCCGCCAGCGCTGCCGGTGCTGACCAGCATCACCGATGACGTCGGTAACGCTGCGACGCCTGTCGCCAACGGCGGGTTAACCAATGATGCCCGACCAACGCTCACCGGTACGGCAGAAGCCGGCGCGACGATCACCATCTTTGATAATGGGGTACAGATTGGCACCGCTGTCGCCACCGGCGGCGCGTGGAGCTTTACGCCGTCTACCCCGCTGGCTGACGGGCCGCACAATCTGACCTTCTCCGCCACCGACGCCGTGGGCAACGCCAGCGCGCAGACCGGCGGCTACACCATCAATGTGGATGCCACCGCCCCTGTCGCGCCGGCCATCACCTCGATTGTGGATGATGTGGGAACCGTCACCGGCCCTGTCACCGGCACCAACCCAACCAACGATACTCGCCCAACGTTAAGCGGCACGGCGGAAGCCAATTCCACCGTACGTATTTTCGACGGCACGACGCTGGTGGGTACGGTCACCGCGGATGCCAACGGCAACTGGACGCTGCCGCAAACCAGCACCACGCTGACGGAAGGCGCGCATAACTTCACCGCCATCGCCACCGACGCCGCGGGCAATACCAGCGTGGCATCACCGATTATCACGATTAACGTTGACCTGACGCCGCCACCAGCCCCGGCGGGCCTGGCGGTGATCACCAACGGTACGCAGGTGACCGGTACGGCGGAAGCGGGAAGCACCGTCACCATCACCAGCAGCACCGGAACCGTTCTTGGAACGGCCGTCGCTGACGGTAGCGGGAACTTTAGCGCCACCATCACCCCTGCGCAGACCGCCGGGGAATCCCTGATCGTCTTTGCTACCGATAAGGCCGGTAACGCGGGTATCACCACCTCCGTGATTGCTCCAGTCACGGCGATCCCGAACGCGCCGGTTATCGCCACCATCGACGATAACGTCGGGACGGTGACGGGCAACCTGACCAACGGAAAAACCACCGATGACACCACGCCAACCCTGAGCGGTACGGCGCAGCCGAACGCGACCATCACCCTGTATAACAACGGGGTGCTGATGGGCACGGTCACCGCGAATGCCAGCGGCAACTGGAGCTTCACCACGCCGGTACTGAGTGAAGGCCCGCATGCCTTCACCGCCACGGCGAGCAACGGCTCGGGCACCAGCCCGATTTCCACGCCGACGACCGTGATTGTCGATCTCACTGCGCCAACGGCCCCAACAGGGACCTTCAACGCAGACGGCAGCGTACTGACCGGCAGCGCCGAAGCGGGCAGCACCGTCACCATCCGCCTGGCGGATAATTCAACGGTCACCGCCACGGCGGACAGCAACGGCAGCTGGAGCTACACCTTCCTCAATAAACAGACGGAAGGCCAGACGCTGCAAATCACCGCTACCGATGCGGCAGGCAACGTCTCGCTGCCTGGCTCAGCCCTTGCGCCGGTGGTGCCGCTGTCGGCCAGCACCAACGCTGAGGAGCTTGCGCTGACGACCACCGCCACGGTGACCAACTCGCAGTACAGCGACTACGGTTTCCTGCTGGTGGGCGCCGTGGGTAACGTGCTGACGCTGCTCGGCAACGACACCGCGCAGGTAGGTTTCACCGTCGGCAGCGGCGGCACGGCGGATATTGCCGTGAACGCCAACGCCACGGGTGCCGTGCTCTCCCTGCTCAACACCCTTGAGCTGGTGGTGCAGCGCTTTGACGCCGTCAACAATACCTGGACCACCGTGGTGGATACCGGACAGCCGCAGTTCGCTGACCTGTTGACCCTCGGCGCGGCGGGAGTGTCGCTCAACCTGACCGGCCTGGCGAATGGCCAGTATCGCGTCCTGAGCTACAACACCAACCTGCTGGCAACCGGCTCCTACACCAGCCTCGACGTGGCGGTGAAAGAGACCAGCGCGGGTACCGTGTCCGGCGACACCAGCCTTGCGGGTAACGTGATCACCGACGTTGACCCGACCGCAGGCAGCGACAACGCCCCGGCGGGCACCACCGTCACCGCGGTCACCAACGCCCAGGGCACCACCACCAGCGTTACGGCTGACGGCACGGTGATTCAGGGACAGTACGGCACGCTGACCATCAACCTGGACGGCAGCTATACCTATAACCTGACCAATACCAGCGCCTCGGTCATTGGCCGCACGGAGAGCTTTACCTACACCATCACCCACAACGGCACCAGCGCCTCGGCAAATCTGGTTCTGTCGCTGGGCGAAGGCGCCACCAGCAGCGGGATCGTGGCCGTGGACGATACCGCCTCGCTGACCTTCGACACGACCGTTGAGGCCATTAACAACGGTCCGTCGTCGCAGGGCGGCTTTACCCTGGTGGGCATTAACCTTGGCAATACGCTGGGGCTGAACCTACTGGACGATCTGGCCAACCCGATCATCTATAACGTGGAAGAAGGCACCACCCGCACCATGACGGTTCAGGCCTCCGTGGGCGGCGTGGCGCTGGCCTCGGTGTTCGACCTCTACATCTATAAGTTCAACAATGCGACGCAGACCTTCGAGCAGATGCGCGTTGAACCGGGCTGGCTGCGCGCGCCGCTGCTGGGCGGCACCTCGCCGCAGCTGACGCTGAACCTGCCCGCCGGCGAGTACCTGTTCCTGCTGAATACGGCGGCGGGGATCACCGCGCTGACGGCCTACACGCTGAACGTCTTGCAGGATCATGTCTACAGCGTGGCAAGCGTGAGCGAGTCCACCACCGGAGATGTGCTGTCCGACGATATCGCACCGGCGGGTACCGTGGTCTCCGACGTTAACGGCGTGACGGTGAACGGCAATGGTCTGACGGAGATTACCGGCGAGTACGGTACGCTGCGGATCAACGCGGCCGGGGAGTACACCTACACCCTGAAGAGCGGGGTCGGTGCTGACAGCATCAGCACGCCGGATACCTTCGTTTATACCATCACCGCGCCGAACGGCTCGAAAGACACGGCATCGCTGAACATCACCCCAACCGCGCGGCCAATGGACGCGGTAAACGATGTCAGCACGGCGATGGACGTGAACTCGGTACACCGCACCGCCGCCTACTCGGATACCACCGTCGGCTCGGCGAGCTGGAACGCCGCGCTGCTTACCTCAACGCAGGGTACCGGCACCGGTACCTTCGTGGTGGATCCTAATACCGCGCTGCATAACGTGGTGCTGTCGTTTAACGTCGCCTCGCTGCTGACGCTTACCGGGTTAACGGTGGACTGGACGCTGACCAACGGCACCACCACCATCCGATCCGGCTCGTTCAACGGCGGGCTGCTGCTGGGCGGCAGGGCGACCATCAACCTGACGGGACTCGATCTGGAGGCGGGAACCTACACGCTGAACTATACCGGCAAAATGGGGCCGCTGGGGGTGGGGAATATCACCGTTACCCCAAGCGTTACCGGCACCAACTACTCGCTGTCGCAGTTCGACGCCACGGGCACCCACACCGTTGACGGCAATATCTTCGACGGCACCGGCTCCGCGGGCGCGATGGACCAGCTGCACTCGGTGGATACCCGCCTCAGCATTACCGGCTACGACGGCGTGACCACCACGCTGGATCCGTACACCGGCAGCACGCAGGTGAACATTACGGGCCACTACGGCACGCTGGCGATTGCCGCAGACGGCAGCTACACCTACACGCTCAACCCGGGGATATCGTTCTCTACCATTACCAGCAAGGAGGTCTTTAACTACACCCTGACCGATGCCAACGGTAGTAAGGATACTGCGTCGCTGACCATCAACATGGCGCCGAAATTTGTCAGTTCGGAGCATAACGATCTCATCAGCGGCACGGCCTATGGCGACACGCTGATTTATCAGGTGTTGAACAATACGGCGGGTAACGCAACGGGGGGCAACATCACCAGCGCTGGCGGTGACCACTGGACGAACTTCTCCCTGGCGCAGGGAGACAAGATCGACATTGGCGATCTGCTGGTGGGCTGGAACGGTAGCGCGTCGACGCTTGGGAACTATGTCTCTGTTTCACAAAGCGGTGGCAATACTGTGATCTCCATCGACCGTGACGGCACGGGAGCCGCCTACACTAAATCTACGCTCGTTACGCTTGATAACGTTCAGACCACCTACGACGAGCTTGTGAACCAGCAACACATCATTACCTGATAGCACGTGCAATAAATGACCCGGGCGCGCAGCGCCCGGGCATAAACAATAAAGCAGTACTCTTTTATTAGGGACAAGACATGGGAAAGAAGATGCCTTACTGGTGGCTCTCGTGCTGCCTGATATCTGTGCCCGCTATCGCGGCAAACCCTGCGGCGATGATTAATACCGGACAATTACGCGAAACGCAGGAACTCCCCTCGTTAAACGGTCGCGTGGCGCCCGTTGCCGGCAAGGCCGCCCCCGGCACGCTTCAGCTGGACGAAGCCGTTAACCGCGCCGTGACCTGGCATCCGGCCATCAGTGAAGCCGTCGGCAAGCTCTATCAGCAGAGCGAAAATGTGGACGTCGCCAAATCGAAATATTACCCACAAATCAACGCTGGCATGGATAACGGCTATACCCACGACGGCGACGATAACGGCTTTACCCCCTCGCTGGTGCTTTCCCTTTCGCAGATGCTCTATGACTTTGGCAAAGTCGCCAGCCAGGTGCGCGCTGAAAACGCGGGCGTCGCCCAGCAGCAGGCTAACGTGCTGGTAAGCATCGACACCATCGCCCACGATACCGCCATCGCCATGGTGCAGGTGCAAACCTGGCAGCAGATGGTCGAGACGGCCAAAGAACAGCTGGACGCCCTGACCTCCATCGGCTCGCTGACGAAGCTGCGTAATGACGAAGGCGCCACGTCGCTCTCTGACGTGGTGCAGACTGACGCCCGTATCGAAGGCGCGCGCGCGCAGCTGATGCAGTATCAGGCCAGCCTCGACAGCTCGCGCGCCACGCTGATGAGCATGCTGGGCTGGGACAGCCTGAACGCGGTCAGCAATGAGTTTCCGCAGAGCCTGGCCCGCAGCTGCGACATCGCCGAGCCGGACGATCGTCTGGTGCCCTCGGTGTTAGCCGCCTGGGCGCAGGCCAACGTCGCGCAGGCTAACCTTGACTACGCCAACGCGCAGATGACCCCTACCGTCTCGCTGGAGCCGGAGGTTCGCCACTATCTTAACGACCGTTACTCCGGCAACGAAACCCGCGACCGCACCCAGTACTCCGCGTGGGTAAAGGTGCAGATGCCGCTCTATCAGGGCGGCGGCCTCACCGCCCGGCGTAACGCCGCCGGACACGCGGTGGAATCCGCCCAGTCCACCATTCAGCGCACCCGTCTTGAGGTGCGGCAAAAGCTGCTGGAGGCGCGCAGCCAGGTGATGAGCCTGATGAGCACGCTTCAGATCCAGGGCCGTCAGGAAGCGCTCAGCGCCCGCACTCGCGAGCTGTATCAGCAGCAGTATCTCGATCTCGGTTCCCGCCCGCTGCTCGACGTGCTCAACGCCGAGCAGGAGGTTTACCAGGCGCGCTTTACCCAGCAGCAAACCGCCGGACAGCTGCATCAGCTTCAGCTGAACTGCCTCTACCAAACCGGACGCCTGCGTCACGCGTTCGATCTTGAAAACCGCACCATCCAGACCGTGGAGATCCAGCCATGAAGCAACGCGATATCCCACAGGGTGAAAACATGACGGATGAGGCGCTGGAGCAGTGGGCGCAGGCGTTTGGCTATGTGGCGACGCGCTATCGCGTTGCCTGCTCGCCAGGCTCGCTCGTCGCGGGCGCGCCGTGGCTGAAAGGCAAACCGATGGTGCCCGCGCTGACTCAGCTCGCCCGTGAAGCCGGGCTGACCTTCCAGCTGCTGACGGCCGATCAGCAGTCCATCAACAGCTGGCGTCTGCCGGTGGTGGTGGAGCTGAACGACGGCAAAATCGGCGTGATCGACAATTTCGACGGCGAGGATACGCTGGAGGTCAGCTTTTTCGACGACAACACGCACACCAACCGCCTGTCGATGAGCGCGATGCTGCCCGCCATCCGCCACGTTATTGCCCTGCGTCCGCTGGCGGCGCTGAAGGACAGCCGCGTGGATGCCTATATCTCAAAATACCGCCCGGACTGGCTCTACCGGCTGGTGATGCGCGACCTGCGCCCTTACAGCTGGGTAATGCTGGCGGCGCTCTTTATCAACGTGCTCTCCCTTTCCGGCATTGTGTTTTCCATGCAGGTGTATGACCGGGTGATCCCCGCCCAGTCCTACCCGACGCTCTACGTGCTGACCATTGGGGTACTGATCGCCACGCTGTTTGGCTTTGTGTTGCGCGTGGCGCGCGGGCACATTATGGATCTGCTGGGCAAGCGCTCGGATCTGCGCGTGTCGGATCGCGTGTTTGGCCACGCGCTGCGGCTGCGCCACAGCGCCATTCCGCGATCGACGGGAAGCTTTATCTCCCAGCTGCGCGAGCTGGAGCAGATCCGCGAGATGGTCACCTCCTCCACCATTTCCACCATCGTCGATCTGCCGTTCTTTATCCTGTTCGTGATCGTACTGGCGATCATCGCCCCGCAGCTGGCGTGGATCGCCCCGGTCGCGGCGCTGATCATGGTCCTGCCCGGCCTGCTGCTGCAAAAGAAGCTGGCGGAGCTGGCGAAGCAGTCGGCGCATGAATCCACCCTGCGCAACGCGGTGCTGGTGGAGAGCGTGCAGGGGCTGGAGGACATCAAGCTGATGCAGGCGGAGAACCGCTTTTTGCAGCAGTGGAACAGCTATATCCAGATCACCGCCGAATCCGGTCTGCGCACCCGCGAGCTGACCCAGAACCTGATCAGTTGGGGGATGACCATCCAGAGCCTGGTCTATGCCGGGGTGATCGTGGTGGGCGCGCCGATGGTGATCGACGGCACCTTAACCACCGGTTCGGTGGTGGCCGCCTCGATGCTGGCCTCGCGGATGATCGCCCCGATGGCGACGCTGTGCGGCGTGCTGGCCCGCTGGCAGCAGGTTAAGGCGGCCAAAGAGGGGCTGGACAGCATTATGCAGCTGCCGACCGAGAACCAGCGCGAAGAGACACCGATCCGCCAGGACGTGCTGCGCGGTCACTATCTTTTCGAGCAGGCGCAGTTCCGCTATCACCCGGAAGATCCGCGCATGGCGCTGCGCATTAACCGCCTGGAGATCAAAGCGGGCGAAAAAGTGGCGATCCTCGGGCGCAACGGCGCGGGGAAATCAACCCTGCTACAGGCGATGGCGGGTGGAATGGATCTGGCGGGCGGCGAGCTGCGGCTCGACAACCTCAGCCTGCCGCATCTGGACGTGGCGGACGTGCGGCGAAACGTCGGCTTTATGACCCAGAACGCGCGGCTGTTTTACGGCACCCTGCGCGAAAACATCACGCTCGGCATGCCCCGCGCCACCGACGAAGAGATCTTCGAGGTGCTGGAGATGTGCGGCGCGGCCAGCTTTGTGCAGAAGCTGCCAAAGGGGCTGGATTACCCGATTATGGAGAACGGCGTCGGGCTGTCCGGCGGGCAGCGGCAGTCCATTCTGCTGGCGCGGATGCTGCTGCGCGACCCGAATATCGTGCTGATGGACGAACCGACCGCCTCCCTGGATGAACACACCGAGCGGGAATTTATTCAGCGTCTCGGGGCGTGGCTTGGCAACCGTACGCTGGTGGTTGCTACCCACCGCGTGCCGGTGCTGGAGCTGGTGGAGCGCGTGGTGGTGCTTAAAGACGGCATGCTGGTGATGGACGCGCCAAAAGCGCAGGCGCTGAACAACAGCCGTATGCAGCAACAGCAGCAGGCAACCGGACGGGAGTGGAAAAATGAAAATCAGTCAGCGTGACGTCGCCGCAGTAGAAGATCTGGATAACGCGCTCGATTCCGAAAGCGGTTATACCGGCGCCCGGCGCATCGTTTTCTTCTCCCTGGTGATGTTTGTGGTGCTCGGCATCTGGGCGTGGTTCGGGGTGCTGGACGAAGTCTCAACCGGCACCGGAAAAGTGATCCCCAGCTCGCGCGAGCAGGTATTGCAGTCGCTGGATGGGGGGATCCTCACCGAGCTGAACGTGCACGAAGGCGATCAGGTGCAGGCCGGACAGGTGCTGGCGCGGCTGGATCCTACCCGCTCGGAATCTAACGTTGGCGAAAGCGCGGCGCGCTACCGCGCGTCGCTGGCCTCCAGCGCGCGCCTGTACGCCGAGGTCAACGACCTCCCGCTGAAATTCCCCCCTTCGCTGGCGAAATGGACCGACCTGACCGCCGCCGAAACGCGGCTCTACAATTCGCGTCGCGCCCAGCTGGAGGATACGCAGCGTGAACTCCGCTCCGCGCTAGCGCTGGCCAATAAAGAGCTGGCGATCACCCAGCGGCTGGTAAAAACCGGGGCCGCAAGCCACGTGGAGGTGCTGCGCCTGCAACGGCAGAAAAGCGACCTGGAGCTGAAGCTCACCGACGTGCGTTCTCAGTATTACGTGCAGGCCCGTGAAGCGCTGTCGAAGGCCAACGCCGAGGTGGACATGGTGTCGGCGATCCTGAAAGGTCGGGAGGATTCCGTTACCCGCCTGACGGTGAAATCGCCGGTGCGCGGGATCGTGAAAAACATCAAGGTGACCACCATCGGCGGCGTTATACCGCCCAACGGCGAGCTGATGGAAATTGTGCCGGTGGACGATCACCTGCTGATTGAAACCCGCCTCTCGCCGCGCGACATCGCCTTTATCCACCCTAATCAGGAGGCGCTGGTGAAAATCACCGCCTACGATTACGCGATTTACGGCGGGCTGCACGGGGTGGTGGAAACCATTTCGCCGGACACCATTCAGGACGAAGCGAAGCCGGAGGTGTTCTATTACCGCGTATTCATTCGCACCAGCCAGGATTATCTGGTGAACAAGGCGGGCAGGCATTTTTCGATTGTGCCGGGGATGATTGCGACGGTGGATATTAAGACCGGAGAGAAAACGGTGCTGGATTATATGATTAAGCCGTTTAACCGGGCGAAAGAGGCGCTGAGGGAGCGGTAATTAAACGCCGGGTGGCGGCTACGCCTTACCCGGCCTACATTCTCGTAGGCCCGCGCAAGCGCAGCGCCGCCGGGCATTAATCCGCACGCAAGACGTGGAATCCGCCTCGAAGAATTAACCTTTAGTCATGCATCACACTTCCCTTCAGCCATGACCAGGGTAATATTACTCGCAAACAAAACGCACTTGCGCACAGTGCAGGAGTGCATTACTATCCACATAGCTTCATGGACTGGAGCTCATAAGCACTATGATTAATCATTTTCGTGATCAATGGTTTAAGGATTTTTTTCTGTATGGGAAATCCAGCAATGTGATCCCTTCTAGCCTTGAATCAGCCTTAGCGAGGAAGCTGGATATGATCAACGCTGCCACCTCGCACCGGGATCTGAGATCCCCGCCAGGCAATATGTATGAATCGCTGAATCCCCCGCTTGCAGGGTACTCGGCGATTCGCGTGAACAGGCAATACAGGTTGGTGGTCAGAGGGCAAAGCAGACGATCTCTACCTCTCTCCGCACAAGTACACGCCATACAAATGAGGCATTACCTATGACTCTTCAACAGGCACTACGCAAACCCACCACGCCGGGCGACGTGTTGCAGTATGAATATCTTGAGCCGCTCAATCTGAAAATTAGCGATCTTGCGGAAATGCTTAACGTGCACCGTAACACCATCAGTGCTCTCGTTAATAATAATCGTAAACTGACGGCCGATATGGCATTCAGACTGGCCAAGGCATTCGATACCACCATTGAATTCTGGTTGAACCTACAGCTAAACGTCGACGTCTGGGAAGCGCAAACCAATTCCCGGACTCAGGAGGAGTTGAGCCGTATAAAGACGGTCGCGGAAATTATGGCAAAAAGGAAATCAGGCCAGCCGGATGTGGCCTGATCGGTCGTTTACCCCGGTACGATATTGACCGCACCGGGTTTCACGCGTATTTACAGGGAGATTTTCAGGCGTCGAACCGCTTCTTTCAGCTGCTCATCCGTTGGGGTGACGAATGACATGCGCAGCGTTGTCTGGTCCGGTTCGTTGCAGTAGAAGAACTCACCCGGCACAAACACCACGCCGTTGCTCAACGTTTTTTCCAGCCATTTCGTCGTATTCATGCCGTTGTTCATTTTTGCCCACAGGAACATCCCGCCCTTCGGCTTGTGGAACGACATCACGTCGCCCAGCTCGGCTTCCAGTTCCGTTGCAAACGTCTGGTATTTCTGGCGATAGGCCTCGCGGATCATTTTAATCTGGTTCGCCAGACGCCCGGTTTTCAGATACTCGTAGGTCATCAGCTGCGACAGCGTGCTGGTATGCAGATCGGTGGTTTGCTTGAGGTTCACCACCGCGCGCTTCAGCCATTCCGGCACCAGCACCCAGCCCACGCGGGTGCCCGGTGCGAGGATTTTGGAGAAGGTAGAGGTGTACACCACGTTATCCTCATTGCCGATATCTTTCGCATGGGCAATCAGCGGGCGGAACGCTTCGTCGGTGTAATTGATCTCGCTGTACGGGTCGTCTTCGATAATCACGAAGTCGTAGCGCTTCGATAATTCCACCAGCTGTTTACGGCGCGCTTCGGAGAGCGTCACGCCGCCGGGGTTACCGAAGGTTGGCACGATATAGACCGCCTTGATGGTTTTCTTCGCCACCAGCGCTTCCAGCTCATCCATTTTCATGCCGTCGCCGTCGGTGCCGACGGATTCAAAATTCGCCTGTGCCAGGCCAAAGACCTGCAACGCGGCGAGGTAGGTAGGACGCTCAACGACGACCGTATCGCCTGGGTTAATTAACGCACGCGCCAGCACGTCCAGAGACTGTTGCGAGCCCGAGGTGATGACCACGTCATCGGCTTTACAGGCGATGCCGCGTCCTTCGCAGATACGCTGGATCTCTTCGCGCAGCCCCGGGACGCCTTCCGTCAGGCCGTACTGGAACGCTTCGCCAAAATGCTGAGACAGCACGGCATCAGCAGCGATTTTTAAACCTTCGTGATCGAACAGGTCCGGGTTGGGAATACCGCCACCCAGCGAAATCACGCCTGCCATTTTGCTATGTTTTAATAGTTCACGAATGGCAGAGGATTGCAGGCCCTGCGCGCTGCTGGCGAGTTTGTTTGCAGACATTCTTTGCTTACCTTCTTTTTTTATAGTGTGCCCAATCTTAGCAGAATATGCGCAATAAATTCCGTTAGCTTAGGCAGCGGACGCAAATCCTGACGCCACAGTAAATGCACCGGCCTCGGCGCGGGTGTGAATGCCTCCAGCACCCGTACCAGCCTGCCGCTCGCCAGCTCTTCCGCCACCAGCACTTCCGGTTGCAGCAACAGTCCAGCCCCGGCTCGCGCCGCCATGCGTAACCCGTAACCGTCATTGCACCTTAAGACGGCATCCCGCTTCCAGCGCACTTCGCCTTCAACCCCCGGCAGCCGCCACTCGTTGCGCGCCGTCCATACCGTGTGCGACAGGCACAGATGATCCACCAGATCGGCTGGCGTTTGCGGCGTACCGTGGCGCGCCAGATAATCCGGCGCGGCGCAGATCGTCATGTTGTAGGGACACAGGTATTTCGCCACCAGATCGTCATGACGTATCTCACCGATGCGAATGGCCAGATCGACCCCTTCTTCTACCAGATCGACCATTCGATTGGTGAGATCCAGCTCGATGCGCACTTCCGGGTAGCGCTGTAAAAACGAGGCGGTCAGGGGCGCGATAACGCAGCCGCCAAACGATGTGGGGGCCGTCACGCGCAGGGTGCCGGCAGGTGCGGCACGCAGACGTTCAACCGCGTTTTCGGCAATCGAGACCTGCTCCAGCACGCGCCTTGTCTCTTCGTAATAAACGCGTCCGGCATCCGTCAGGCTCTGGCGGCGGGTGTTGCGCTCCAGCAGCCGCGTGCCGAGCTGCGATTCCAGCTGTGCAATATACTTCCCGACCATCACCGCCGACATCTCCAGCCGCGACGCCGCGCCGGTAAAGCTGCCGCTCTCTACCACCGCGATAAACGTCTCCATTCCGCGAAGCTTATCCATATTCCAAACCTTTGGTTAGTAATCATCTAACTTTAGCCCAGTTTATCTGACTTTTTATTTATTAAAGAATGAGGGCTTACAACATGAGGAGTCGGATATGAAAATCGTCATTATTGGTGCCAGCGGTACGGTCGGTCGTGCAGTCGCAGAAGAGTTAAGCCAACGCCACGAGACGATCCGCGTGGGTCGCACGCAGGGCGATCGTCAGGTGGATATCACCTCTCAGGCGAGCGTACAGGCGCTGTTCAAAAAAATCGGCCCGGTGGATGCGATCGTCTCCGCAACCGGAGGGGTGCACTTCGGCCCGCTCGCAACTATGACCGACGGCGAGTTCAACCAGGGCTTGCAGGATAAGCTACTGGGGCAGGTTCGTCTGGCGCTGACCGGCCAGCACTACCTGAACGAAGGCGGTTCGATTACGTTGATAAGCGGGATTGTGGCGCACGAGCCGATTGCACAGGGCGTCAACGCCACCACGGTAAACGCGGCGCTGGAAGGGTTTGTCCGCGCCGCTGCCTGCGAACTGCCGCGCGGTATTCGCATTAACCTGATCAGCCCGACGGTGCTGACGGAATCCGCCGAAGCGTATGAGGGCTTCTTCCCCGGCTTTGAAAGCGTTCCCGCCGCGAGCGTGGCGCAGGCCTACCGCCGCAGCGTGGAAGGGGTGCAGAGCGGTCGGGTATATAAAGTCGGTTATTAAGCCTTACGGGCGGCGATGAGCACCAGCATCGGGCGCTCCGCCTCTTCAGCCAGCGCGGGCCAGGCGTCAACCTGCGCCTGCGTTGGCCCCCACTCATTGACTTCACTTATCGTTAATCCCGCCTTGACCAGCGCGTTGAGGACCGTACCCAGCGTGCGGTGATATTTGATGACCCCCTCTGCCAGCCAGTTGCTGACGCGCTTGCCTTCGTCCTGATAATGGTTAACGCCCCAGAACCGCTCACCGTTGTCGTCGGTGAGCCAGCCCTGACGGGTGGCGCAGGTGTAAATCGGGTGCTCCATCGAGAAGACCAGGCTGCCGCCGGGTTTGAGCGCGCGCTGGACGTTGGCGAATAATATGTCCAGTTGCGGCAGGTAGTGCAGCGCCAGCGAGCTGTAGACCAGATCGAGACGGTTTTCGCGAAGCTGAAGAGAGTCGAGATCGCGACGCTGATAGTGAATCTGCGCGTCATCCGTCAGTTCAGCCGCGCGGGCCAGCATTTTTTCTGAGATATCGACGCCCGTAACGTCGCAAGCGCCCAGCTCGCGCGCCACGCGGCAGAACCAGCCGTAGCCACAGCCGAGATCGATAACCGATTTTCCGGTTAAATCCGGCAGCATCGCCTTAAGCGCAGGCCACTCCGGTGCGCCGTCCAGCCCCTGCACCGAGCGCGGAAGCTGAGCGTAGCCTTCGAAAAATGCCGGATTGTCGTAGATGTTTTGTGCCATGGCAGATCCCTCTTTAAGAATGTGCCTGGCAGTATACTGCATTGTCGGGTGGCGGCTTCGCCTTACCCGACCTACAAAATCTCCGAACCGTAGGCCGGGTAAGCGAAGCCGCCACCCGGCTCGCTTTTAGCCAACAACGCCCCAGACAAGGTTCCCCTTGTGGAACGTCGCGGTGCGCGGAGAAATGCGCGCCACCGCCTCGGCGGAGCAGGAGGCGTCCACCAGCACAAAGCTGGCGTCATCCTGCGCTTTCGGCCATACGCGTTCACCTTTATCGTTCAGCGGCAGCACGTCGCCGGTGGCGATGCCGAGCGCGCGGGAGAGCGTCTGCTCGTTCGGGCGAATATAGAGCTGGGCATACAGATTAGCTTTCTCCAGCATGTCTCCCAGACCGTACGGCGACCAGTGGTCGATCACGCTGTCGGTGCCCGTCATCACGAACACGCCCTTCTCCCGCAGCTGCTTCAGCGGCATGTGCAGGGTGCCAATCGGCACGGTGGAGGCGATGGTCACCTGCTGCGCCGCCATGCGGGTGGCTATCTCATCCACCTGCTGCTCGTTGAGCGTCGCCAGCGCGAAGGCGTGGCTGATGGTCAGCTTCCCCTTCAGCTCCGGCGTTTTCTCCACGGTTTCCACCATGTAATTCACCGCCGCCACGCCCGCCGGGCTGGTTTCATGCAGGTGAATATCCACCCCTTTGTCGTAGTCCAGCGCAATCTGGAACATGGTATCGAGCGATTTTTCCATCGCGCCGTCAACGCTGGTTGGGTCCAGCCCGCCCACGTAGTGCGCCCCGGCCTGCATCGCCTCGCGCATCAGCTTTTCAGAGTTGGAAAGCAGCAGACCGTGCTGCGGGAAGGCAACGATTTCGCAGTCGAAACCTGCGCTGCGGCGCGCCAGCACCGCCTGCAAATTCTCCAGGTTTTTCAGGCCGGAAACCGGCTCAATATTGCAGTGGCTGCGGGCAATCGTGGATCCTTTCGACTGGATCAGGTCGATCAGCTTTTCCGCGCGCGCCTGAGTGTAAGGCTGTAACTCCGGCAGCAGCTTCTGTTCCAGGCGGATCATATCCTGAATAGTGGTTCCCGCCGGGCGGTTGAGCGACCGCCACGGGCCGCCGTAAAAGGTTTTATCCAGATGAATGTGCATGTCGCGCATCGCCGGAAGCATCAGTTTCTTACCCGCGTCGTAGTGCGGCAGCGCGGCGTCGGCGTGGCTGTTGTTATCGCGAAGGGCGACGATTTTACCGTCTTTGATCTCCAGCGTTTTCAGCTCGGTGCGAGTGCTTGTCGCCACGCTGCCGTCGACGTTGAACCCGGCCTCCAGCAGCACGTTGTCCAGATAGTAATGTTTTGCGGTGATGTTCATCGGTTTCCCCGTCTCGCAGGTTGCCTTTGCAGAGTCGGCAGCATACGCGACGGAGCCGGTTGCGCCAAACAGCGCGCAGGCGGTGACCATTTTGCCGCTCTGGCTGATAAACTCGCGGCGGCTTTTGTTTTCACTCATCTTATCTTCCTTCATTAACAATGTGGGTACCCGTTTCACCGCGCAGCGCCGCGGGCAGGCAGTCCGGCGAGGTGATGATCACACGCCTGCCGCCGTGGCGTAAAAACGCCAGCGAGGCGACGATTTTGGGCAGCATGCTGCCCGCCGGGAAGTGGCCTTCGTTCATGTAGCGCGTCATCTGCGCCACGCTGACGGTGTCCAGCGCCTGCTGGTCTGGCTTGCCGAAGTTAACGCAGACTTTCTCCACGGCGGTGGTTATCACCAGCACGTCGGCGCAAATCTCACGGGCCAGCAGCGCGGTGGAGAGATCTTTATCGATAACCGCATCGACGCTCTGATAGTCCCCCTGCTCGCTGCGCACCACGGGAATGCCTCCGCCGCCCGCGCCGATGACTACAAAACCCTTCTGCGTTAGCGCCTTAATCGCATCCGCCTCGACGATGCGCAGCGGCTGGGGTGAGGCCACCACGCGGCGATAGCCCCGGCCTGAATCCTCGACAAAATGCCAGTCCGAGTACGCGAGCTGTAGCTCGTCGCGCTGCGCCTCGCTGAAGAACGCGCCGATCGGTTTTGTCGGGTGCGTAAAGCCGGGATCGTTTTTATCCACCTCCACCTGGGTAACGACCGTGACCGCCTTCTGCTCGCCGCGCGCCGCCAGGCGGTTGTTGAGCGCCTGCTGGATCAGGTAGCCGATACCGCCCTGGGTATCCGCCACGCAGTTTGCCAGCGGGGTCAGCGGCAGCCCTTCCCGCTCGTGGGCGATCTCGGCGCGGCGCAGATCCAGCCCCACCTGCGGACCGTTGCCGTGGGTGAGGACGATGTCATAGTCGGAGGCCAGCATTTCGAGCACCGACTCGGCCACCGCTTTGACCGCCTGCGCCTGATGTTCAATCGACTGGCTGGCGTTGTCTTTGATGATGCTGTTGCCGCCGATGGCGACAACCATAAGCTCTTTCATACGTTTTCCTTCGCAACAGTAACTTCAGCGCTCGCAACTTCGCGGCTGTCGAGGAAATGTTTCACCACAAACATCCCGCCCATCATCAGGTAGGCCGTGACGAACATCAGGGAACTGCCCTCGGCAAAGCCCACCACCGGCGCGTGGATCACGCCAAACAGCGCCAGCAGCGCCCCACCTGCGGCGGCGGCGGCCCCGCGCAGCGGCTTGTTAATGATGGCGAAGATAGCGATACAGCCCCAGAGCATGCTGGCGAGCGGCGCGCCGTTGCCGAGGTGCATTAGCCCCTCGTAGTAGATCCCTTTGCTGTGCAGCACGTCGGTGCCAATTTTCGCCGCGCTGGTTCCCGCCGCGCTCATCACGCTGTTCATCATGGTCAGCGCCCAGTTAGCGATCCACGGGAACAGGCAGATAAAGATGACGGGCACCTCCACTTTCGGCGTTTCCCGCACCACCTGGTTGGCGGTGACGACGCCGATAAACACCAGAATCGGCACGATAGCGGTCATCGGTATGATGGCGAGCATAAACGCCCCCAGCCCGAACAGCGGCACGATAAACATGGTCACGCCGGACGCCAGCGTGTAGCCGATGCTCGCCCCCATCGCCTTCCAGCCGGGATGGCCCACGTAGACCGTGACCGGGAACGGGTTGCCCATCAGGCAGCCAAGCATGGAAGCCAGGCCGTTTGCCAGCATTACCTTGCGGGTCGGGTACTCATCCCCCGCCGCGTGGGCGCTTTCGATGTTCTCCAGGTCAAAGATGTAGTTCGCCAGCCCCAGCGGCACAGCGGACGCCAGATACGGCAGCGCGTGCGGCAGGCCCTGCATAAAGCTGTCCACGTGAACCTCAGGCGGGTTAAAGCCGAAGGAGGACATAGACGCCTTGATGGCATCCGGGCTTTGCAGTCCGGAAATCCACGCTAATGCCGTTCCGGCAATCAGCAGCAGCAGGCCGGTCGGGATTTTGGCGAAAATCGGCTTTTTACCGAACCAGTTAATGAAGATCAGCAGCAGGACGATGAACGACACGGTGGGCGCTTCGAACGCCTGCAACATTGGGTTCATCGCCAGCAGCAGCAGGCCAAGACCGGACAGGCACGACAGCAGCACGGTACGCGGGATCATCTTGCGAATGGTCTCACCCAGGAACGAGCCGCCCGCGAGGATCATCGCTTCCACAAAGCACCACACCAGGCCAATCTGAATCGCGAAATCCGCATCCCCGGTTTGCTGGTAGACGGGCATCAGCACCAGGAAGGTCACGGTAAAAATCGAGGGTGCGCTCGGGCCGGACGGCAGCGCGGTGACGTCCGTACGTCCGGTGGCGCGCGCCATTTGCAGGCCAAACCATGTGTAGCATAAGCTCGCTACCAGCACCGCCAGCCCGAAGGCCGGCGCGATGCGTCCATAAACAATCTCCTTCGGGATGCCGACGACAAAAATGAGCAACCCCATCATGGTCAGCAAATTAGTCAGGTTGTTGGTCATCAACCCGAAATAGGCCGCCCAGTCACCTCTTTTCCACTCCAGTTTCATGTTTTTCATGGATGCATACCTTATAGAACGTAGCGATCGCGGAAGGTCAACAGCGCCTTTTCAAAACAGCTAAACGGCGGGTGAACGATGCCCGCCCCAATCATGCCGATGCCCGCGTCCTTGTGGGCTATGGCGGTATTGATCACCGGCAGAATGCCGCTGCCCGCCACTCTGGTGATGTCGATGGCGGTTGGAATGCCCATAAACGACAGCAGCGGAATGGTGACGTTCGGGTTCTCGCCGAGGGTGATTTCGCGCATCTGGCGCGAGAAGTCGATGGCTTCCTCCACCGTGCCGCCCACCAGCGCAACGATGGCCGGTGCCGTCGCCATCGCAAAGCCGCCGATGCCGTAGGTTTCGGTGATGGCGCTGTCGCCAATGTCCAGTCCGGAGTCTTCCGGCTTATAGCCTGCGAACATCGGGCCAATCACCTGCTGCGCCGGACCGGTAAACCACTGCCCCGGCAGGCCGGAAACGCGCAGGCCGAACTCGTAGCCGTTGCGCGCCATGGTAGTCACGACGGTGCTGTACTCAATGCCGTGGGCGGCATCCAGCGCGGCCTTACACATCGCCATCCACGTCGGGCCGGAGAAGTAGTCGCTGCTGGCGACAAATTCGAACACCTCACGCTGCTGCTCCACCGGATAGCCCGCCTGGATCAGCCCCGGCGTCAGGGTCTGGATCAGCAGCGTGGTGCCCGCGTTGTTGCGGTTGTGGCACTCGTCGCCCATGTGCAGCGCCTGGGCCAGCATCAGGCGCAGGTCGATTTCGCCGATGATATTCATCGCGTCGCGCAGCATCGGGCCGAGCACGTCGCGCATCCAGTTCAGGCGGTCGATCACGCTCTGGTCGTTAGCCCCCATGCGCAGGATCTTCGCCATCTGCTCGCTGAGGTTGGTGAACGCCCGGTTGCCGTAGGTTTTGTTCTCAACGATGTGCATAAACATCGAGGCGGAGGTGACGCCCGCCATGGAGCCCACGCAGTCGTGCTCGTGGCACGGCGAGAAGGTGATGTCGCCTGAAGCCGCCAGCCTTGCGGCGTCCTCCAGATCCGTCGCCAGCCCTTCATACACCAGCGCACCGGTAACCGCGCCCTTCATCGCCCCGCACATGTTTGCCCAGGAAACCGGCGGACCGGCGTGCAGAATGGTGGTGCGGGTCATGCCCGGCACCACGTTAATCGCCTGGTCATAGCCCACCAGCACCGGATGGGACTGAATAATGCGCTCAAGGGCGATTTTGTTCGCGGCGGCGATCTTCTCCGCCAGCGGTTTCTCTGCCAGCTGGTCGAGCGCCTCCACCACCTGCATATTGCCCTGCCCCGGCGGCGTCCAGTCGAGCTGGGTCACGGGAACGTGCTGCTTTTTGAGGTCGTCGCTGAACATCGCAATGCCGACGTTAATGACGTTAAGCGGCTGGTTGAATAAAGTGGTCATTATGCTTTCTCCCCTTTGCAGACAAATTCGCGTGCCAGTAATCCGGTGTTGGTGCTGCTGCTGGCCCAGATGACGCCTGCGTCGGTCAGCCGCTGGCACTGCTGCGCCAGCGACTGCGGATCCTGGTCGGTGCCGAGCACGTAGCCGAGGATCTCCAGCGGACGGTTATCGGCTTTCGCAATGGCCTGTGCCTCTTTGATCGCCTCGATCATCACCCCCACCGGATCCTCGTGTGCGCCAAAGCCGAGCACGAAGTCCATGACGATGACGCCCACCTGCGGATCGCGCGCCTCCTGTAGCAGGCGGCTGATGCGGTTGGTCGGGTCAATCATTGGGTGCGGTTTGCCGTTGGTGAAGTCGTCGTCACCGAAGTCAAGGAAGGTGTGGGCCTGGCTGACGCTGATGTCCTTCAGGCGCTTAGCCGGATCGGGCTGGATATTGCTCCAGACATCGTCGAATTTCGCAAGCGCCGCGAACATCGCCTCATCGCACAGGGTGCCGCCGCAGAACAGGCCGCGAATGTACTTCTGCTGCGGCGTCAGGCGGGCGCGCACATCTTCAATCAGCGGCCAGTTGAGCGGATGTAAATCCAGCGACTCTTTTTTAACGCCGGTGAGCAGCACCGCTTTCAGCGCCGCCTCTTTGGTGCCACGGGCAAACTGCAAGCCGTCTTCATCGGCGGGCGGGTCGTTGCGGCCAAGGAAACAGACGACCACGGGCTTGCGGCAGGCGCGCGCGCGGGCCAACACTTTCCCGGCCACCGCGGGTGCAGGCGGCTTGGAGATGAGCGCAATCACCTGGGTGCCCTCATCCGCCTCAAGCATGTCGATGGCGTCGAGCATCATCAGGCCGCCGATTTTCTCGCTGAGATCGCGCCCGCCGGTGCCGATCAGCTGCGACACGCCGCCGCCGAACTCGTGAATGCGTACACTCAGCTCCTGGCTGCCGGTGCCGGAGGCGCCCACAATCCCAATCGGCCCGCGACGCACCGCGTTGGCGAAGCACAGCCCCGCACCGTTGATGATGGCGGTCCCGCAGTCCGGCCCCATCATCAGCAGCCCTTTCTCATGCGCCAGCTGCTTCAGCGCCAGCTCGTCGTCCAGCGACACGTTATCGGAAAAGAGCATGACGTTAAGATCGTTTTCCAGCGCCTGACGCGCTTCGCGGGCGGCAAAGGTGCCGTTGACGGAAATCACCGCCAGGTTGCTGTCCGGGCGATGGGTTTTGGCACTGGCAATCGTCGCGTAGCGTGCTTCGTGGCCGCCGCTGCTCGCTTTGCGGGTAAATAAGGCCTTTATTTCCGCCAGCGTTTCATCGTTCGCCGCGTCGCCTTTAATCACGATCATCAGGTCGCCATTTTTGGCTTCTGCTAATTCCGGCGTGAGCAGCCCGAGATTTTTCAGAACGCCTTTATTCATTTCCGTCCCCATCGCCACAAATGCCTGTTCGACGCCCGGCAGTTTATTGGCTTTGGTGGAAACCGACATTAAGGAAACCGAATCGAAATACGTGTTCTTTTTTATGACGATTTTGGTTGGCATTATTTTCACCTGTTTAAGATAAAAGGGGGCCGCCGTCGTGCTAAAAGCACGTCGGTAACTATGCGTTTTTGATTAATGGCCAGCCGGAAAAGGCTGGCCAATTGCGCTATGCACCTGCCGCCAACAGCAGGTCTGCTATCGCGTTGAAGCCTTTTTCCCGCGCCAGTTCGTGCGGGGTTTTGCCGTATTTATCGGTCATGTGCGGATTCGCGCCGTGGTCCAGCAGCAGCTTCACAATTTCCTGCTGCTTCGCGCCGCCGTCATTCAGCACGATGGCTTCCAGCAGCGGCGTCCAGCCGACAAAGTTGGTGTGGTTGACGTTAATATCGGTTTTTTCCAGCAGCTCGCGCACGATTTCAACGTGCCCTTTTTCACTGGCAGGGGTTATACCCACGCCGCCAAAACGCGTCAGACGGTCGAGATCCGGATCCGCTGGAAGAACAATGCGCAACAGGGTTAAATCATTGGTCAGGCAGCTAATCAGGAAGGGGTTAAAGCAGGTCTGGTCCTGTTTATCAATATCCGCCCCAGCGGCAATTAAAAATTCCACGCAGGCGTAATGCTTTTTGAGGCTGGCAATAATAATGGCGGTTCTTTTCTGGCGGTTGGTCGCGTTAATATCCACGCCTTTCTTCAGGCAGGCTTTTAGCGCATCGATATTGCCCTCTTCTGCCGCCAGCAGAAATTCTGTAACCAGTGCAGTTGCAGACATATTAAGACTCCCTATGTGTCACTTCTGATGACCTGAGAATAGCAACAGGCTGTTCATAAAAGAATCCGCTTAAAAATGATTCATCGACACGCAATTCATTGTTGAGTTAAATTCAACGGTCAGGCAAAAACGTGCGTCTGTGCAACCTTTTTCTTATGTTTTACCGCGTTCAGGCACCTCAGGCTGCATTATCCTTATGGCTGAAAAAGCCTTACATGACGCGGATCTGCGTGAAAAGCCAGAACTGTGACCGGCATCAAATTTGATGTAACGTCGTTGTTAAAATATGTTCAAAACTGATGGCTGAGGATGCTGTGATATGAATTCCATCTTTACCGAAGAGAATTTGCTGGCCTTCACCACCGCGGCGCGTTTTGGCAGTTTTAGCAAAGCTGCTGCCGAGCTGGGCGTGACCACCTCCGCCATCAGCTACACCATTAAACGCATGGAGACCGGGCTGGACGTGGTGCTGTTTGTACGCAACACGCGCAGCATTGAGCTGACCGAATCCGGCTTTTACTTTTATCGTAAAGCGACCGACCTGCTGAATGACTTTCACGCCATCAAGCGCGGGATTGATACCATTTCGCAGGGCATTGAGACGCGGGTGCGCATCTGCATTAATCAGCTTTTGTATACGCCACGCCATACCGCGCGTTTGCTCCAGGTGTTGAAAAAACAGTTTCCCACCTGCCAGATCACGGTGACGACCGAGGTGTACAACGGCGTCTGGGATTCCATCATTAATAATCAGGCCAACATTGCCATTGGCGCGCCGGATACGCTGCTGGACGGCGGCGGGATCGATTACACCGAAATAGGCGCAATCCGCTGGGTATTTGCCATCGCCCCGACGCATCCGCTGGCGTTCGCCCCTGAGCCCATTTCTGAAAGTCAGCTGCGTCTGTATCCCAATATCATGGTCGAGGACACTGCGCACACCATCAACAAGAAGGTCGGCTGGCTGCTTCATGGCCAGGAGGCGATTCTGGTACCGGACTTCAACACCAAATGTCAGTGTCAGATCCTGGGTGAAGGTATTGGATTTTTACCGGAGTATATGACGCGGGAGGCGGTAGAGGACGGGCTGCTGGTGACGCGGCGGATCAATAATCCGCGCCAGGACTCGCGCATGCTGCTCGCCACGCAGCATGCGGCGACCGGTCAGGTCACGCGCTGGATCAAACAGCAGTTTGGCCCCGAGGGCGCGCTGACCCGGATCTACAGTGACTTACTGTGGCGTATTTAGCTTTTCGTCTGAACCCAAAACGCGTGGATAAGGCCCGGGAAGTAACCCAGGATGGTCAGAAGAATATTCAGGATAAACGCCCAGCCCAGTCCCTTGCCAAGCAGCACGCCCAGCGGCGGGAGAATAATCGTAAAAACAACACGCCAAAAACCCATAAAAACTCCGTGCAAGCTAACCAATTGAAAAGTATAAAAGACACAACTCTAAGCGTAGCCAGTTTACGGGTAACTGCCATTCGGCACTCGCGCTTTTACCTGCCTTTACCCTCTTTACACTGGCTTAAACCTTGCCTTAAATGCTCTACTGTTCTGAAAATGACCGTAAGGAAACACAATGTCCCTTCCCCTTATTACGCCCCGGCAGGCAAGCACGATGATTGCAGAGGGCGCTAAACTCATCGATATTCGCGACGCCGACGAATTTGCCCGCGAGCATATTCCGGCGGCGCACTCCATCCCGCTGGATTCGTTACCCGGCGGGCTAAACCCAGCGCCGGGAGAAACGGTGATTTTCCACTGTCAGTCCGGCGCGCGAACCTCAAACAATGCCGCTCGTCTTGCCCGGGCTGCGTCCCCTGCAAACGCCTTTGTGGTTGAGGGGGGTATTCAGGGCTGGAAGCAGGCCGGGCTGCTGACCGTTGAAGACAGATCGCAACCCCTTCCGCTGATGCGTCAGGTGCAGATCGCCGCCGGGCTGCTGATCCTCTGCGGTGTGGTGCTGGGCTACAGCGTCTCCAGCGCCTTTTTCCTGCTGAGCGGTTTTGTGGGCGCCGGGCTGCTGTTTGCCGGTGTGACGGGTTTTTGCGGCATGGCGCGACTGCTGAAAGTGATGCCGTGGAACCGGCGTACCTGATAAGGGGTATTTGCAAGATTAGACTGTACCCCGCCCCCGGACGTGGGCTATGGTGAAGATCATAACAACGTTAGGAGGTGCTATGTTTTCTGTCGGCGATTATGTTCAACCGCGTCAGGGCGGTCCGAAACTGAAAGTACTCGAAGTGAATGGTGAAAATATTGTGGCCGTACAGGCCAGCAATGAGCAGGGCGAGAAATATAACCTGAAAGCGGCGGACGTGGTTCTGTACTCCGAAGAAGGTGACTTTGGCGTCTGCTGAGTCAATAACCGGGCGGAATACACCGCCCGAATTATCATCAGATCAGGAAATCGTCCAGAGATTTACCGTTTGCCAGCGCGTTCGCAATGGGCTTTGGCGTACGTCCCTGACCGGTCCACGTTTTCTCTTCACCGTTCGCATCGATGAAACGATATTTCGCCGCACGCGCTTTACGTTTTTTAGCCGGCTGGCCCGCATGAGCCAGTTCACCGCCTAACAGATCGCTCGGGGAAATACCGTCAGCCTTCATCAGTTCCAGCAGAGCATTAATTTTTTCCTGCTGCTCAGCGCGTTGACGCTCTAATTCAGCCTGCTCGCTGCGTTTTTCTTCCGTGACCATCCGGACTTTTTCCAGCATTTCTTCCAGAACATCCATGGATAATTCACGCGCCAGCGCCCGGAGCGTACGGATATTATTAAGATTCTGTAACGTTAAAGCCATAATAATGAGAAACCTTTCTTCGTGTGTATAACATAAATCAGGCAACAGAATAATTGATTTTTGTTCTGATATCTACCCATCCTGTCGTTTTGACATTATTGTAAATGTTTTAGAATATCCCGTTAATATAACCCGGAATTATCCGTCAGTTATAATGCGTAATATACCGTCCTGCACCTGGTCAAAAACGCCTGTTTAAAACCGTTCAAAAAACCGTCCTTAAACGCTCGTACAACAAACGTTTCACGCATGCTCAGATAAGCTAATCGTTTGATTTCTTTTAACAAAAACGTTGATGGGAAAGAAAATAACGAAGCGCGCAAAAAACAGACGACTTTAGAGAATTTTATGGACAAAGCGCCAATAAATAAAGATTAATCACTACTTGTTAGTTAAAAGCCAGAGAGATACGCTATACACTCAAAACAAACCAACCTAAAGCACTAAACGCCGCAGGTAAAACGCCACTTTTTTGTCCTGTTCGAGGAGTTCAGACATGTTCTCACCGCAGTCTCGCCTGCGCCATGCGGTAGCGGATACTTTCGCGATGGTCGTTTACTGTTCCGTCGTGAACATGCTGATTGAAATATTTCTGTCGGGAATGTCCTTTGAGCAGTCCCTCTCGTCGCGCCTGGTGGCCATTCCGGTGAATATTATGATCGCCTGGCCGTACGGACTGTATCGTGATGCGGTGATGCGTTATGCCCGGCGTATTAGCCCGGCAGGTTGGGTAAAAAACCTTGCTGACGTGCTGGCTTATGTAACGTTCCAGTCCCCGGTATATGTGGTTATTTTGCTGACGGTGGGCGCAGACTGGCATCAAATCGCCGCCGCGGTAAGTTCGAATATCGTGGTATCAATGCTGATGGGTGCGGTGTACGGTTACTTTCTGGACTACTGCCGTCGCCTGTTTAAAGTCAGCCCCTATAGCCAGGCCAAAGCGTAAGGTGAGGCGACTGGCACATGCCAGTCGCAGAGTTATTGTACGTCGCCAAACAGCCCTTTCAGGAACCGCTCCAGCGCCATACGCGAGCTGAAACCGTGCGGAATACCATAATGTTCATGCGTCTCGCCGCCTAAATAGAGCGGAAATTGCTGATAATGATCGCAGGTTTTAATATCCGAGGCGGGCTCAGCAAATGACAGACTTCTGTCTTTCAGTGTCGGGTGAATAATGAGAGCAGTACGCCCCATTCTTGCTTCACGGTTAACGTAAACATAATTCTCGCCACGGCGATATCCGTACGCTTTTGATGTTACCTCATCCATGGTGAACCCTTCTTTTTCAAGAACGCGCGCCACCTCATCGGGTCGTAAATACATATCTCTTCCTCATTATCATACCTGCCGGGCAACCTTACAGTATTCAGCATTAGCAGGGCTTTCAGAATATTCCATAAACTGCCCGATAAGCCGTGACTGGCTTCAGATATTAAATTTCTGAACTAAACTAAACGGGAACACAAATTATGGAGGATCGTATGTTTAACAGACCGAACCGAAACGATATTAACGACGACACCCAGGATATTCGTAATGATGTCAGCCAATTAGCGGATACGCTGGAAGCGGTGCTGAAATCCTGGGGCTCTGATGCGAAGGATGAAACAGATGCCGCGAAACGTAAGGCTCAGTCTCTGCTGCGTGAAACGCGCGCAAGGATGAATGGCCGCTCACGTACCACCCAGGCGGCCTGCGACATAGCCAGCTGCGCCACCACCTTCGTACGTGAAAAACCGCTGTGTACGCTGGGAACGGTGGCGGCGGTCGGTATTTTTGTCGGCGCCCTGCTTAGCCTGCGTAAGTAAGCGCGAGTTCTTAGCCCCGGTTGCCCCTGGCGCCGGGGCTTTTCTTTGCCGGAAAGCCTGAAAAACATGCACAGCACGGCCTGCCCCGCCGGGCTCATCATTAGGGCCTTATCAATCTAAATTTCCCATATCTTGTGTGGTTGAAACTTATCGCAACTACATCTAGTATTCCCTTTAGACAGATACACACAACATGACGCGTTTACTCGCGCCGTTCTCTCATTCTAAATGGAAATACGAATCATGAGCATTATTATTTACACTCGTAACGATTGTGTTCAGTGCCACGCCACGAAACGGGCGATGGAGAGCCGCGGCGTGGCATTTGAGATGGTCAATATTGATCAGGTGCCCGACGCGGCTGACATCCTGCGGGCGCAGGGTTTTCGTCAGCTTCCGGTGGTGGTTGCCGGTGATACCAGCTGGTCTGGCTTTCGCCCGGACATGATCAACCGTCTTGCCGCTCAGGCCGTCAGTGCATGAGCAGGCTGGTCTACTTTTCCAGCAGCTCGGAAAACACGCTTCGGTTTATGGAGCGCCTCGGGCTGCCTGCGATACGCATCCCGCTGAACGAGCGGGAGCGTATTCAGGTAGACGAACCTTACATACTGGTGGTGCCGAGCTATGGCGGCGGCGGCACCGCGGGGGCTGTTCCCCGTCAGGTGATCCGCTTTCTGAACGATCCCCATAACCGACAGCTGATTCGCGGCGTGATTGCGGCGGGCAATCGCAATTTCGGCGAGGCCTTTGCCCGCGCCGGGGATGTCATCTCTCAAAAATGCGGCGTGCCGTATCTCTATCGTTTTGAACTGATGGGGACACAGCAGGACGTAGAGAACGTGCGTAAAGGAGTGAACGAATTTTGGCAACGACAACCGCAGAACGCGTGATTCAGGCGACGCCGGATTACCACGCATTAAACGCAATGCTTAACCTCTACGACCGCGAGGGGCGCATTCAGCTCGTTAAAGATCATGAGGCGGTGGACGCCTTTTTTGCCGCCCACGTACGCCCGAACAGCGTTGCCTTTGGCAGCCAGCGGGAACGTCTCGACTATCTGGTAAAAGAGGGATATTACGAAGAGCGCGTCCTGACCCGCTACGATCGCGCCTTCGTGGAGGCATTGTTTGCACGTGCGCACGCCAGCGGTTTTCGCTTCCAGACGTTTCTTGGCGCATGGAAGTATTACACCAGCTACACCCTGAAAACCTTCGACGGCAAACGCTATTTAGAAAGCTTTGAAGATCGGGTCGTCATGGTGGCCCTGACGCTGGCGCAGGGCGATGAAGCTCTGGCCGAAAGGCTGACGGAGGAGATCCTCTCAGGCCGCTTCCAGCCTGCCACGCCAACCTTCCTTAACTGCGGCAAAGCCCAGCGCGGCGAGCTGGTCTCCTGCTTCCTGCTGCGTATTGAAGACAATATGGAGTCGATTGGCCGTGCGGTGAATTCGGCGCTACAGCTGTCGAAACGCGGCGGCGGCGTGGCGTTTCTGCTCTCAAACCTGCGGGAAGCGGGCGCGCCAATCAAACGCATCGAAAACCAGTCTTCCGGCGTCATCCCGGTGATGAAGATGCTGGAAGATGCCTTCTCCTACGCCAACCAGCTTGGCGCGCGTCAGGGCGCGGGGGCGGTTTACCTGCACGCGCACCATCCGGACATCCTGCGTTTTCTCGATACCAAACGTGAAAACGCCGACGAAAAAATCCGCATCAAAACCCTGTCGCTCGGTGTGGTTATCCCGGATATCACCTTTAAGCTGGCCAAAGAGAATGCCGACATGGCGCTGTTCTCGCCGTATGACGTTGAACGGATCTACGGCAAAGCGTTTGGCGACGTGGCGATAAGCGAGCTTTATGACGAGCTGGTTGCAGACGATCGCATCCGCAAGAAGTACATCAACGCCCGCGATTTCTTCCAGACGCTTGCGGAAATTCAGTTTGAGTCCGGCTACCCGTACATCATGTACGAGGATACGGTTAACCGCGCCAGCCCGATTGCCGGGCGCATCAACATGAGCAACCTGTGCTCGGAGATTTTGCAGGTCAACAGCGCCTCCACCTATGACGAAAACCTCGACTACGCGGACATCGGCAAAGATATCTCCTGCAACCTCGGGTCGCTGAATATTGCCCACACCATGGATTCGCCAGATTTTGGCCGCACGGTGGAGACCGCCGTTCGCGGGCTGACGGCGGTATCGGACATGAGCCACATCCGCAGCGTGCCGTCCATTGAGGCGGGCAACGCCGCGTCGCACGCCATCGGCCTGGGACAGATGAACCTGCACGGCTACCTGGCGCGGGAAGGCATCGCCTACGGCAGCCCGGAAGGGCTGGATTTCACGAATCTCTATTTCTACACCATCACCTGGCATGCGCTGCACACCTCAATGATGCTGGCGCGCGAGCGCAGCCAGCGGTTCGCAGGCTTTGAGCAGTCGCGCTACGCCAGTGGGGAATATTTCAGCCAGTATCTGGAAGGCGACTGGCAGCCGAAAACCGAAAAAGTGCGCGCGCTGTTTGACCGCGCCGGCATTACCCTGCCGACGCGCGAGATGTGGCAGCAGCTGCGTGACGACGTGATGCGCTACGGCATCTATAACCAGAACCTTCAGGCGGTGCCGCCGACCGGCTCCATTTCTTACATCAATCACGCCACGTCGAGCATTCACCCGATCGTGTCGAAGATTGAAATCCGCAAGGAAGGCAAAACCGGGCGCGTCTACTACCCTGCCCCGTTTATGACCAACGACAATCTGGCGCTCTATCAGGACGCCTATGAGATCGGGCCGGAGAAAATCATTGATACCTACGCCGAGGCGACAAAGCACGTGGACCAGGGGCTGTCGCTGACGCTCTTCTTCCCGGATACCGCCACCACGCGGGATATCAATAAAGCGCAGATTTACGCCTGGAAGAAAGGCATCAAAACGCTGTACTACATTCGCCTGCGCCAGCTCGCGCTGGAAGGCACCGAAATCGAAGGCTGCGTGTCCTGCGCGCTGTAAGGAGAAAGGATGAAACTGTCACGCGTGAGTGCCGTTAACTGGAACAAGATTCAGGACGATAAAGACCTGGAGGTATGGAACCGCCTGACCAGCAACTTCTGGCTGCCGGAAAAGATGCCGCTCTCCAACGATATTCCGGCCTGGCAAACGCTCAGCCACGCCGAGCAGCAGCTGACAATCCGCGTCTTTACCGGCCTGACGCTGCTGGACACGATTCAGAATACCGTGGGTGCGCCCGCGCTGATGAGCGATGCGCTGACGCCGCACGAAGAGGCGGTGATGTCGAATATCAGCTTTATGGAGGCGGTCCATGCCCGCTCCTACAGCTCGATTTTCTCGACGCTCTGCCAGACCAGAGACGTTGACGCGGCCTACGCCTGGAGCGAAGAGAGCGCGTCATTGCAGCGTAAGGCGGAGCTGGTGCTGGAGTATTACCGCGCCGACGAGCCGCTGAAGAAGAAGATCGCCAGCGTGTTCCTGGAATCTTTTCTCTTCTATTCCGGCTTCTGGCTGCCCATGTACTGGTCGAGCCGGGGCAAGCTCACCAATACCGCCGATTTGATTCGCCTCATCATCAGGGATGAAGCGGTACACGGGTATTACATCGGCTATAAGTACCAGAAAGGGCTGGAAAAAGTCAGCGCAGCGAAGCAGGAAGAGCTGAAGGGATTTGCGCTCGATTTGCTGATGGATCTGTACGACAACGAGCTGAGCTATACCGAAGAACTGTACGCCGGAACGGGCTGGGAAGAGGACGTAAAAGCGTTCCTCTGCTATAACGCCAATAAGGCGCTGATGAACCTGGGCTACGAGGCGCTTTTCCCGCCGGAGATGGCGGAGGTGAACCCGGCGATCCTCGCGGCGCTATCGCCCAACGCGGATGAAAACCACGACTTCTTTTCCGGGTCCGGCTCATCGTACGTGATGGGTAAAGCGGTGGAGACGGAAGATGAGGACTGGGATTTTTAATGAGTGAATTAACGTTCGTTAATTAAATATAAATTTCATTATTCCCGGCCAAATATTTCACCAGGTACTACACTGTAATTTCCACGTCATATTCGCCTGAATCACACCGATTCAGGCGGAATTTCCCCATGCAGCAGCAAAAAATTGAGAAAAATTCAAACCGCCCTCAGCCCTTTATTCATGGGAAATTCAGCCGTTTCGCTTGTGGCAAAATTCCAACCTCATGCCCACTCAGGGTTGTCTCAGATTCTGAGTATGTTAGGGTAATGCCAGTTAACTATTTACCATGGTAATCATATCGACATAAACAAATAACAGGACACTCTCTATTGCATGGCAATTAAATTAGAAGTGAAAAATCTTTATAAAGTATTTGGCGAGCATCCGCAGCGTGCTTTCAAATATATTGAGAAAGGCCTTTCGAAAGAGCAAATTCTGGAAAAAACCGGGCTATCGCTTGGCGTTAAAGACGCCAGTCTGGCCATTGAAGAAGGCGAGATTTTTGTCATCATGGGATTATCCGGTTCGGGTAAATCCACTATGGTTCGCCTTCTCAATCGCCTGATTGAACCCACCCGCGGACAGGTGCTGATTGACGGCGTGGATATCGCCAGAATCTCAGACGCAGAACTCCGCGAGGTGCGCAGAAAGAAAATTGCGATGGTGTTTCAGTCATTTGCGCTGATGCCGCACATGACGGTGCTCGATAATACCGCCTTCGGCATGGAGTTAGCCGGCACGCCCGCTCAGGAACGTCAGGAAAAAGCCCTTGATGCGCTGCGTCAGGTTGGGCTGGAAAATTACGCTCATGCCTACCCGGATGAGCTGTCGGGCGGCATGCGTCAGCGCGTGGGATTAGCCCGTGCATTAGCCATTAATCCAGATATTTTATTAATGGACGAAGCTTTCTCGGCGCTCGATCCCTTAATTCGCACCGAGATGCAGGATGAGCTGGTAAAATTACAGGCCAAACATCAGCGCACCATCGTGTTTATTTCTCACGATCTGGATGAAGCCATGCGTATTGGCGACCGAATTGCCATTATGCAAAATGGCGAGGTGGTGCAGGTCGGTACGCCGGATGAAATTCTCAATAATCCGGCAAATGATTATGTGCGCACCTTCTTCCGCGGCGTGGATATTAGCCACGTATTTAGTGCGAAAGATATTGCCCGCCGAACGCCAAACGGCATTATTCGAAAAACGCCAGGTTTTGGCCCGCGCTCCGCGCTGAAGCTGTTGCAGGATGAAGATCGTGAATACGGTTATCTGGTTGAACGCGGCAATAAATTTGTCGGCGTTGTCTCCATCGACTCTCTGAAAACCGCCCTGAGCGAAAACCAGGGAATCGATGCGGCGTTGATTGACGCTCCGCTTGCCGTGGACGCCGAAACGCCGCTCAGCGAGTTGCTCTCTCACGTGGGTCAGGCGCCTTGCGCCGTGCCGGTTGTCGGTGAAGAACAACAGTACGTTGGCATCATTTCAAAACGGATGTTGCTACAGGCTTTAGATCGCGAGGGGGCAAACAATGGCTGATCAATCAAACCCATGGGGTACCACTGACGCTGCGGACAGCGCGGCGCAATCTACCGATGCGTGGGGTTCCACGCCCGCACCTGCCGACGGCGGCGGCGCGGCGGACTGGCTCAACAGCGCGCCTGCGCCTGCGCCAGAGCATTTCAATATTATGGATCCGTTCCACAAGACGCTGATCCCGCTGGACAGCTGGGTGACGGGGGGGATCGACTGGGTCGTTACCCACTTCCGCCCGGTGTTCCAGGGGATCCGCATCCCGGTGGATTACATCCTGAACGGCTTCCAGCAGCTGATGCTGGGCATGCCTGCACCCGTGGCGATTATCCTGTTCTCGCTGATCGCGTGGCAGTTCGGTAGTGCGGGGATGGGCGTCGCCACGCTGATCTCTCTGATCGCCATCGGCGCGATTGGTGCGTGGTCTCAGGCGATGATTACCCTGGCGCTGGTGCTGACCGCCCTGCTCTTCTGCATTGTCATCGGACTACCGATGGGGATCTGGCTGGCGCGCAGCCCGCGGGCCGCGAAAATTATTCGCCCGCTGCTGGATGCGATGCAGACCACGCCGGCGTTCGTTTACCTGGTGCCTATCGTCATGCTGTTCGGTATCGGTAACGTGCCGGGGGTAGTGGTGACCATAATCTTCGCCCTGCCGCCAATTATTCGCCTGACGATCCTGGGCATTAACCAGGTACCTGCGGATCTGATTGAGGCCTCGCGCTCGTTCGGCGCCAGCCCTCGTCAGATGCTGTTTAAGGTTCAGCTTCCGCTGGCGATGCCGACCATTATGGCAGGCGTGAACCAGACCCTGATGCTGGCGCTGTCCATGGTGGTAATCGCCTCGATGATTGCCGTTGGCGGTTTAGGCCAGATGGTACTGCGCGGTATTGGCCGTCTTGATATGGGGCTGGCGACCGTCGGCGGCGTCGGGATTGTGATCCTCGCCATCATTCTTGACCGCCTGACCCAGGCTGTCGGTCGTGATTCACGCAGTCGCGGCAACCGTCGCTGGTACACCACCGGCCCTGTCGGGTTACTCACCCGCCCCTTTACAAAATAAGGAACAACGATGCGACATAACGTACTTTTTGCCACAGCGTTTGCAACCCTTGTCTCCACCAGCGCGTTTGCCGCTGACCTGCCGGGCAAAGGCATTACCGTGCAGCCGGTGCAAAGCACCATTTCGGAAGAGTCCTTCCAGACGCAGCTCGTCAGCCGCGCGCTGGAGAAGCTGGGCTATACCGTGAATACCGCCAGCGAAGTGGATTACAACGTGGGCTATACCTCGATTGCCTCCGGTGATGCCACCTTTACCGCCGTGAACTGGCAGCCATTGCACGACGATATGTTTGCTGCCGCAGGCGGTGACAAGAAATTCTACCGCGAAGGCACCTTCGTGACCGGCGCGGCACAGGGCTATCTGATCGACAAGAAAACTGCCGACCAGTACCACATCACCAATATTGAACAGCTGAAAGATCCGAAGATCGCCAGACTGTTCGACACCAACGGCGACGGCAAAGCGGACATGATGGGCTGTTCACCGGGCTGGGGCTGTGAAGCGGTGATCAACCACCAGAACAAAGCGTTCGATCTGGCGAAAACCGTCGACGTGAGTCACGGCAATTACTCCGCGATGATGGCCGACACCATCGCCCGCTTTAAAGAGGGCAAGCCGGTGATCTACTACACCTGGACGCCGTACTGGGTGAGCGACGTGCTGAAGCCGGGCAAAGACGTGGTGTGGTTGCAGGTGCCCTTCTCCTCCCTGCCGGGCGAGCAGAAAGATATCGACACCAAACTGCCGAACGGCATGAACTATGGCTTCCCGGTGAACACCATGCATATCGTGGCGAACAAAGCCTGGGCAGAGAAAAACCCGGCTGCGGCGAAATTGTTCTCGGTGATGAAGCTGCCGCTGGCGGACATCAATGCCCAGAACGCGATGATGCACGCGGGTAAATCATCCGAAGCCGATATCAAAGGCCACGTGGATGGCTGGATCAAAGCTCACCAGCAGCAGTTTGATGGTTGGGTGAAAGAGGCGCTTGCGGCGCAGAAGTAAAAATACAACATAACCTTACCCCTCACCCTCTCCCCAAAGGAGAGAGGGTGAGGGGATTAACCGCACAAACACACACATAACAATCCCCCAACATTCTCAATCATTGGTTATTATGTTTCCGGAAAAATAATCACTTTACTCACGATTCCTGAAACTAATGACAAAAACATCTCAGGGGCTTAGCCCCGCGCTCATCCTTTTAATGTCCGTGGCAACGGGTCTGGCAGTCGCCAGCAACTATTACGCGCAGCCTCTGCTTGATACTATCGCGCGCGCCTTCGATCTTTCCGCCAGCTCCGCCGGCTTTATCGTCACCGCTGCGCAACTCGGCTATGCGGCAGGGCTGCTGTTCCTGGTGCCATTGGGCGATATGTTTGAGCGCCGGATGCTTATCGTCTCTATGACGCTTCTGGCGGCAGGCGGGATGCTGATCACTGCCAGCAGCCAGTCGTTAACGATGATGATTATTGGCACCGCGCTGACCGGCCTGTTCTCGGTGGTGGCACAAATTCTGGTTCCCCTCGCCGCTACGCTGGCGTCCCCGGAAAAACGCGGCAAAGTGGTCGGCACTATCATGAGCGGCCTGCTGCTGGGCATCCTGCTGGCGCGAACCGTTGCCGGGCTGCTGGCGAGCCTCGGCGGCTGGCGCACCGTCTACTGGGTGGCGAGCGTGCTGATGGTTATCATGGCGCTGGCGCTGTGGCGCGGCCTGCCGAAAGTGAAGCAGGAGAATCACCTGAACTATCCCCAGCTTCTCGCCTCCGTTTTCAGCCTCTTTACGCAGGATAAACTCCTGCGCACGCGCGCCATTCTGGGGTGTCTTACCTTCGCCAACTTCAGCATCTTATGGACGTCGATGGCATTTCTGCTCGCCGCACCGCCGTTTAACTACTCAGAAGGGGTGATTGGCCTGTTCGGGCTGGCAGGCGCGGCTGGCGCGCTGGGCGCACGCCCGGCCGGTGGGCTGGCCGACAAAGGCAAATCTCATATGACCACCTCCGCCGGGCTGGTGTTGCTCCTGCTCTCCTGGGCGGCCATCTGGTACGGACACGTCTCAGTGCTGGCGCTGATTGTCGGTATTCTGGTGCTCGACCTCACCGTGCAGGGCGTACACATCACCAACCAGACCGTTATTTACCGCGTGAAGCCGGACGCACGTAACCGCCTGACGGCCGGATATATGACCAGCTACTTTATCGGCGGCGCGGCGGGCTCGTTGATCTCAGCCTCCGCCTGGCAGCATGCGGGCTGGACGGGCGTGTGCGCCATCGGCGCCTTCGTCGCGGCGATAAATCTGCTGGTGTGGTGGCGCGGCTACCACCGCCAGGAAGCAATTCACTAAGTTTTACATTGCTTTGGGCCCCCCGGGGTGTAAAGGGGGCCTGCATCTGTTAATGTAACGGTAATCATTTATCCCAGAAATTTTACTGTGGGTGACATATTTACTACCGGCATGAATAGTTCAGACCCCTGTCCTCACATCCCCTCTTTCGCGGGTATACACCCCACGCTTTCTGTGCTCACCGGGTCACGGATTTACCCGGCGCTTTCTGATGGTGACATTCGCTTGGCGGATATAACCGCACAAATAATTCATTTACATTATTTGTCACTATCGTTACTATATCGGCTGTAATTAATGAGGTTATGCCCAAAATGGATAGTTCGTTTACGCCCATTGAACAAATGCTTAAGTTCCGCGCCAGTCGTCATGAGGACTTCCCGTATCAGGAGATCCTGCTGACCCGCCTGTGCATGCACATGCAGGGTAAGCTGCTGGAAAATCGTAATAAGATGCTGAAAGCGCAAGGGATTAACGAGACGTTATTTATGGCGTTGATTACGCTTGAGTCTCAGGAAAACCACAGCATTCAGCCGTCTGAACTGAGCTGCGCGCTGGGTTCATCCCGTACCAATGCCACCCGTATTGCTGATGAGCTGGAGAAGCGCGGCTGGATCGAACGCCGTGAAAGCGATAACGATCGCCGCTGCCTGCATCTGCAACTGACCGAGAAAGGTCACGAATTCCTGCGCGAAGTGCTGCCCCCGCAGCATAACTGCCTGCACCAGCTCTGGTCCGCCCTCAGCACCGCCGAGCGCGACCAGCTTGAGCACATTACTCGCAAGCTGCTCACCCGTCTGGACCAGATGGATGAAGATGGCGTCATTCTTGAGGCGCTGCGCTAAAGCGACGATCCGCTCAACCATCCAGATTTCAAAAGAAAAACTGACAGGCCAGCACGTGAAACTGCTGGCCTTTCTGACAACAGGTCGGCTCAGCCGATGTGAAAATAAAAAGATCGTGGAGAACAACAATGAGCGCAAATGCGGAGAACACTCCCCCGCAGCAACCGGTTAACAAGAAGGGCAAACGTAAGAGCGCCCTTATTCTGCTGACCTTGCTCTTTATTATTATTGCCGTGGCATATGGGATTTATTGGTTTTTAGTATTGCGTCATGTTGAAGAGACAGACGATGCATACGTGGCAGGGAATCAGGTTCAAATCATGGCACAGGTGTCGGGCAGCGTGACGAAAGTCTGGGCTGACAACACCGACTTTGTGAAAAAAGGGGATGTGCTGGTCACGCTCGACCCGACCGACGCCCAACAGGCGTTTGAAAAAGCACAGACGGCGCTGGCCTCCAGCGTTCGCCAGACCCGCCAGCTAATGATCAACAGCAAACAGCTTCAGGCCAGTATCGACGTGCAGAAAACGGCCCTGGCCCAGGCGCAGAGCGACCTCAAGCGTCGTGTTCCTCTCGGCACCGCCAACCTGATTGGCCGTGAAGAGTTGCAGCACGCCCGCGATGCGGTGGCCAGCGCACAGGCGCAGCTGGACGTGGCTATTCAGCAGTACAACGCTAACCAGGCGATGGTGCTGGGCACCTCTCTGGAAAACCAGCCGGCGGTGAAACAGGCGGCGACCGAAGTGCGCAACGCATGGCTTGCCCTGCAACGTACCAAAATCGTCAGCCCGATGACCGGCTACGTTTCCCGTCGTTCCGTACAGCCCGGCGCGCAGATTGGCACCACCACGCCGCTGATGGCGGTCGTTCCGGCGAACAATCTGTGGGTGGATGCGAACTTCAAAGAGACCCAGCTGGCGCATATGCGTATCGGCCAGACCGCAACCGTGGTCAGCGATATCTACGGCGATGACGTGAAGTACACCGGTAAAGTGGTCGGTCTGGACATGGGGACCGGCAGCGCGTTCAGCCTGCTGCCTGCGCAGAACGCCACCGGCAACTGGATCAAAGTGGTACAGCGCCTGCCCGTGCGTATTGAACTGGACGCCAAACAGCTGGCGGACCATCCGCTGCGAATTGGCCTTTCCACGCTGGTGACGGTTGATACCGCCAACCGCGACGGTCAGATCCTCGCAAATCAGGTGCGCAGCACGCCAGCTTATGAAAGTAACGCCCGTGAAATTAGCCTCGATCCGGTTAATAAGCTGATCGATGACATCGTGAAGGCAAACGCCGGTTAATCCGAAGGTGAGCGTTATGCAACAGCAAAAGCCGCAAAAACCGCTGGAGGGGGCGCAGCTGGTCATTATGACCATTGCGCTGTCGCTGGCGACATTCATGCAGGTGCTGGACTCCACCATCGCAAACGTGGCGATCCCAACCATCGCCGGGAACCTTGGCTCATCGCTGAGCCAGGGGACCTGGGTCATTACCTCGTTCGGGGTGGCGAACGCCATCTCCATCCCCATTACCGGCTGGCTGGCGAAGCGCGTCGGTGAAGTGAAGCTGTTCCTCTGGTCGACGATCCTGTTCGTGCTGGCCTCCTGGGCCTGCGGGATGTCCAGCAGCCTGACGATGCTGATATTCTTCCGCGTCATCCAGGGGATTGTCGCCGGGCCGTTGATCCCGTTGTCGCAGAGTTTGCTGCTGAACAACTATCCGCCCGCCAAACGCTCCATCGCGCTCGCGCTGTGGTCGATGACGGTGATTGTCGCCCCGATTTGCGGGCCTATCCTCGGCGGTTACATCAGCGATAACTATCACTGGGGCTGGATCTTCTTCATCAACGTGCCCATCGGTGCGCTGGTGGTGCTGATGACGCTACAGTCTCTGCGCGGTCGCGAAACGCGAACCGAACAGCGGCGGATCGACGGTATCGGTCTGGCGCTGCTGGTGGTCGGCATCGGCAGCCTGCAAATCATGCTCGACCGGGGTAAAGAGCTGGACTGGTTCGCCTCTACGGAAATCATCGTGCTGACGGTGGTCGCCGTGGTCGCCATTAGCTTCCTGATTGTCTGGGAGCTGACGGACGATAACCCGATAGTCGATCTCTCGCTGTTTAAATCGCGAAACTTCACCATCGGGTGCCTCTGTATCAGCCTCGCCTATATGCTCTACTTCGGCGCGATCGTTCTGCTGCCGCAGCTGTTGCAGGAGGTATACGGCTATACCGCAACCTGGGCGGGGCTGGCCTCCGCGCCGGTGGGGTTAATTCCGGTTCTGCTGTCGCCGATTATTGGCCGTTTCGCCCATAAGCTCGATATGCGCAGGCTGGTGACGTTCAGCTTCATCATGTACGCCGTGTGCTTCTACTGGCGCGCGTATACGTTCGAACCGGGAATGGACTTTGGCGCTTCCGCGTGGCCGCAGTTTATTCAGGGCTTTGCCGTGGCGTGCTTCTTTATGCCGCTGACCACCATTACGCTTTCCGGCTTGCCGCCAGAGCGGATGGCGGCGGCATCGAGCCTGTCGAACTTTACCCGTACGCTGGCGGGCTCCATCGGGACCTCGATTACCACCACGCTGTGGACCAACCGGGAATCGATGCACCACGCCCAGCTGACCGAAGCGGTGAACCCGTTCAACCCTAACGCTCAGCAGATGTATAGCCAGCTTGAGGGGATGGGCATGACGGAGCAGCAGGCGTCCGGCTGGCTTGCCCAGCAGATCACCAACCAGGGGCTGATTATCTCGGCAAACGAGATATTCTGGATATCGGCGGGGATCTTTATCGTCCTGCTGGGGCTGGTGTGGTTTGCCAAACCACCGTTTGGTGCCGGTAGCGGCGGCGGCGGTGCGCACTAACCCTGTATACGGGTTGCCGGGTGGCGGCTACGCCTTACCCGGCCTACGATAACCGGGCCTCTGTCCGGCCCGGTTATTCACAATTATCAGTACCGATAAAGGATTGTAGGCCCGGTCAGCGAAGCGCCACCGGGCATCCACGGGCACAATACTAAATGTGCAGTTCCTGAAGTTTTTCTTTTGGCAGGGCCAGCTCGTCGTTGCTGTTTACACGAACATCACGTTCGATGATATGACGGGCAATGTCCTGGGCTTCTTCCAGAGAGTGCATCTGGTAAGTGCCGCACTGGTAAACGTTCAGCTCAGGGATCTGGTTCTGCTCTTTCACCTTCAGCACGTCTTCCATCGCCGCTTTCCACGCATCCGCAACGCGTTTCTCTTCCGGCTGACCAATCAGGCTCATGTAAAAACCGGTGCGGCAGCCCATCGGAGAGATATCGATGATCTCCACGCCGTTGCCGTTCAGGTGGTCGCGCATGAAGCCGGCGAACAGGTGTTCCAGCGTGTGAATGCCTTTCTCCGGCATCACTTCTTTATTCGGCACGCAGAAGCGCAGGTCGAAAACGGTGATCGTGTCGCCGTGCGGCGTGTTCATGGTCTTCGCCACGCGGACTGCTGGTGCTTCCATACGGGTATGGTCGACAGTAAAGCTATCTAATAACGGCATACGTCACCTCCGATAGTGATTTTTTTAAAATAAACTGAACTCTTCTACAGAATGCGCGTCTGAGTATATGAAAGACGCGCATTTGTTATCATCATCCCTGAATTCAGAGATGTATATTTTGGCCACAGCGATGTGGCCTTTTTCTTTTGGTTCAAGCCTGCTTCGCCAGAAACGCCTCAAACGACTCCGTATCCGCCGCTTCGATCGCTTTCTGACGCACAACGGACGCGTCGCGCTCTGCCACAAAATCCGCTTCGCTCAGAACCTCTAACGGCTCCTGCATCAGCATCTCACGGTACTCCGCTGACAGTGAACGTCCTGTGCCGCCAATTCCCTGCTCAATCATAGAACGCAGAATGCGTGCCGAGAACGTCAGTTCCGGGTTATCAAAGCTTTCAACCAGTTCGTCGCAGACCTTCTGGTATGCTTCGCCGCCGTACACGCTATCCAGCGTCTGGGCAACGCGCTTCAGGTCCCTGAACAGATCTTTCCCCACCTTAGAGAGCGGGAACTGCGCCGTTTCACAGCCAATCCCTAACGTCAGGCCCGGCTTACGCCCTTCCAGAATCACGCGATTCCAGTTGGTACGGGTACACAGCAGCTCGTCTGAACTCATTTCCGGCGCATCCGCCAGGACGCACCAGACCATAAACAGATCGAGGAAGCGAACCTGCTGCTCGTCAACGCCAATCGGCGAGAACGGGTTGATATCCAGCGAGCGCACTTCAATGTATTCAATCCCGCCGCGCTGTAGCGCATCCGACGGCGTTTCACCGCTGCGCGTAACGCGCTTCGGACGAATCGGCGCATACAGTTCGTTCTCAATCTGCAATACGTTGCTGTTGATTTGCAGGCGCTTGCCGTCTTTTTCGAGGCCGATTTTTTCGTACTCTTCCGACGGAGTTTTAATCGCCCGCTTCAAGCCTGCCACATAGTCGTGCAGATCGTTAAACGTAATTCCGAGATTGCTTTGCGATTTATTGGTATAGCCAAGGTCGCTCAGGCGAAGAGAGGTCGCGTACGGCAGGTAATACATGCCACACTCGGTCTTCTCGAACGGGAGCGTGGTCGGTTTCCCTTGCAGGAACGATGAACAGATGGCCGGCGACGCGCCAAACAGATACGGAATAACCCAGCCGAAACGGTAATAGTTGCGGATCAGGCGGAAGTAGCCCGCAGAGATCGCGTCTTTATCCGTTTCACCGCATTTCGCCTGCCAGAACGCCATCGGCAGAGAGAAATTGTAGTGCACGCCAGAGATCGTCTGCATCAGTGCGCCGTAGCGGTTTTTCAGGCCTTCACGGTACAGCGTTTTCATCCGCCCCACGTTAGAGGTGCCGTACTGCGCCAGCTCGATATCCTGCCCCTGCTCGATATAGCACGGCATGCTGAGCGGCCACATACGCTCGTCGCCGAGGTTACGGGCGGTAAAGCGATGCACATCGCGCATGATCGTCAGCATATGATCAATATCACCGTCTACTGGCGTGATGAACTCCAGCAGCGCTTCGGCGAAATCGGTTGTGATCCATTTATGTGTCAGCGCCGAGCCTAACGCCTTCGGGTGTCCCGTTGTCGCTAAGCTACCATCCGCATTTACGCGCAGCGTTTCGCGCTCAAGCCCACGCTGAATCCCCTTCAGTGCCTGAGGGTGGTTTTCCAGCCAGGCCAGCGCCTGTGATACGTCCGGGATCAATTTGACCTCCCGCCTGTCAAAAAATTGTCACTCAGCATAATTGTAATGGTTGACGATTGAAGGTCGCGAATTCATTCCACCAATTAGTGCCACCACGTCATACCCTGTAGTGTTACCCATGCCAATAAAACATAGCGTAACGCCTTGCCAAGGCACAAAAAAAAGAGCACCGGTCCCCAGGAGATGCGCATCCATCCCGCCAGCAGACACAGTAAATCGCCTATTACAGGCATCCAGCTTAATAACAGCGTGGCAGCGCCATAGCGTTTTAGCCAGCCCACTGCCTTTTCCTGCCAGCGAGATTTTTCGCGTAGCGGAAAGAAACGTCCAAGAATAACGTTAGTCAGCCCTCCAAGGCTATTACCCATTGTTGCTATTAAGACCAGCAACCAGGGCTGACTCACGCCGGACAACAGCATCGCCACCAGTACCACTTCCGAATTCCCCGGCAAGAGGGTGGAGCTTAAAAAACTGCTGGCGAATAATGAAGCAAGTGACAGCGCGTCACTCACAGTAAGCGAACGTCCACCGCCGCCATTCCGGCATCACGCGCGGCCTGAATACCAAAGTCGGCATCTTCAAACACAACGCATTTTGCAGCCGGGACACCCATTAATTCTGCGCAGAGCAGGAAGGTGTCCGGAGCGGGTTTGTGATTTTTAACGTGATCGGCGGCCACGACCGCAGAAAAATAGTGGCGCAGGCCAAGATGGTTGAGTAGCGCTTCAGCAATCGCGCTCTCGCTGCCTGTGCCGACAGACATAGGACGACGCCCGTGCCACGCTTTGACGACGTCAATGAGCGGTAATGGCTGCACGGTATCCAGCAGTATGGCTTTTACCGCGTCGGTTTTTTCACGCGCGAGCAGGTGCGGGTCGAGATCGGCCTGATTCAGCTCAATCACGGCCTGTGCGATACGCCAGGTGGGCGATCCGTTGAGGGCAATCATCGCCTGTAGATCGAAACGCATACCGTAACGGGCAAGAACGTCGGTCCAGGCCTGGCGATGCGTGGGTTCGGTATCCAGGAGGGTGCCGTCCATGTCGAAGATCAAACCGTCATACTGTGCGTACATCGTGCTCTCGCTAACCGATTAACAAAGCATTACTTTATCGTAAAAGGGGATTTTTGTCGCTGATTGCGAAGTGATAACAACGAGAGTGATTAAGAACTAAACATTGAAGGGGACGACAAGAAGAGATGGTGCATCCGGGAGGATTCGAACCTCCGACCGCTCGGTTCGTAGCCGAGTACTCTATCCAGCTGAGCTACGGATGCATCGGGAAATGCTTTTAGAAACAGTAAATGGTGCATCCGGGAGGATTACTCGGCTGCGCCTCGCCCTGCGGGCCGTTGCTAAAGCAACGTTATCCTCCCTGGTGCTTGCGATTAACTCGCAGACCTTGAAACAACAGCATCGCTGTTATCTCGGAGAATATGGTGCATCCGGGAGGATTCGAACCTCCGACCGCTCGGTTCGTAGCCGAGTACTCTATCCAGCTGAGCTACGGATGCATCGGGATTTACTACTGTACTGCTCGATATTCATATCACTTCGAAAGCAATATGAAGTAATAGATGGTGCATCCGGGAGGATTCGAACCTCCGACCGCTCGGTTCGTAGCCGAGTACTCTATCCAGCTGAGCTACGGATGCAAAATGGCGGTGAGGCGGGGATTCGAACCCCGGATGCAGCTTTTGACCGCATACTCCCTTAGCAGGGGAGCGCCTTCAGCCTCTCGGCCACCTCACCACACAACGCCTCTTTCGAGTGCTTCGAGTAACTCGTTAAGAGCTTCTCGTCGCTGCGTGGCGCATATATTACTTTCTGGGACTTATAAGTCAAACAATTTTCCACATGCTTTTTTCGTTTGCACAATTCGCACGCAATTCGCATGTAAAAGCCGCAAAGAGAGTGTTTTATAAGCAGATTTTGCTGGCATCTTCACAGAAATCTGTTGAGAGAAGCGGGTCATTTCGACAAGATAAGATTATGAGAGTGGTCAAAAACGAAGCGTTTGAAATAGAACGGTAACTTTATGCAGGAAAAATAGCAGGAGGGTGGCGTCTCGCCCGACAGCGAGACGCGACAATATCAGTAACTGGACTGCTGGGATTTTTCAGCCTGGATACGCTGGTAGATCTCTTCACGGTGGACAGATACTTCTTTAGGAGCGTTAACACCAATACGTACCTGGTTACCCTTTACCCCTAAAACTGTCACGGTGACCTCATCCCCAATCATGAGGGTCTCACCAACTCGACGAGTCAGAATCAGCATTCTTTGCTCCTTGAAAGATTAAAAGAGTCGGGTCTCTTGTATCCCGGCATTATCCATCATATAACGCCAAAAAGTAAGCGATGACAAACACGTAAAGTGTAAGCAGTCACGGCATCACATTCTGTTAAACGTAAGTTTAGCCGATATACACAAACTCAACCTGACTTTATCGTTATCGATAGCGCAGTGAGCAAGACGCCATAACGTTACCGTTATGGCGTCTGCTTGTGCTTTTTAGTTATTACAGTTTCGCGCTTACCCAGCTTTCAACGCTGGCCAATGCCGCGGGAAGTGCCGCCGCATCCGTACCACCGGCTTGCGCCATGTCCGGACGACCGCCACCTTTGCCACCCACCTGCTGGGCGACCATGCCAATCAATTCCCCTGCTTTAACACGGTCCGTCACATCCTTAGAGACACCCGCAATCAGAGAAACCTTACCCTCTGCGACCGTTGCCAGCACGATAACCGTTGAACCAAGCTGGTTCTTCAGATCGTCGACCATCGTACGCAGCATCTTAGGCTCAACGCCCGCCAGATCGCTGACCAGCAGTTTGACGCCCTTAATGTCTACCGCTTTGCTGGAGAGGTTTGCGCTCTCCTGCGCCGCAGCCTGTTCTTTCAGCTGCTGGAGCTCTTTTTCCAGCTGGCGGGTACGATCCAGCGCGACACGCACTTTCTCGCCCAGGTTCTGGCTATCGCCTTTCAGCAGCTGCGCGATCTCATGCAGCTGGTCGCTCTGCGCGTGCAGGCTGGCGATGGCGCCTTCCCCGGTCACCGCTTCGATACGACGAACGCCCGCCGCGGTGCCTGATTCAGAAACGATACGGAACAGACCGATATCACCGGTGCGCGATGCGTGAGTACCACCGCACAGTTCGGTAGAGAAGTCGCCCATGCTCAGCACGCGAACGCGGTCGTCATATTTCTCGCCAAACAGCGCCATCGCACCCTTCTTCTTCGCGTCCTCGAGATCCATAACGTGGGTTTCGATTGGCAGGTTACGACGGATCTGCGCATTCACCAGATCTTCCACCGCACGGATTTCAGACGGCTTCATCGCTTCAAAATGCGAGAAGTCGAAACGCAGCATTTTGTCGTTAACCAGTGAACCTTTCTGTGCAACGTGAGTACCCAGCACGTCGCGCAGGGCAGCGTGCATCAGGTGGGTTGCCGAGTGGTTCAGACGAATGCGCGCGCGGCGAGCTTCATCAACGTTGGCCTGAACGCCCTCGCCCACTTTCAGAGAGCCGGAAACCAGTTTGCCCTGGTGACCAATTGCCTGACCGTATTTCTGGGTGTCGCTTACGCTGAAGCTAAAGCCATTGCCCTTCAGTTCGCCTTTATCGCCAACCTGGCCGCCGGATTCCGCATAGAATGGCGTTTTATCCAGGATGACAACCGCTTCCTGGCCCGCGCTAATGCTGTCTACGGCTTTCCCGTCAACAAACAGCGCGGTCACGTTGCTGGTCAGGGCCAGCTCTTCGTAGCCTTTAAATTCAGACGCGCTATCAACGCGGATCATTGCATTGTAGTCTGCGCCAAAACCGCTGGATTCACGCGCACGACGACGCTGCTCTTCCATTGCGGCTTCGAAGCCGGCTTCGTCAACTTTGATGTTGCGCTCGCGGCAAACGTCAGCCGTCAGGTCAACCGGGAAGCCATAGGTGTCGTACAGGCGGAAAGCCGTTTCGCCATCCAGCGTGTCGCCCTGGAGTTTCGCCAGCTCGTCGTCCAGCAGCGCAAGTCCGCGCTCCAGCGTACGGGCAAACTGCTCTTCTTCAGTTTTCAGAACCTGCTCGACCTGCGCCTGCTGGCGTTTCAGCTCTTCGCCGGCAGAGCCCATCACGCCAATCAGTGGCCCAACGAGCTTATAGAAGAAGGTGTCCTTCGCGCCCAGCATGTTGCCATGACGGATCGCACGACGAATGATACGACGCAGCACATAGCCACGGTTTTCATTCGACGGGATAACGCCGTCGGCAATCAGGAACGCACAGGAACGAATATGGTCTGCGATAACGCGCAGAGACTTGTTGTTCAGATCGGTTGCACCCGTCACGTCGGCAACGGCTTTGATCAGGGTGCTGAACAGGTCAATCTCATAGTTAGAGTTGACGTGTTGCAGAACGGCCGCGATACGCTCCAGACCCATACCGGTATCGACGGATGGTTTTGGCAGCGGCTCCATGGTGCCGTCGGCCTGACGGTTAAACTGCATGAAGACGATGTTCCAGATCTCAATGTAGCGATCGCCATCTTCTTCCGCGCTGCCCGGAGGGCCGCCCCAGATATGGTCGCCGTGATCGTAGAAAATCTCAGTGCACGGACCGCAAGGGCCGGTGTCGCCCATCTGCCAGAAGTTGTCGGACGCGTAAGGCGCGCCTTTGTTGTCACCGATACGAATGATACGTTCGCGAGGGATACCCACTTCTTTTTCCCAGATGTCGAACGCTTCGTCATCGGTCTCGTACACGGTCACCCACAGACGCTCTTTCGGCAGATTGAACCAGTTTTCACCGGTCAGCAGTTCCCACGCGTATTGAATGGCGTCGTGTTTGAAGTAGTCACCGAAGCTGAAGTTACCCAGCATTTCGAAGAAGGTATGGTGGCGCGCGGTGTAACCGACGTTTTCCAGATCGTTGTGTTTACCGCCCGCACGCACGCAACGCTGTGAGGTTGTGGCGCGGGAATAATTACGCTTGTCGAGACCAAGGAATACATCCTTGAACTGGTTCATCCCGGCGTTGGTAAACAGCAGAGTCGGGTCGTTGTTCGGTACCAGGGAGCTGCTGGCAACAACCTGGTGTCCCTTACTATGGAAAAAATCGAGAAACGCCTGACGGATCTCAGCGGTGCTCTTGCTCATAATTATCCTGAAATCAAGCTAACGAAATGTCGCAGCAGATCTGTATCTGTAAACAGTTGGACGGACCAGCTACTGGAAAAAGTGGGAATAAGATAAGTTTTCTTTAGTGGGAAGTAAAATCCCGCATGCGTTCAATCGGTAAAATTACGCCAGATATCCTGAATATCTTCCATCAGGAAGCCGCGGTAGAGCAAAAAGCGCTGGATTTTAACTTTTTCTGAAAATTCACGCGGCAGCGGCTCTCCGTACTTACGTACTGCCTGTTCGCGCGCCAGTTCGCACCAGTCGATTTCACTTTCACGCATGGCTTTTTCAATCGATTCACGGGCTACGCCTTTCTGGTTCAGCTCCTGGCGGATACGCGCGGGGCCGTAACCTTTGCGGCCGCGGCTGGCGAGAAAGCGAGCGGCAAAACGGCCGTCATCCAGATAGTGATGCTCATAGCACCAGGCAACCACGCGGTCATAATCCTCCGCGGTGGCATCAATGTCTTCTGGCCCATTTTTGCTCATGACGGGCGCTGACAGTTTCCGCCGTAGCTCCTGTTCGCTATGGTCACGCACGGCGAGAATTCGCACGGCCCGATCCAGCAAGCGCGCGTAAGCTGGTCGGCGTGATGTCGGTTCATTCATAAAAAAACCTGTCGATTCAGAAATGCAAAAAGGGCCGCATCAGCAGCCCTTCATTTTTATCCGAGAGGATTAAAAGTCTTCGTTGGTTTCTTCAGCATCCGCGCCATCGACCACGAAATCAGGTTTGGAGTCCTGGTTGCTCAGCAGGAGTTCACGCACCTTCTTCTCAATCTCTTTCGCCGCCGCCGGGTTCTCCTTCAGCCAGGAGATCGCATTCGCTTTACCCTGACCAATCTTGTCACCGTTGTAGCTGTACCATGCGCCCGCTTTTTCAATCAGCTTCTCTTTCACGCCCAGGTCAACCAGCTCGCCGAGGAAGTTGATACCTTCGCCGTAGAGGATCTGGAACTCAGCCTGTTTGAACGGTGCCGCGATTTTGTTCTTCACAACCTTCACGCGGGTTTCGCTACCGACTACGTTATCCCCCTCTTTCACCGCGCCGATACGGCGGATATCCAGACGGACAGAAGCGTAGAATTTCAGTGCGTTACCACCGGTGGTGGTTTCCGGGTTACCGAACATCACACCAATTTTCATACGGATCTGGTTGATGAAGATCAGCAGCGTGTTGGACTGCTTCAGGTTACCCGCCAGCTTACGCATCGCCTGGCTCATCATACGTGCCGCGAGGCCCATGTGAGAGTCACCGATTTCACCTTCAATTTCCGCTTTTGGCGTCAGCGCCGCAACGGAGTCGACGATGATCACGTCAACCGCACCTGAGCGCGCCAGCGCGTCACAAATTTCCAGTGCCTGCTCGCCGGTATCCGGCTGGGAGCACAGCAGGTTGTCGATATCAACGCCCAGCTTACGGGCATAGACTGGGTCCAGCGCGTGCTCGGCATCGATAAACGCACAGGTTTTACCTTCGCGCTGTGCCGCCGCAACAACCTGCAACGTCAGGGTGGTTTTACCCGAGGATTCCGGACCGTAGATTTCTACGATACGGCCCATTGGCAAACCGCCAGCGCCCAGTGCGATATCAAGAGAAAGCGAACCGGTGGAGATAGTTTCCACGTCCATGGAACGGTCTTCACCCAGGCGCATGATGGAGCCTTTACCGAATTGCTTTTCGATCTGGCCCAGTGCTGCCGCCAACGCTTTCTGTTTGTTTTCGTCGATAGCCATTATTACTCCTGTCATGCCGGGAGAAGCAACTGCGCTTCACCATGGACTTCTGTTCTGTTGAGGCAATTATACTGTATAGTCATACAGTATCAAGTATTTTGTAGAAATTGTTGCCAGAGCGTTTTTAACGCGTATTCCGTTGCCTGACGACGCACGCTTTCGCGATCGCCGCTGAAGCATTCCCGGCGGGTGATCCCTTCACCTTTTGAGGTGGCAAAGCCAAACCAGACGGTGCCGACAGGCTTCACGTCGCTGCCGCCGTCCGGCCCCGCGATGCCGCTGATTGAGATAGCGTAATCTGCGCGCGCCTCTTTCAGCGCGCCAATCGCCATCTCGATCACCACCGGCTCGCTGACCGCGCCATGCTGTTCGAGCGTGGCTTCACGCACGCCAATCATCTGCGCTTTAGCCTCGTTACTGTAGGTCACAAAGCCGCGTTCAAACCAGGCGGAACTGCCGGCAATATCGGTAATCACTTTTGCCACCCAGCCGCCGGTGCAGGATTCTGCGGTCGTGATAGTCGCGCCGCGCTGCTTCAGCGCCAGCCCTACCACTTCGCTAAGCTGCATCAATTCATGGTCAGTCATTCTCGCTCCAGGCCTTAGAAAAACATGCAGCACAAGATAGCACTTTCTCGAAAGATATGGGGATGCGCGTCGGGTTTTACGAGGGGGCTTCAGAAAATAGCCGGTGCGGGCGCACCGGCTGTGGAGAAGGCAATTACTGGCTGAACGGTGACGCCGCCGGCACACGCGCCTGGGACACCGCCAGGCCCAGCTGCCACACCGCCATCGCATAGTGCGTGCTGTGGTTGTAGCGGGTAATGGTGTAGAAGTTCGGCAGTCCGAACCAGTACTGGTAGCCCGTTCCGACATCCAGGCGCAGCAGGCTCACCTGGTCAACGTTACCCAGCGGCTGCGACGGCGTTAAGCCTGCCGTTGCCAGCTGTGCAACGCTGTATTTTGTCTTAAATCCGTTTTCCAGGCCGAACGCCTCGCCGTTCGCCTGCACCGCCACCTGGCCGCCCGGCGTCCAGCCGTGCGCTTTAAAGTAGTTGGCCACGCTGCCGATGGCGTCTTCGGGATCCCACAGGTTGATGTGACCGTCCCCGTTGAAATCTACCGCGTACTGCTTATAGGAAGACGGCATAAACTGGCCGTAGCCCATGGCTCCGGCAAACGACCCTTTCAGATCCAACGGATCGTCCTGTTCGTCTCGCGCCATCAGCAGGAAGGTTTCCAGCTCGGAGGAGAAATACTCCGCGCGGCGCGGGTAGTTGAAGGAGAGCGTCGCCAGCGCGTCGAGGATGCGGGTTTTGCCCATAATGCGGCCCCAGCGGGTCTCTACCCCAATAATCCCGACGATAATTTCCGGCGGCACGCCGTAGACCTGCCAGGCGCGGTTCAGGGCGTCTTCATACTGATTCCAGAACGCCACGCCGTTCTGCACGTTGTCCGGAGTAATAAACTGTTTGCGGTAGCGCAGCCACGCGCCGTTTGGCCCGGTCGGCACCTGGGCCGACGGTGCCTGCCTGTCCATCAGGCGCAGCACGTAGTCCAGACGCTTCGCCTGAGACAAAATGGCATGCAGCTGCTGGCGGTCAAAACCGTGCTTGCTCACCATTTTATCGATGAACTGTTCGGCCGCAGGGTTATTCGCGAAGTCGCCGCCCATCTGCATCATATTATGCTGTGGTTCCAGCAGGAACCCGCCGGAAGGCGCGCCAGCCGTTGGCTGAACGGCTTCAGTTTTGGGTTTGCTACTACAGGCGGACAGAAGAATAAGCGCAGGTAACAGCGCTGCATAACGACGCTTGAACATGTGGCATCCATTTAACGAGTTCGGTAAGAACCCAGTATGGTAAAGCATCCCCAACTCCTCAAGGAAGCGGTTATATGACCGTAAGCAAAATCTTTATCATTGACCACGGTCTGCGCAGGGAGAATGCATTATGATAAGCGCCCCTTCTGTCAGAGGGGGGATGGGAACGATCGTAACCGGAGAGAAAAATGAGTGATTTTCTGTTAAACGCAGGCCGTCAGACCCTGCTGCTGGAACTCCAGGAAGCCAGCCGCCTGCCGGAGCGTCTGGGTGAGGATTTTGTTCGTGCAGCCAACGCTATTATCCACTGCGAAGGCAAGGTCATCGTGGCGGGTATCGGTAAATCCGGCCATATCGGCAAGAAGATTGCCGCGACGCTTGCCAGCACCGGCACTCCGGCGTTTTTCGTTCACCCTGCCGAAGCGCTGCACGGCGATCTGGGGATGATCGAAAGCCGCGACGTGATGCTGTTTATCTCCTACTCCGGTTCAGCCAAAGAGCTGGATCTCATCATCCCTCGCCTGCAAGAAAAATCGGTAGCCCTGTTAGCGATGACCGGAAAACCCCGCTCGCCGCTGGCGCTGGCCGCGAAAGCAACGCTGGATATTTCCGTTGAGCGCGAAGCCTGCCCGATGCACCTGGCCCCCACCTCCAGCACCGTCAACACGCTGATGATGGGCGACGCGCTGGCCATGGCGGTGATGCAGGCGCGCGGTTTTAGTGAAGAAGATTTTGCCCGCTCTCACCCTGCGGGCGCGCTCGGCGCACGTCTGCTCAACAAGGTTCACCACCTGATGCGCACGGACGATGCCATTCCGCAGGTCAAGCTCGACACCAGCGTGATGGACGCCATGCTGGAGCTGAGCCGCACCGGGCTGGGGCTGGTTGCGGTGTGCGACAACGACCGCCAGGTGAAGGGCGTCTTCACCGACGGCGACCTGCGCCGTTGGCTGGTGGGCGGCGGCAAACTGGAGGCGCGGGTATCCGAAGCAATGACCCAGGGGGGGCTGACGCTGAATGCCGAGAGCCGCGCCATTGAAGCCAAAGAGGTGCTGATGAAGCGTAAAATCACCGCCGCACCGGTGGTGGACGAGCACGGCAGGCTTTGCGGCGCAATCAACCTGCAAGACTTCTACCAGGCGGGAATACTTTAACCCTTAAGCCCCAGACGTTTCGCCAGCCTGTGGAGGTTGGCGACGTCCATCTCCAGCGCCCGCGCGCACGCCGCCCAGCTGCGGTTATTCTGCTTCAGCGCGCGGGTAATCATCTGGCGCTGGAACGCGTCCGTCGCCTCGCGCAGGTTTTCGTTCACGCTCTCCGGTATAACTGGCTTAACGGACGGCGTCGTTTCCTCATGCAGCGCAAAATGGCGCGCATGAATAACCACTTCATCCCCCGAACGCGTTGCCCGCGCCAGCACCACCGCACGGTGGATCGCATGTTCCAGCTCACGCACGTTACCCGGCCAGCCGTAGCTCAGAAGGTGCGTCCTCGCACCGGGGCTTAGCACCACGCGGGAGAGCCCCATTTTGAGCCGACACTGTTCGCAGAAAAAGCCCGCCAGCAGCACCACGTCGTCGCCCCGCTCGCGCAGCGGCGGCACCGTGAGCGGAAATACGCTCAGGCGGTGGAACAGATCGGCGCGGAAATTCCCCGCCAACACTTCTTCGCGCAGATCGCGGTTCGTCGCCGCCAGCACGCGCACATCCACGCGTAAGCTGCGATCGTCACCCACGCGTTGAATATCGCCATACTGCAACACGCGCAGCAGCTTGGCCTGGAGCGAAAGGGAGAGCTCGCCAATTTCATCCAGGAACAGCGTGCCGTTGTCGGCCATTTCGAACTTGCCGCTGCGGTTGCTGATCGCCCCGGTAAACGCCCCTTTGACGTGACCGAACAGCTCGCTTTCCGCCACGCTTTCCGGCAGCGCCGCGCAGTTGAGGTACACCAGCGGGTTCACCGCGCGCGGCGAGGCTTCGTGGATCGCTTTCGCCACCAGCTCTTTACCGGTGCCGGTTTCCCCGAAGATCAGCACGTTCAAATCAGATGCGGCGACAATCTCAATCTCTTTTTTGAGCTGCTCCATGCCCGGCGAAAGGCCGATCATCTCGGTGTGCGCCACCTGCTCAAACACCGTCGGGCTACCGGGAAGAATATTCTGGCTCTCCAGCTGTTCTATCAGCAGCGCATTGTTCAGCGCCCCGGCGGCCAGCGCGGCAATCAGCCGTAGCTCTTCGTCGCTGAAGGTATCGAACTGATCCGGCGACATGCCGTCGAGGGTTAATGCGCCAATCAGATTCTGCCCGGCGAACAGCGGCAGGCCAATACAGGCGTGCACCTTCAGGCTCTCCTGCCCCGGAATCAGGCCGTCGTACGGATCGGGCAGATCGCTGTCTGCCGGGAAACGCACCACATCGCCCGCGCGGGCAATGGTTTCCAGACGCGGGTGGCCCTCCAGCGTAAAGCGCCGCCCGAGTACGTCCTTCGCCAGGCCGTCGATAGCCAGCGGAATAAACTGCCGCCCTTCGTAACGCAGCAGCGCCGACGCATCGCAATCCAGCACGTGGCGCAACGTGGAGATCAGCCGTTGAAAGCGGTCCTGATGACCAATACCGGTTTGCAGTTCTATGGCGATTTTCGCCAGGACGTCTACGGAAAAGCCCATGTCTGCCTCACTGTCATTTTGACAATACATAATGTCATATTGACAATTTTTAAGATAGTCATAATGACTATCTGTTATGGGCCATAAAACAACAAATACTTCAAATTCAATAATATAAAAAGTTGGCACGCAACTTGATATAAGCAAACCATCTTATTTGAAAACGCTGTATTAAGTTGAGGTTGCTATGTCTATTCTGGTTAAAAATAACATTCATTGGGTGGGTCAACGTGACTGGGAAGTACGTGATTTTCACGGCACGGAATACAAAACGCTGCGCGGCAGCAGCTATAACAGCTATCTCATCCGTGAAGGTAAAAACGTCCTGATCGATACCGTCGATCACAAATTCAGCCGTGAGTTCGTGCAGAACCTGCGCGGTGAAATCGACCTGAACGACATCGACTACATCATCATCAACCATGCGGAAGAGGATCACGCCGGGGCCCTGACCGAGCTGATGTCTTATATTCCGGATACTCCGATCTACTGCACCACCAACGCCATTGACTCCATCAATGGTCACCACCACCATCCGGAGTGGAACTTCCACACCGTAAAAACCGGCGATTCGCTGGATATCGGCAACGGCAAGCAGCTGATCTTCGTGGAAACTCCGATGCTGCACTGGCCGGACAGCATGATGACCTACATGACCGGTGACGCGGTGCTGTTCAGTAACGACGCCTTCGGCCAGCACTACTGCGACGAACGTCTGTTTAATGATGAAGTGGATCAGACCGAGCTGTTCGAACAGTGCCAGCGCTACTACGCCAATATCCTGACCCCGTTCAGCCGTCTGGTCACGCCAAAAATCACCGAGATCCTCGGCTTCAACCTGCCGGTGGATATGATTGCGACCTCCCACGGCGTGGTATGGCGTGAAAACCCCACCCAGATTGTCGAGCTGTACCTGAAATGGGCGGCGGATTACCAGGAAGACCGCATCACCATCTTCTACGACACCATGTCCAACAACACCCGCATGATGGCGGACGCGATTGCCCAGGGCATCAACGAAGTTGACCCGAACGTGGCGGTGAAAATCTTCAACGTGGCGCGTAGCGATAAAAACGAAATCCTGACCAACGTCTTCCGCTCCAAGGGCGTGCTGGTGGGTACCTCCACCATGAACAACGTGATGATGCCGAAGATTGCCGGACTGGTGGAAGAGATGACCGGCCTGCGCTTTCGTAACAAACGCGCCAGCGCCTTTGGCTCTCACGGCTGGAGCGGCGGCGCGGTAGACCGTCTCTCCACCCGTTTACAGGATGCCGGCTTTGAGATGTCCATGAGCCTGAAGGCGAAATGGCGTCCGGACCTCGACGCGCTGGAAGTCTGTCGCCAGCACGGCCGCGACATTGCACGCCAGTGGGCGCTTGCGCCGCTGCCGCAAACCGCCCCCGCCGCGGCGGTTGCGCCGGAAGCCGTAGCAGAAGCCGCCCCTGCCGCTGCCGACCTCGGCCCTTGCATGCAGTGCAGCGTCTGCCAGTGGATTTACGATCCTGAACTGGGCGAGCCGTTGCAGGATGTCGCGCCGGGTACGCCGTGGAGCGAGGTGCCGGACAACTTCCTTTGCCCTGAATGTTCCCTCGGCAAAGACGTCTTTGATGAACTGGCAACGGAGGCAAAATGAGCCACGGCATCGTCATTATCGGCTCGGGCTTTGCCGCCCGCCAGCTGGTGAAAAATATCCGCAAACAGGATGCTCACGTGCCGTTGACGGTGATCGCCGCCGACAGCATGGACGAATACAACAAGCCTGATTTAAGCCACGTCATTAGCCAGAATCAGCGCGCCGAAGATCTCACCCGCCAGACGGCGGGGGAGTTCGCAGAGCAGTTTAACCTGCGTCTGTTTCCGTACACCTGGGTCACGGATATTGACGCCGACGCCCATGTGGTGAAAGCGAAAGATCATACCTGGCAGTACGACAAGCTGGTGCTGGCGACGGGCGCCTCTGCGTTTGTGCCGCCGGTTGAGGGCCGCGAGCTGATGGTCACGCTCAACAGCCAGCAGGAGTATCAGGCCAGCGAAACCCGGCTACGCGATGCCGCCAGGGTGATGATTGTCGGCGGCGGGCTGATTGGCACCGAGCTGGCGATGGACTTCTGTCGGGCGGGTAAATCCGTCACCCTGGTTGACCACGCGGCCAGCATTCTGTCGGCGCTGATGCCGGCAGAAGTAAGCAGTCGCTTACAGCATCGTCTGACCGACATGGGCGTGCATCTGCTGCTGAAATCGCAGTTGCAGAGCCTGAGCAAAACCGAAACCGGCGTTCTTGCAACGCTCGACCGCCACCGCAGCGTGGAAGTGGATGTGGTTATCGCGGCGACGGGTTTGCGCCCGGAAACCGCGCTGGCGCACCGCGCAGGGGCCGAAATAAACCGCGGCGTGAAGGTAGACAGCTACCTGCAAACCACCCAGCCGGACATTTATGCCCTGGGCGACTGCGCGGAAATTAACGGAAAGGTGCTGCCGTTCCTGCAACCAATTCAGTTAAGCGCCATGTTCCTGGCGAAAAACCTGCTCGGCGGCAGCGCTCCGGTGAAATTACCCGCCATGCTGGTGAAAGTAAAAACGCCGGAATTACCGCTGCATCTCGCCGGTGAAACGCAGCGTCAGGATCTGAACTGGCAAATAGCCATAGAGCCTCAGGGCATGGTGGCGCGCGGTACGGATGCTGAGGGTCAGATGCGCGCCTTTGTTGTCAGCGAAGACAGAATGAAAGAGGCCTTCGCGCTGCTGAAATCGCTTCCTGCTTAACCCTCGTAATGCCGGGTGGCGCTCCGCTTACCCGGCCTACTTAACACCAAAACGGCAAACCTTGTAGGCCCGCGCAAGCGCAGCGCCGCCGGGCAAAAACAGGGCTAAGTGATTCAGGACCGCACCACCAGCGCATCATAGCCACGCCAGCGGTAGTTCACCATCGAAATCAGCCAGCAGGCGACAAACAGCCCGACCACCACAAACCCGGCGTCACCCAGGTTGTCGTTCACCGCGCCAATCAGATCCCACACGCCGCCGCTGAGGGCGAACTTGTCCATCAGCAGACCCAGCGCTTCCAGCCCGCCGATGAACAGCGCCACCACCACCGAGGTGCCGGTGATGGTCATGTTGTAGTACAGCTTGCGCTGCGGCTTGTTGAACGCCCAGCCGTAGGCGCCCACCATCAGCAGGTTATCGAGCGTATCCACCAGCGCCATGCCGCTGGCGAAGAGCGCCGGGAAGATCATGATCGACCACACCGACATCCCGCTGGAGGCGCTGGCGGCGGAGATCCCCAGCACGCCAATTTCGGTGGCCGTGTCGAAGCCGAGGCCAAACAGGAAACCCACCAGATACATCTGCCAGCTTTTATTGACGAGGCGGAAGGTTTTGCCGAACAGCCAGTTCATGACGCCACCCTGCGCAGGCAGCGTAATGTCACCCTGCACAGGCCTGCCGTTTTTCAGCGACTGGAAACTGCGCCAGACGCCGCGCAGGATCACCATATTCACCAGCGCCATCGCCAGCAGGAAGGTGGCGGAGACGGCGGTGCCAATCAGGCTGCCGGTCTCGTGGAACCACGCCATATTTTTTTGAAACGCCGTAGCGGTCGCTGCAATGGCGATGGACGCCAGCACCACGATGGTGGAGTGTCCGAGGGAAAACCATGCGCCCACGCCGGACGGGCGTTTGCCCTGCTGCATCATCTTACGCGTGACGGTATCAATCGCCGCGATATGGTCGGCATCCACCGCGTGGCGCAGCCCGTAACACCAGGCCAGCAGGCTGGCCGCCATCAGCGCCGTACTGCCGCTAAAGGTTTGCCACGCCAGCCCCCAGGCCAGCAGATTAGCCATCACCAGAGCCAGCAGCAGGCACGCTGCACGAGGTTCATTGCGTAAAAGTCGTAACATTTTAAATCCTTTGTGAACATGACCGGGCGGCAGCAACCACCGCCTGCCCGAAGGAGATCGCTCCGTCACCTGCGGGCAGGCGCGAAGGAAACAGAAGCGTGAAATCGGAAAGGTAATGACGAAGGCGCGCGCGCAGCAGGCGGTTGTGAAGGACACCTCCGCTGAAGCACACCGTAGAGAGCGACAGTCGGCGCGCATGCGTTGCCGCCAGTTCACTCAGCCCCTTCGCCAGCGCATCGTGAAATGCCCAGGCGCGCTCGCCGGGTTCCGCCCGCCAGGCCAGCCACTGCTGCCAGAACAGCGTGAGGTTATCCGCCTGTAGCGTCACCGGATGCTCGACTCCCGCGCACCGTTCGGCCAGCGCCTCCAGCCGGCACGCGGCTTCGCCCTCATAGCGCTGCGTTTCAATGCCCAGCGCACAGGCCACGGCGTCGAACAGACGACCACAGGAAGAGGCCAGCGGCGCATTGACACCGCGTGACACCGCCGTTGCCAGCAGCGGCCAGTTTTGACGCTGCACCGCCTCTGTTTCCGGGTACTGCTGCCAGTCGGGTACGAACGCCAGACAGTGGGCGAGCAAATTGCGCCACGGCTGTTTCGCTGCCAGATCGCCCCCGGGCAGCGCCACGGCAGGCAGACCGCCCAGCCGTTCGCAGTGGAGATAGTTCACCCGCAGACACTCGCCGCCCCACAGCGCGCCATTCTCGCCCATGCCGATCCCGTCCAGCGTCAGGGCAATAGCATCCCCGCCGTCCAGCGGCCAGCCGTTCTCCGCCAGACACGCTGCCGCATGCGCGTGATGATGCAGCACGGTTGCAACGGGCAGCCCCTGCGCCTGCGCCCACCGTTGGGCGTGATATCCGGGATGGGCATCGCACACCACGCGTTCCGGCTGAAAAGCGTAAATCTGCTGCATCAGCGCCAGCGCCGCGCGCCACTGGGCGTCAACGCCCTCGTCGCGAAGGTTGCCAAAATGCTGGCTCAGCACCGCCTGGCCGCCGCGCACCAGGCAGAAGGTATTTTTCATGTCCGCGCCGGTGCACAGCATGGGAGGGATATCGCGAAATCCGGCGGGTAATGTGATGGCATCCGGCACAAAACCCCGCGCGCGACGCAGCATTGCGCCCTCCTGATCCATCACCGAATCATCCATCCGTTGCAGAATGTCGCGGTTGTGCAGCAGGAAACCGTCAGCCACGTCGCGGAGCGCTTCCAGCGCCTGCGGGTTGGTGATGGCGGGCGGCCGACCGCTCAGGTTACCGGAGGTCATCACCAGCGGGCGCCGGCACGCCATCACTAACAAATGCTGGATCGGGTTCGCGGGCAGCATCACGCCGACCGTATTCAGCCCCGGGGCAATCTCCTCAGGAAACGCGGGAAGAGAGGCTTTTGGCGCCAGCACAATCGGCGCAGCGGAAGAGCGTAACCGCGTCTGAATGGCCTGCGGCAGATCATCCGCATGGGGGATCATCACCGCCAGCGGCTTCGTCGGGCGCTGCTTGCGTGCCCGCAACGTCTGTACCGCCCGGGGGTTAAGCGCGTCGCAAACCAGATGAAATCCCCCCAGCCCTTTAACCGCCACGATCCCGCCGTTTTTCAGCCTCTCCACCGCCGCGTTTAAGGCCGATTCGCGAGTGGCAACAGTGTCTCCGGCTCGCCACTCCAGCTGCGGTCCACAGTCCGGGCAGGCCACCGGCTGGGCGTGAAAACGGCGATCGGCAGGATTGCGGTATTCCGTTTCGCACGGCGGACAGAGGGGAAATGGGGCCATCGACGTGGCCGGTCGGTCATACGGCATGGCGCGGATGATGGTGAAACGCGGGCCGCAGTGGGTGCAGTTAATAAACGGGTAGCGATAGCGACGTTCGCGGGGATCGCGCATTTCCGCCAGGCAAGCGGGGCAGGTGGCGGCATCCGGGACGATTTGCGTGTCCATCGCCCCGCTCTCGCTGTGGCGGATGACAAACGCGTCCGGCAGCGTCGTCCAGCTGAACGGCTGCGTTTCAACGTGATCGATACGCGCCAGCGGTGGGCAATCCTGGCGCAGTCTCGCGGTAAAGTCACCCCCACTGCCCGCGAGACGCACCAGGACCCCCTCTCCGTCGTTGCACACGTCGCCTGTCAGCTTGAGCCGATGCGCCAGCTGCCAGACGAAGGGCCGAAACCCTACGCCCTGTACTTTGCCACGCACCCGAAGCTGTACGCCGTTCACGCGCATTGCAGCTTAAAACAGCAGCGATGACGAGGTGTCGAACGCCGCGCGGCGGCGTTTTTCGGCACTCATCTGTTCGAGCTTGTCGCGATCGACGCAGACCAGCGCATGCGTCGGACAGGCTTCCATACACGCCGGACCGGCGTCACGGTGGTAGCAGAGGTCACATTTATTGGCTTCGGCTTTCTCCGCGCGCACGCTCAGCCCGATACCGCTGTTGCGCACCACCGGGCGAACCACCACCTCCATCGCGCCATACGGACACGCCACCACGCAGGTTTTGCACCCGATGCAGCGCTCCTGCATCACGTGCACAAAACCTTTCTCGCGCTTGATCGCGCCGTTCGGACAGACGTTGGCGCACGGCGCATCTTCACACTGGCGACAGATAGCGGCGGTGGAAATATTCACGCCTTTAATGACGTGAATGCGCGGCAGGAAAGTGTCGGGAGTCAGAGCGGCGCAATCCTGCTCTGCCTGATGGGACACCACGCACGCGACCTCACAGGTACGGCAACCAATGCATTTACTGGCATCGGCCATAATAAAACGGTTCATCTGCTTCTCCGGCATCACTGTTATGCGCGAAGCTATTCATAAACCGTGCCAGTTTTTAATTTATTGATTTAAAATAAGATAAATAACGTTGATCGCTGTCATCGTCATTAGTGACGATGACAGATGTCGACGTCAGCGATGCGGGCCGTCAGTAACGGAGTCGCGCAGGACAAGCTCGCCGGAGAAGGTTTGCTGGTATTTAAACTCACCGCCGTCGAGCATGAAAATCAGGCGGCTGATGGTCTCCTGGATCATTGCCGTCACCGGAATGCGCACGCTGGAGAGAGACGGCACGATGTAGGGCGCAATCGCCACGTCGTCAAAGCCGATGACGGACACCGCGTCCGGCATGGCGACGCCGCTCTCGTGCAGCTGCTTGATGGCACCGATCGCCATATCGTCATTGCTCGCCACCAGCGCGGTAAACGCTTCGCCACGGCTGAGCAGCTGTGTGACCGCCGCCGCGCCGCTGGCCGGGCTCCACTTCCCTTCGGCGATCAGCGCGTCGCGCAGGGCAATGCCGTGCTGCGCCAGGGCGTCCCGGTAGCCGGAGAGACGCTCCACGCCTGTCGGTGAATCCAGCGAGCCGGTGATAAACGCAATGTCCCGGTGGCCTTTCGCGATCAGCTGCGAAACCGCGTCCTGACACGACGCTTTATGATCGGACCAGACGCTGTGGCTACTGTTTTTCCGCAAACGGCGGTTGAGCACCACGATCGGCTGCTCGCATTTGTCGATAATCTCGTCCAGCTCTTCCACGCTCAGAAAACGCGGGTAGATGATCACCGCATCGCAGCGCATATCCAGCAGGTACTGGATCGCCTCGCGCTCTTCTTCGGCGCTGTGTTTACCATCCGCCAGGATCAGCTGACGGCCCTTCTCTTCCGTCATCCGCGCGGCGTTAAAGAGCAGCTCGCTAAAGTAGACGCCGTGGTAAAGGGTGTTCGTCACCACCAGCCCAAGCGTCTGGGTGCGTTTGGTCGCCAGGTTACGCGCCAGCAAATTGGGGCGATACCCGCTCTCTTCGATGGCCTGAAATACCCGATCTTTGGTCTCCTGGCTAACGTATCCGTTTCCCGTCAGCACCCGGGAAACCGTCGCTTTCGACACGCCCGCCCGCTTCGCCACTTCCAGCATCGTGGTCATAGTGTTATTCCCTTCAAAACCGATGAGCCGCAGTGTACTTCACCGCAGAAAAATTGTCGCAGCAGCGTTGTCACGCTTTTTACGGCCACGAGTGATCGTCATCACGAAACGAAAAAATGCATAAAAAGCGATCTTGTGCGTTAAAAAGAAACTCATGATGATTATGTGAAACCGGTTTCCTACATTTCACACAACGATAACAGGAACATTTCCGATGGCCAAAAACTACGCCGCGCTGGCAAACGACGTTGTCAGCGCGCTGGGCGGCAAAGACAACATCGTCGCCGTCACCCACTGCATGACGCGCCTGCGCTTCGTTCTGAAAGACGAAAGCCTTACCGACGCCGCGCGCCTGAAAAGCATCAGCGGCGTGCTCGGCGTGGTGCGCAACGACAACCAGTGCCAGGTGATTATTGGCAATACCGTGTCCCAGGCGTACCGTGAAGTGGTGAACCTGCTGCCAGCCAACCTGCAACCTGCCGTACCGGAAGGTCCACAGAAACTCACGCTGCGCCGGATTGGCGCGGGGATCCTCGACGCGCTGATCGGCACCATGTCGCCGCTGATCCCGGCGATCATCGGTGGCTCAATGGTCAAGCTGCTGGCGATGATCCTCGAAATGACCGGCGTGCTGGAAAAAGGCGCGCCGACGCTCACCATTCTGACGGTCATCGGCGACGGAGCCTTCTTCTTCCTGCCGCTGATGGTGGCGGCTTCCGCAGCGGTGAAGTTCAAAACCAACATGTCGCTGGCGATTGCCATTGCGGGCGTGCTGGTTCACCCGAGCTTTATCGAGCTGATGGCGAAAGCCGCGCAGGGCGAGCACGTTGAGTTCGCGCTGATCCCGGTGACGGCGGTGAAATACACCTACACGGTGATCCCGGCCCTGGTCATGACCTGGTGCCTGTCGTATATCGAACGCTGGGTGGATCGCATCACCCCGGCAGTGACGAAAAACTTCCTGAAGCCGATGCTGATCGTGCTGATTGCCGCCCCGCTCGCCATCGTGCTGATTGGCCCGCTGGGGATCTGGATCGGTAGCGCCATCTCGGCGCTGGTCTACACCATCCACGGCTATCTGGGCTGGCTGTCCGTTGCCATCATGGGCGCGCTGTGGCCACTGCTGGTGATGACCGGGATGCACCGCGTCTTTACGCCAACCATCATCCAGACCATTGCCGAAACGGGCAAAGAAGGGATGGTGATGCCGTCGGAAATCGGCGCTAACCTGTCGCTCGGTGGCTCGTCGCTGGCGGTGGCGTGGAAAACAAAAAACCCGGAGCTGCGCCAGACGGCGCTGGCGGCAGCGGCCTCCGCCATCATGGCGGGGATCTCTGAACCGGCCCTGTACGGCGTGGCGGTACGTCTGAAGCGCCCGCTGATTGCGAGCCTGATCAGCGGCTTTATCTGCGGCGCGGTCGCAGGCATGGCAGGCCTTGCCAGCCACTCAATGGCGGCGCCGGGGCTGTTCACCAGCGTGCAGTTCTTCGATCCGGCCAACCCGATGACCATCGTCTGGGTGTTTGGCGTGATGGGGCTGGCGGTCGTGCTGTCGTTTGTTCTGACCCTGCTGTTAGGGTTCGAGGATATTCCGGTTGAAGACGAAGCCGAAAAAGCACGCGCCCTGCAAACCGCACCGGTCCAGAACAAAGCAGCAGAAGCATAAACTGAAAGCGAGGTAAGAATGTCTGTTTTTCCACAAGGATTTTTATGGGGCGGCGCGCTTGCCGCCAACCAGAGTGAAGGTGCTTACCGTGAAGGCGGCAAAGGACTGACGACGGTCGATATGATCCCCCATGGCGCACACCGTCTGGCGGTAAAGGTCGGTAAGGAAAAACGGTTTTCGTTGCGTGACGACGAATTTTACCCGAGCCACGAGGCGATTGATTTTTACCATCGCTACAAAGAAGACATCGCCCTGATGGCGGAGATGGGCTTTACGGTGTTCCGCACCTCGATTGCCTGGAGCCGCCTCTATCCGAACGGCGACGAGCCGCTGCCAAATAAAGAGGGCATCGCCTTCTACCGCGCGGTGTTTGAGGAGTGCAAAAAGTACAACATCGAGCCGCTGGTGACCCTGTGCCATTTCGACGTGCCGATGCACCTGGTGACGGAGTACGGCTCCTGGCGCAACCGCAAAATGGTGGATTTCTTCGCCCGCTACGCCCGCACCTGCTTCGAGGCGTTTAACGGGCTGGTGAAATACTGGCTGACCTTCAACGAAATCAACATCATGCTGCACAGCCCGTTCTCCGGCGCGGGGCTGGTGTTTGAGGAAGGTGAAAACGAGGATCAGGTGAAATACCAGGCCGCGCACCACGAGCTGGTGGCGAGCGCGCTGGCGACCAAAATCGCCCACGAGGTCAACCCGGAAAACCAGGTCGGCTGCATGCTGGCGGGCGGCAATTTTTACCCGTACTCCTGCAAGCCGGAAGACGTGTGGACGGCGCTGGAGAAAGATCGCGAGAACCTGTTCTTCATCGACGTGCAGGCGCGCGGCAGCTATCCGGCCTACTCTGCCCGCGTGTTCCGCGAAAAAGGCGTCGTGATTGTGAAAGATCCCGGCGACGACGAACTGCTGAAAAACACCGTCGATTTTGTCTCGTTCAGCTATTACGCCTCGCGCTGCGCGTCGGCGGACATGAACGCGGGCAACACCAGCGCGGCGAACATCGTGAAGTCCCTACGTAACCCGCACGTTCAGGTAAGCGAGTGGGGCTGGGGTATTGATCCTCTCGGCCTGCGCATCACCATGAACATGATGTACGACCGCTACCAGAAGCCGCTATTCCTGGTGGAAAACGGCCTCGGCGCGAAGGACGTCATTGATGAAAATGGCGAGATTAACGACGACTACCGCATCAGCTACCTGCGCGAGCATATCCGCGCGATGGGCGATGCAATTGCGGACGGCGTGCCGCTGATGGGCTACACCACCTGGGGCTGCATTGACCTGGTGTCTGCCTCAACGGGGGAGATGAGCAAGCGCTACGGGTTTGTGTACGTTGACCGCGACGACGCCGGCAACGGGACGCTGGAGAGAAAGCGTAAGAAATCGTTCTGGTGGTATAAGAAGGTGATTGCGAGTAACGGGGCGGATCTGGCGTAGCCTGTTGCCCGGTGGCGCTACGCTTACCGGGCCTACGGTTTTGTAGGCCGGGTAAGGCGTAGCCGCCACCCGGCACTGCTCAGAGCGGAGAAAACCCGCCGTCCCCAACCCACCCCGCCAGCCGCGAATACACCTCCTCCACCGCCGCCTTCACCGGCGGCGTCATCGGGTAATAAAACCCGACAATGTCCGGCTGGATACCCAAAAACAGCACCTCGCCCACGTCGTCTTTAATCTGATCGACAAGATAGTTCAGCGGCATATTGTGGGTAGTCATCATAAACATCTCGGCGATGTCGTCCGGGTCAATCAGGCGGATTTCGCCCGGGTTCAGCCCCATATCGGTGGCATCCACAATCAACAGCCTTTCCGGGCGCAGCTCGCGAATGGCCACCACGTCGTTTTCCGGCGCGCTGCCGCCGTCGATTACCACCCAGTCGCCCTGCGGTTTTGCGCCACACATCTCCGCCAGCAGCGGGCCCGCGCCGTCGTCGCCCATCATGCTGTTGCCGACACACAGTAAAACGTCAGTCACGTAATCTCCTCACCATCAGGTAGATGGCGCTCTCCTGATGAATATCGTGCAGCATGCCGAGCAGCGTTTTGCTCCACGCCTGCTGCGCCGGGGTTTGCCTGCCGAGCGCCGCGTCAAAGGCGTTGGCGAGCATCGTGATATGGTTGGCGTCAATAACGATCTCGCCGTACTTCGGTACGCCCTCCATCTTGCGCCGCGCCGGGCTGCCCTCCTCCAGCGTGGCGATCCACGCCAGATATTCCGGCCACGGGCAGCTGAGCGCCGCTTCAAGACAGTCGATCACCCCGAGGTGGTGCCCAATCGCCAGGCTGTAATAGACCACCTGCTGCGCCGCATCCGGCGTGGCGTCGTTCTCATCAATAAACTTACGGCTCAGCTGGCTGAACACCACCGTTTCACTCATCGGATACGCGCCTCATCCACAATGCTGTTCAGGTTCGCTACGATCTCATTGAGACGCGGATCGTTTTCCGCCTCCAGCCAGCGCGCCACCTGATGGTCGCCCTGGCTCAGCAGGCGCAGGTAATCGTCGGCAATCTGACGCCCGTAACGGTAGCCTGCCAGCCTGCGCGCCGTGCGGTCCACCTTCACGCGCAGCGGCTGCACCATGTCCGGATGCAGAATGGCCGCGGGCTGGTTGTCGATCTCGCCAGGGGCGCGGGCGTGGATCTTCTGCTCCAGCAGGCCGAGCGCCATCGCAAAGCCGTACAGCGTGGCGGCGGGCGTCGGCGGGCAGCCCGGAATATAGACATCCACCGGCACGATTTTGTCGGTGCCGCCCCAGACGCAGTAAAGATCGTGGAAGATGCCGCCGCTGTTACCGCAGGCGCCGTAGGAGATGCAGATTTTTGGATCCGGCGCAGACTGCCAGGCGCGCAGCGCGGGCGATCGCATGGCGCGGGTCACCGCCCCGGTAAACAGCAGAATGTCCGCATGGCGCGGGGATGGCACCACTTTGATGCCGAAGCGCTCGGCGTCAAATAGCGGCGACAGGGTGGCGAAGATCTCGATCTCACAGCCGTTGCAGCCGCCGCAGTCCACGCGGTAAACGTAGGCCGAGCGTTTGATTTTTTTCAGCAGCGACGCCTTCATGCTGGCGATGGACTCCTCCACCGTCAGCGGCACCGGAATGCCGTTATCGTCGCGCGGGCCGAGTAAGTTTTCCATCAGCTGGCCTCTCTCATATGGCGGGTTAAATCGATGCGGTCAGACGGCAGCAGGCACTTCTGACGCTTACACTCCGGGCAGGTTTCAAAGCTTTCACGATGCTGCTCCGCGCGGACGTCGCCGTTGTGCTTCAGCAGCGCGATAGCGTAGTCGATCTCTTTTTGCACGGCGAACGGACGCTTGCAGACGCGGCAGGTGCACAGCGCGAAGCGCGACTGCTGGAGAAAATCCTCTTTTTTCCACACCGCCAGCTCGTACTCCTGAGAAAGTCGGATGGCGACCGTCGGGCAAACCTCCTCGCAGCGCCCGCAGAAGATGCAGCGCCCGAGGTTAAACTGCCAGGCCAGCTCGCCGGTTTTGAGGTCCGTTTCCACCGTTAAGGCGTTTGACGGGCAGGCGTTGACGCAGGCCGCACAGCCGATGCACTGCTGCGGGTTATGCTCCGGCTTGCCGCGAAAGTTTTTATCCACCGGGATCGGCTCCAGCGGATAGCTGCTGGTCTGCGCGCCGGTTTTGATCGCTTTTTTGATAAAGGTAAACATGGCGAGTCCTTATTTCAGCGGCGAGTTCTTGCGCTCAATGCTGTAACGCTCAAGCTCTTTGTACGGCACCACCTGGCTTTTCTTCTTACGCACGTCCACCACCGTCATGCGGTCGGTGCAGGAGTAGCACGGATCGAGGCTGCCGATGATCAGCGGCGCGTCAGAGACCGTGTTGCCGCGCAGCATATAGCGCAGGGTAGGCCAGTTGGCGTAGGTCGCCGCACGACAGCGCCAGCGGTAGAGCTTCTGATTGTCGCCGGTCATGCTCCAGTGGATATCATCCCCGCGCGGCGCTTCGGCAAAGCCGAGGGCAAAGCGGTTTGGAATATAGGTGAAACCTTCCACCATCAACGGACCGCCCGGCAGGTTGTCCAGGCCGAAGTCGATCATGTTCAGGGCGGTGTAGACCTCGTTGATCCGCACCTTGAGGCGAGAAATCACGTCGCAGCCCTGTTCGCTGTGCACGGTCATCGGCAGCAGGCCGTAGCCGACGAACGGGTGATCGGCGCGGGTGTCGCGGGCGTGGCCGCTGGCGCGCACCATCGGGCCGACGTTGCTGAAGTCGCGGGCAATTTCAGGATCAAGACGACCAATCCCGACGGTGCGCTGCTCGATGTTTGGCGTGCTGAGCAGCATGTCCACCAGTTCCTGCACGTCGCGACGCATCTGCTGCGCCAGCTGGCGGGTCTTGATCATGTCGTCTTTCAGCAGGTCGCGGCGGATCCCGCCGATCAGGTTCAGGCCGTAGGTTTTACGCGCCCCGGTGAGAATTTCCGCCATTTTCATCGACGCTTCGCGCACGCGAAAGAACTGCATAAACCCGGAGTCAAAACCGACGAAGTGGCAGGCCAGGCCGAGGTTCAGCAGGTGCGAGTGCAGGCGCTCCACCTCCAGCAAAATAGCGCGGATCATCTGCGCGCGCTCCGGCACCACGATCCCCATGCCGTTTTCCACCGAGGTGGTGTAGGCGGTGCTGTGGGCGAAGCCGCAGATGCCGCACACGCGGTCTGAGAGGAACGTGACCTCGTTGTAGCCCATGCGGGTTTCCGCCAGCTTCTCCATGCCGCGGTGAACGTAGAACAGGCGGTAGTCGGCGTCGATGATGTTTTCGCCGTCGACGAACAGGCGGAAGTGGCCCGGTTCGTCAGAGGTGACGTGCAGCGGGCCGATCGGCACCACGTTGTTCTTCTTGCTGCCCAGCTCGTTGATGAACTCGTAGGTTTCGCTGTCGGTGGTCGGGGCCGGACGCTGGCGGTAGTCCATGCTGTCCTTGCGCAGCGGATAGAGTTCATCCGGCCAGTCATCCGGCAGCACCAGACGACGCTCGTCCGGCAGGCCGACCGGCACCAGGCCGTACATGTCGCGCACCTCGCGCTCGCCCCAGACGGCGGCAGGAACGCGCGGCGTCACGGACGGGTATTCCGGCTTATTCGGGTCGACCTCGACGCGCACGGTGAGCCAGCACTTCTCGCCCTGCTCCATCGACATCACGTAATACACCGCATAGTTGCCGCAGAGCTGGCGCTCGTCGTTGCCAAACAGCACCGACAGCCACCCGCCCTGCCGGTAGTAAAGAAACTCCACTACTTCCGGCAGATAGTTCACCTTTACGGTAATGGTTACCTGGTCTTTGGTTTGCCAGGATTCCTCCAGCACCACGCCGGGGAAGGCCTGATGCAACGCGGCGAGATACTGCTGACCTTTCTTTTCTTCAGACATAAATACTCTCTTTAATCACGCCACCAGCAAGGAGACGAACGCTAAAAATGCAAAACCAAAACCGGCCCAGGTGATGCGCGAGGTTGCCGCAAAACGCAGACGCGCCATGCTGTTCTCAAACAGGGCGATGACCAGCACGCCGATAATCAGCTTGAGCGCGGCCACCACCACGGCCAGCAGCAGGCCGCCCGCAGAGAAGTGCGTCATCTGCCCCCACGGGAAGAAAACGCCCACGAACATCTGCAACACGACGAGCTGCTTCAGGCTGATGCCCCACTTCAGCACCGCAAAGCCGTAGCCGCTGTACTCGGTAAGCGGCCCTTCCTGTAGCTCCTGCTCCGCTTCCGCGAGATCGAATGGCAGCTTGCCCATCTCAATAAACGTGGCAAACGCGCAGGCGCAGAGTGCCAGCACCAGCGGGATGGAGCGGGCCACCGGCCAGTGGTAAACGGTGTCGGTGATTAAGCTAATGTGGGTCGAACCTGCAACCTGCGCGGCCACCCACAGCCCCAGCAGCAGGATCGGCTCCACCAGCACGCCGAGCATCGCCTCGCGGCTGGCGCCGATCCCGGTAAACGGGCTGCCGGTATCCAGGCCCGCAATCGCAAAGAAGAAGCGCGCGATAGCGAAGAGGTAGATGAGCGTGATCAGATCGCCGAGCACCGGCAGCGGCGAGCCTACCGTGATCACCGGCAGCGCGGTGGCGATGGTCAGCATCACGCCGACCATCACAAACGGCGTCAGGCGGAACACCCAGCCTGCGGCATCCGGCGCGACGCTCTGGCGGGAGAGCAGCTTGAAAAGATCGCGGTACTCCTGGAGCACGCCAGGCCCGCGACGGTTATGCATTCGGGCGCGCGCCACGCGCGTGATGCCCGACAGCAGCGGCGCGGCGGCGAACAGCACCAGCGCCTGAAGAATTGCCAGTAACAGACTCATGTCAGGCTCCTCGTGAAATCACAATCACCACCAGCACCGCCAGTTCGATCAGCGCCAGTCGGCGGAACAGCACGGGCACGGCAGCGCTCTGCCAGCCCGGCACCCAGCCCTGCGGATTAAGCCACTGGCGCAGCTTCAGCACGGCGGCAAAGTTCTCCTTCACCGGCATGGCAAAACCGTGGGCGGTGATAACCATCGACGGCTCGTGTTCGTAACCGCAGGCCCACGCCGCGCCGCGCGAGCGGGAGGCGAGACGGTCGCGTCTGAAGAACAGCATCAGCACGAACGGCAGCAGCGGTGCGGCAATCAGCAGCAGCGCCATCATCGGCTGGGAAACGACGGTATGCGCCGTCGCCAGCGGCAGCGGAATGGCGTGGCCCAGCAGCGGCAGCAGCCACGGCGCGGCAACCCCGCCCGCGATGCAGCACAGCGCCAGCGCGACCACGCTGGTGGTCATCAGTACCGGGGCGCAGCAGGCGTTTTCCGCTTCGCGGGTGCGCGGCGCGCCGAGGAAGGTGACGCCGTAGACCTTCGCCATGCACATCACCGCCAGCGCGCCGGTGATCGCCAGGCCCACCGCCAGCAGCGGGCCGAGTAAACGCCCGATAAACGCGTCGCTCTGGCCGAGCGCGAAGAAGGACTGGTAAATCACCCACTCTCCGGCAAAGCCGTTCAGCGGCGGCAGCGCGGCCATCGCCATCAGCCCCACCAGCATCGCCAGCGAAATGACGGGCATCTTTTTGCCTATGCCGCCGAGCTTTTCGATATCGCGGTGCCCGGTGCGGAACCAGACGCTGCCCGCGCCGAGGAACAGGGTGCTTTTAAACAGGCTATGGTTGACGAGGTGATACAGACCGCCGATAAACCCGGCGGCAATCAGCGCCGGCTGGTTGAGCGCCAGCCCGGTGACGCCCGCGCCCATGCCGAGCAGGATAATCCCGATGTTTTCCAGGGTGTGGTACGCCAGCAGGCGCTGGATGTTGTGCTCCATCAGGGCGTACAGCCCGCCGACAAAGGCGGTGATCATCCCCGCAATCAGCAGCGCCACGCCCCACCACAGCGGCGGCTGACCGCCCGTCAGGGTTATCATAAGAACGCCGAACAGACCGACCTTCATTACCACCGTCGAAAACAGCGCGGCGGCAGGCGCAGAGGCGTTCGCATGCGCCTGCGGAACCCAGCCGTGCAGCGGGATAATCCCGGCCAGCAGGCCAAAGCCGACGACGCCCAGCAGCCAGACGTCGTTGCCCAGCGTCTGGCCGTTAAGCGCGGCAAAGTCCAGGGTGCCGAAACGCTGCCACACCAGCCAGCAGGCCAGCGCCAGCAGCAGCGTGCCGAGGCGTCCGAGTGCAAACCACAGCTTGCCGGAGGCGCTGCATCCGGTCAGGAACACGCCGCACAGCGCCATGATTTCGGCCATCACCACCAGCGCGCCAAGGTTGCTGGCGATAACCGTGCAGACTGCGGCGGCCATCAGCAGGTTAACCAGCAGGCCGTTCGCTTTGGTCTGCTGATGGCGGTGCCAGTCGATATTAAACAGGCTGATAAACAGCCCGCACAGGCCAAAGGTCACCAGCCAGATGGCGTTCAGCGGCGTGAGTTCAACGGCGTGGTGAATCAGCGGAAGGGTTGTGTCGACGGGTTGGCCGTCGATCAGGACAACGCCGCCCGCCGCCAGCGTCAACAGGCTGCCGACCGCCCCGCCGATGCCGGCAATCCAGCCGCTCAACGTTTTATGGAAGGAGACGATCGGCGCCAGGACCGCGGCGGCAGCAAACCAGGCCACGCCGCTGGTCATCATTACTATCGCGTTCATTTCGCCCCCTCGTTTAGCGCCCGCAGCAGCGAAAGATCGCCGACGTCGGTATTAATGGTCAGCTCGCGCTTACGCTTGCTGGTGCGGGCAATATCGCGAATGTTAACCAGGACCAGCGCCCGGGTCGGGCAGGTCCGCACGCAGGCCGGACCCTGCTCATCAAAGCTGCACAGGTCGCACTTCACCGCGACGGCGCGCACGCCCGGCACCCAGTCCAGCAGCGTGCTCACGCGTGCCGGAGCCGGTGGCGCAGGCGGCGCTTTCGGGGTGTTGGCATTCGCCGGAATATGCAGCGGACGGCTGCCGGAAAATTCAATGGCACCGAACGGACAGGCGATGGCGCACAGCTTGCAGCTCACGCACAGGCTTTCGTTCAGCTGCACTGCGCCATCGACGCGGGTGATGGCGTTGACGGGACAGACACCCGCGCACGGGGCATCTTCACAGTGGTGACAGAGCTGCGGGGCAGACTCTTTCTCATTACGCATGACGCGCAGGCGCGGCATGGACTGGAGCCCGTGCAGGCGGTGCGTTTCCGAGCACGCCGCCTCACAGGTCCGACAGCCAATACAGACCGTCGAGTCAGCAATTACAAAACGGTTCACCGGGCAATCCTCTGGTGATGGTCATTTTTGACGAAAAAAACTGTCTTATCGACACTTCTCGACACGCGTTTTTCAGGCCACGTTCGCTGAGGATTTTCCGTCGATCAGCTGTTTCAGGTTGATCGGCCGATCATGCTCAACGGCGGCGTAGAGGCCGTTGTAAACCGGCGCGATTTTCTCCAGATAGTGCTCCAGCACCTGCTGGCGATCGCGGTTGCTGACGTGACCGTCCACCATGCCGTCGGCCATCAGCTGCGCCCGGGCGATGCAGTGCCTGTCGCCCTCTTTCGTCTCGACGTAGTACTCAATCGTGTGGCTGTTGAAGGTCTCCGCCAGGGTGACGTAAATCGTAAAGTGTCCGAACAGCACAAAGCGCATGTCCCCCTGCGCTGCACAGCTCATGGCGTGATGCAGGTGGGCCTTCGACAGCGTAATCCCCTGGATCAGTGAATTGCAGTACAGGTGCCATTGCTCCTGGAGCTGCTGATGACGTTGCGCGATGTAATCCGCTTTTTCGCTAATTTCCCAAATAGTCATAAAAGGTATCCGGTTAATGGAGTTAGCGGCTGTTAAGCAGATTTCGTGCCAGTTTTTAATTTATTGATTTAAATGAATTTTACAGGAAAGCATACTGTCACCGCCGCGGTGTCGACGTGTCATTTCGACAGCGTTGACATCGTCACGCCGTAGCCAAAACCAAGTTGGCACCGTTATTGCATTGAAGGGGCAATTCATTAAGGAGGCGTCATGCACGAAATCACCCTCTGCCAGCGGGCCCTGGAACTTATCGAACAGCAGGCTGTGCAGAACCACGCAAAACGCGTGACCGGCGTCTGGCTGAAGGTCGGCGCCTTTTCCTGCGTCGAGACCAGCGCCCTCACCTTCTGTTTTGAACTGGTGTGCCGCGGCACGCTGGCGGAAGGCTGCGCGCTGCATATCGAGGAGCAGCAGGCAGAGTGCTGGTGCGAGCAGTGTCAGCAGTACGTCACGCTGCTTTCATCGAAGGTGCAGCGTTGTCCGCAGTGCCAGAGCAGCGGGCTGCGCATCGTGGCGGATGACGGCATGCAGATCCAGCGCCTCGAAATCGAGAAGGAGTAAGTTATGTGTAGTACCTGCGGTTGCGCCGAAGGCAACCTGTATATAGAAGGGGATGAACACCGTCCTCACTCCGCGTTTCGCTCCGCGCCCTTTTCCCCTGCCCCGCGTCCCGCGGCGGCACTGACCGGCATCACCTTTGCGCCGCAGCGTTCCGACGCGGGCGACCTGCATTACGGCCACGGCGAAGCGGGTACCCACGCGCCGGGCATGAGCCAGCGCCAGATGCTGGAGGTGGAGATCGACGTGCTGGACAAAAATAACCATCTCGCCGCCCGCAACCGCGCCCGCTTTGCGGCCCGTCAACAGCTGGTGCTCAACCTGGTCTCCAGCCCCGGCTCCGGTAAAACCACCCTGCTGACCGAAACCCTCAAACGGCTGAACCAACGCATCTCCTGCGCGGTGATCGAAGGCGATCAGCAAACCGTTAACGACGCGGCGCGCATCCGCGAAACCGGCACGCCCGCCATTCAGGTTAACACCGGCAAGGGCTGTCACCTGGATGCGCAGATGATTGCCGACGCCGCCCCGCGCCTGCCGCTGGAAGCGCACGGCATTCTGTTTATCGAAAACGTCGGCAACCTGGTGTGTCCGGCAAGCTTCGACCTTGGCGAACGGCATAAAGTGGCGGTGCTCTCCGTTACGGAAGGAGAGGACAAGCCGCTGAAGTATCCGCATATGTTTGCCGCCGCCTCCCTCATGCTGCTGAACAAAGTCGACCTGCTGCCGTACCTCAACTTCGACGTGGATAAGTGCGTGGCTTACGCCCGGGAAGTGAACCCGGACATTGAGATCCTGCTGGTTTCCGCCACGCGCGGTGACGGGATGGGCGCCTGGCTGAACTGGCTGGAGAGCGAACGATGTGCATAGGCGTTCCCGGACAAATTCATTCCATTGACGGCAATCAGGCCAGGGTAGAAGTCTGCGGCATCCTTCGCGATGTCGACCTGACGCTGGTGGGCAGCCACGACGAAACCGGCGCATCGCGTCTCGGTCAGTGGGTGCTGGTCCACGTGGGGTTTGCGATGAGCGTGATTAATGAGCAGGAAGCCCGCGACACGCTGGACGCGCTACAGAATATGTTCGACGTTGAGCCGGACGTGGGCGCCCTGCTGTATGGGGAGGAACGATAACACATGCGTTACGTTGATGAATATCGCGCACCTGAGCGGGTGTTGCAGCTTATCGATCGCCTAAAATCCCGCGCGTCGCTGCTGGACTATACGGCAGACCGGCCGCTGCGGATCATGGAAGTCTGCGGCGGCCACACCCACGCCATCTTCAAATTTGGCCTCGACCAGCTGCTGCCGGAGAACATCGAGTTTATCCACGGCCCCGGCTGTCCGGTGTGCGTGCTGCCGATGGGGCGCATCGACAGCTGTCTCGACATCGCCAGCCGGCCCGGCGTGATTTTTTGCACCTTTGGCGACGCGATGCGCGTGCCGGGGAAAAATGGCTCGCTGCTCCAGGCAAAGGCGCGGGGCGCGGACGTGCGGATTGTCTACTCCCCGATGGATGCCCTGACGCTGGCAGAGGCTAACCCTGACCGCAAGGTCGTCTTTTTCGGGCTGGGTTTTGAAACCACCATGCCCGCCACCGCCATCACCCTCCAGCAGGCAAAAGCCCGCAACGTCACTAATTTTTTCTTATTCTGCCAGCACATCACGCTGATCCCCACGCTGCGCAGCCTGCTTGACGCGCCGGATAACGGCATCGACGCGTTTCTGGCGCCGGGCCACGTCAGCATGGTCATCGGCACAGACGCCTACGGTTTTATTGCTGAACAGTACAATCGTCCGTTAGTGGTGGCTGGATTCGAGCCACTTGATCTACTGCAAGGCGTAGCCATGCTGGTTGAGCAGAAAATAGCGTCCCTGAGCGCGGTGGAAAACCAGTACCGCCGCGTGGTGCCCGATGCGGGAAATGGACGGGCGCAGCAGGCGATTGCCGACGTGTTTAGCGTTGAGGGCGACAGCGAGTGGCGCGGGCTGGGGCTGATTGCGGAATCCGGCGTGCGCCTGACACCTGCCTATCGCGAATTTGATGCCGAAGCGCACTTCCGCCCTCAGCCGCAGCAGGTGTGCGACGATCCCCGGGCCCGCTGCGGCGAGGTGCTTACCGGCAAATGCAAACCTCATCACTGCCCGCTATTTGGCAACACCTGTAACCCGCAAACCGCGTTTGGCGCGCTGATGGTCTCCTCCGAAGGGGCATGCGCCGCGTGGTATCACTATCGCAACCAGGAGTGTGAAGCATGAACACGGTGGAAATGGCGCACGGAAGCGGTGGACAGGCGATGCAGCAGCTGATTAACCGGCTGTTCATGGATGCCTTTAATAACCCCTGGCTCGCCGAGCAGGAGGATCAGGCGCGCATCGCGCTCTCAACCCTCACCGCACACGGCGACCGGCTGGCGTTCTCCACCGACAGCTACGTGATTGACCCGCTATTCTTCCCCGGCGGCGATATTGGCAAGCTCGCCGTCTGCGGTACGGCCAACGACGTGGCCGTCAGCGGCGCCATTCCGCGCTACCTCTCGTGCGGGTTTATCCTCGAAGAAGGATTACCGATGGAGACGCTTGCGGCAGTGGTCAACAGCATGGCGCACACCGCCCGCGAGGCGGGGATCGCTATCGTGACCGGGGATACCAAGGTGGTCCAGCGCGGCGCGGCCGATAAGCTCTTCATCAACACCGCCGGCATGGGGGCGATCCCTGCCGACATTCACTGGGGCGCGCAGCGGCTTTCCGTGGGCGACGTGCTGATCTTCAGCGGAACGCTGGGCTGCCACGGGGCAACCATCCTGAACCTGCGCGAAGGCCTGGGCCTGGACGGCGATCTGCGCAGTGACTGCGCAGTCCTCACGCCGCTGATCCAGACGCTGCGAACGGTGCCCGGCGTAAAAGCGCTGCGCGACGCCACCCGCGGCGGTGTCAATGCCGTGGTGCATGAGTTTGCCGCCAGCAGTGGCTGTGGTATTGAGCTTAACGAGCGCAGCCTGCCCGTCAGGCCTGCCGTTCGCGGCCTGTGCGAACTGCTGGGACTTGACCCGCTTAACTTTGCCAACGAGGGCAAGCTGGTGATTGGCGTGGAACGCCAGTCTGCCGGGGCGGTGCTGGAGCAGCTACGTGCCCATCCTTCAGGGAAAGAGGCCGCCATTATAGGTGAAGTGGTTGAGCGCAAAGGGGTGCGCCTGACCGGGCTATACGGCGTGAAGCGCACGCTGGATCTGCCGCACGCTGAACCGTTACCCCGAATTTGCTAGACCGCGCCAAAAGCGGTCAGCGCTGACGTTTTTTTTGCCAGTTTCTATTGGAAAGCAATAATGCCGTATACACCGATGAGCGATCTTGGACAGCAGGGCCTGTTTGACATCACGCGCATACTTTTACAACAGCCCGACCTTGGCGCATTGAGCGATGCCCTGACCCGGCTGGTCAGGCAGTCAGCGCTGGCGGACAGCGCCGCCATTGTGCTCTGGCATAGCGCAACCCACCGCGCGAGCTATTTCTCAACGCGTGATAACGGCAAAATCTTCGAATATGAAGATGAAACGTTTCTGGCCCACGGCCCGGTGCGGCGTATTCTCTCCCGCCCGGAAGCCCTGCACTGCAATTTTGACCAGTTTCGCCAGGCCTGGCCGAAGCTGGCAGAGAGCAACCTTTATCATCCGTTCGGCCACTACAGCATGCTGCCGCTGGCGGTGGAGGGGCAAATTTTTGGCGGCTGCGAGTTTATCCGCACTACCGACCAGCCCTGGACCGAGGCGGAGTACGAGCGGTTGCATACCTTCACGCAGATTGTGTCCGTCGTGGCAGAGCAGATCCAAAGCCGCGTCACCAATAACGTGGATTACGACCTGCTGAGCCGCGAGCGCGATAACTTCCGTATTCTGGTCGCCATCACCAATGCCGTACTCTCGCGTCTCGATATGGACGAGCTGGTGAGCGAAGTCGCCAAAGAGATCCATCACTATTTCAGGATCGACGCCATCAGCATCGCGCTGCGCGGGAACCGGAAAGGCAAGCTGAACATCTACTCCACCCACTACCTTGATGAAGCTAACCCGGCGCACGAGCAGAGCGAGGTGGACGAAGCGGGAACCTTGTCTGAACGGGTATTTAAAAGCAAAGAGATCCTGCTGCTGAACCTCAGCGAGCAGGATCCGGTAGCACCCTACGAGCGGATGCTGTTTAACACCTGGGGCAACAAGATCCAGACCCTGTGCCTGCTGCCGCTGATGTCCGGCAACACCATGCTCGGCGTGCTCAAACTGGCGCAGTGCGATGAAGCCGTATTCACCACCGCCAACCTGAAGCTGCTGCGCCAGATCGCCGAGCGTATCTCCATCGCGCTGGATAACGCCCTCGCCTATCAGGAGATCCACCGCCTGAAAGAGCGGCTGGTGGACGAAAACCTGGCGCTGACCGAGCAGCTCAACAACGTGGACAGCGAGTTTGGCGAAATCATCGGGCGTAGCGATGCCATGTACAGCGTGCTTAAGCAGGTGGAGATGGTGGCGCAGAGCGACAGCACGGTGCTGATCCTCGGTGAAACCGGCACCGGGAAAGAGCTGATTGCCCGGGCGATCCACAACCTGAGTAACCGCAACAGCCGCCGGATGGTGAAGATGAACTGCGCGGCGATGCCAGCTGGCTTGCTGGAAAGCGATCTGTTCGGCCACGAGCGCGGCGCCTTTACCGGCGCCAGCAGCCAGCGGCTGGGCCGTTTTGAACTGGCGGATAAAAGCTCTTTGTTCCTCGACGAAGTGGGCGATATGCCGCTGGAGCTTCAGCCCAAGCTGCTGCGCGTTTTGCAGGAGCAGGAGTTTGAGCGTCTCGGCAGCAATAAGCTGATCCAGACCGACGTGCGTCTGATTGCCGCCACCAACCGCGATCTGAAAAAAATGGTCGCCGACCGCGAGTTTCGCAGCGATCTTTACTATCGCCTGAACGTCTTCCCGATTTGCCTGCCGCCGCTGCGCGAGCGCCCGGAAGATATCCCCCTGCTGGTGAAGGCCTTTACCGCGAAGATTGCCCGCCGGATGGGGCGGAATATCGACAGTATTCCTGCTGAAACGCTACGTACCCTTTCGGCGATGGAGTGGCCGGGGAACGTGCGCGAGCTGGAAAACGTCATTGAGCGCGCGGTACTGCTGACGCGCGGGAACGTCCTTCAGCTCTCTTTGCCTGAGGTCACCCATCAGGAAGCCCCCACGCTTTCGGCAGAAGTCGCGCAGGAAGGCGAAGATGAATATCAGCTGATTTTGCGCGTACTGAAAGAGACCAACGGTGTGGTAGCCGGACCGAAAGGCGCGGCGCAACGGCTTGGGCTGAAGCGCACCACCCTGCTCTCGCGCATGAAGCGTCTGGGAATTGATAAAGAGAGCCTGATTTAACCCGTCATTCCGGCGCCGTTCATGGCGCCGCCTTTCATTACTCTGCGTAATTGTTCCACATTGACACAATATATTTTCCTCTGTATAAAATTCCGCCTTAATAATGCGTTTCATTTGCATCAACATAATTTTAATGAAGGGTAGCGTTTAATGAAAAAGGTTCTCTGTGCGTTAGGCCTGACGGTTGCATCAATGAGTACAGCTCTGGCTACCACGTATCCGCTCACGATAGAAAACTGCGGGTATAAAGAGACATTCACCAAAGCGCCCGAGCGCGTCGTTGCCCTGGGTCAGAATACCGTTGAGATTTTGTTGCTGCTGGGTCTGGAAGATAAGGTGAAAGCCAGCGCGTTCTGGCCGACCAAAGTCTTGCCGCAGCTGGCGGAGCAGAATGCCAAAATCAACACCCTGACGGTAGAAATCCCGACCCTTGAATCCATCCTTTCGCAAAACCCCGACTTCGTACCTGCTCAGCTGCCGCTGCTGCTCGGACCGGAAAGCAAAGTTGCCAAACGAGAAGATCTGGCGACCGTGGGGGTAAACAGCTACCTGTCGCCGGGCATGTGCGCCACCAAAAAAGCAGCGGGCGACATGTACGGCAGCCGTCAGAAGCTGTGGGACATGACCTACCTTTATAAAGAGATCGAAGATTTCGCTAAAATTTTCAACGTCGAAGCGCGCGGCCAGGCCGTTATCGCCGATTTCAAAAAACGTGAAGCAGACCTGCGCCAGGAATTTGGCAAAAACAAAAAAGACCTCTCCTTTGTTTTCTGGTTCTCAAGCTCCTCGCCTTCGGCTGACGCCTATGTAGGCGGTAAAAACAGTGCCTCCGGCTTTATTGCCAACGTGCTGGGCGGCCATAACGCCATTACTTCTGAGACCGAATGGCCGACCGTGGGCTGGGAAAGCATTATTGCCGCCAATCCGGACGTGATTGTGGTTTCAAGCCTGGATCGTAACCGCTGGGCACTGGATAACGCCGAAGAAAAAATCAAATTCCTGAAAAGCGATCCTGCCGTCAGCCAGCTCGACGCGGTGAAGAAAGGTCATATCGTGATAATGGATGGTCAGGCCATGAACCCGACGATCCGCACGCTTTACGGTGCTGAACAGGTCGGCGAACAGCTCAGAAAACTGGGACTGAACTGATGACCACCGCCGTACTTCAGATGCGTCAGGGCGTATTCCTGACCGCGTCGTGCCTGCTCGCGTTCGTGCTGCTGTTTCTGGCGATCGCCTTTGGCGTGAGCCTCGGCGAGCTGTCTATCCCGCTGAACAACGTGTTCTACGCCATCAGCAATAAGCTGGGGCTGACCGACGTTCCGCTCAACCGCATCTATGAGAGCGTGATCTGGGACTTTCGCCTCAGCCGGGCGCTGGTGGCAGCGTGCTGCGGCGCCGGGTTAGCCATTTGCGGCGCCGTGCTGCAAAGCCTGTTGAAGAATGCGCTGGCGGAACCTTACGTGCTCGGCGTCTCGGCGGGGGCGTCAACGGGCGCAGTCTCGGTCGTCGTGTTGGGTCTCGGCACCGGCGCGGTGTCCCTTTCTGCGGGTGCGTTTGCCGGGGCGTTCGCCGCCTTTGCGTTTGTCGCCTTTCTGACGAACGGCGCGCGCGGCGGCAATGAACGTACCATTCTGGCGGGCGTGGCGGCCTCTCAGCTGTTTAACGCCATTACCGCCTATACCATCAGCACCTCTGCCAGCGCACAGCAGGCGCGCGACGTGATGTTCTGGCTGCTGGGCAGCTTTAGCGGCGTACGCTGGCCTGAGTTTCAGCTGGCGCTGGTGGTCGTGCTGGCGGGGCTTGCCGTCTGTCTTTACTACTCCCGCGCGCTGGACGCCTTTACCTTTGGTGATGATGCCGCCGCCTCGCTGGGCATTGCCGTGCCCTGGGTGCGCCTGGCCTTGTTCACCACCACGGCCCTCATCACCGCGACCATCGTCAGTATGGCGGGCTCGATTGGTTTTGTGGGGCTGGTCGTGCCGCACGTTATGCGTTTCCTGTTCGGGCCGCTGCACCGCACGCTGCTGATTGCCAGCGCGCTGGCGGGGGCGATCCTGATGGTGCTGGCCGACATCGCCTCGCGGATGCTGATTGCCCCGCAAAGCCTGCCGGTTGGCGTCGTTACCGCGCTGGTGGGCGTACCGTTCTTCGCCGTGATTATCTACCGCTCAAGGAATAAATGATGAGCATCTGCGCCGACAATATCACCTGGAAGGTAGGTAAAAAGGTTATCGTGAATAATGTTTCGCTGAAGGTTTCCCAGGGCGAAACGGTGGGTCTGCTTGGCCCTAACGGCTGCGGTAAATCCTCGCTGTTGCGCATTCTGGCGGGCCTGCGTCGCCCGGATGCCGGATGCGTAACGCTCGACGGACAGGACATTGCCCGCATCGCCAAAAAGCAGCTGGCGCGCCGCGTGGCGTTTGTTGAACAGCACGGAATGACCGACGCCAATATGCGCGTGCGTGACGTGGTCAAACTGGGGCGTATTCCGCACCACTCCCCCTTCTCGAACTGGAGCGCGCAGGATGACGAAACCGTCACCGCCGCCCTGCAACGCGTGGATATGCTGGATCGCAGCGAACAGGGCTGGCTGAGCTTATCCGGCGGCGAGCGTCAGCGGGTACATATCGCCCGCGCCCTGGCGCAAACGCCTACCGAGATCCTGCTGGATGAACCGACCAATCACCTGGACATTCATCACCAGATGCAGCTCATGCAGCTCATCAGCGAGCTGCCGGTGACCAGCATCGTCGCCATTCACGATCTTAATCACGCGTCCATGTTCTGCGATTCGCTGATCGTGATGCAGCAAGGGCAGATTGTAGCGACCGGAACCCCGCAGGCCATTTTATCCGAGGAACTCCTCTGGGACGTATTCAGAGTGAAAACCAGAATCGAGATCTCGCCGTACCACGGCAAAAAGCACATTCATTTTATCGTGTAGGGACAAGTTAAAATGATGCCTCTTCGCCCTGCCACCACCCTCTGGCCGCCCGTTCTGCTGGGCAGCCAGTTTGTGTTTAATATCGGCTTTTACGCGGTCGTTCCCTTCCTGGCGATCTTCTTACGTGACGATATGCTGCTCTCCGGCGGGCTGATCGGGCTGGTGCTGGGGCTGCGCACCTTCTCCCAGCAAGGAATGTTTATTGTCGGCGGCGCGCTTTCAGACCGGTTTGGCGCGAAGAGCGTGATCCTCAGCGGCTGCATTGTCCGCGTGGCGGGTTATCTGCTGCTGGCCTTTGGGCAATCGCTGTGGCCCATCATTCTGGGGGCCTGTCTGACGGGCATTGGCGGCGCGCTGTTCTCACCGTCAATAGAAGCCCTGCTGGCAAAAGCGGGAACGCAAAGTGAGGCAACGGGTAAACGCAGCCGTGCGGAGTGGTTTGCGCTGTTTGCGGTGTGCGGTGAACTCGGCGCCGTACTCGGCCCGGTGATGGGTGCCCTGCTGACGGGGCTGGGTTTTCGCCAGGTTGCGCTCGCTGGCGCAGGGATATTTATCGTTGCGCTGGTGGTGCTCTTTTTCTGCCTGCCTGCAGCGCCCCACAGCACGAAGCCGCTGAAAATTCTGCCCTGGTGGACGACGTTCCGTCAGCCGCGTTTCGTCGCCTTTATCATTGCCTACAGCTCATGGCTGTTAAGCTATAACCAGCTTTATCTGGCGCTGCCGGTGGAGATCCAGCGCGCCGGTGGCAACGAGAAAGACCTGGGACCGCTGTTTATGCTGGCCTCAGTGCTGATTATTGTGCTGCAATTGCCCCTCGCCCGCTTCGCCCGAAAAGTGGGTGCGGTGAGGATTTTACCTGTGGGCTTTTTGCTGCTCTCCGCCTCGTTTGCCAGCGTGGCGCTCTTTGCGGCGACTGAGCCACCGGAAGGCTGGCTGCGCCTGCTGCCCTCCGCAAGCCTCGTCACGCTGTTAACGCTCGGACAGATGTTGCTGGTGCCGTCGGCAAAAGATTTGATCCCATATTTTGCCGAGGAGTCGACGCTTGGGGCGCACTATGGCGCGCTCTCCACCGCCGGCGGCGTTGCGGTGCTGGCGGGGAATTTAGGGTTAGGCAGTCTGCTGGACAAGGCGCTGGTGCCCTCAACGCAAGCCATTTACCCCTGGCTGCTGCTGGCGGTATTTCCGCTGTGTAGCGCCGTCGCCCTGAGCGTGATTTGTCGCCCATTGCAGCGCTGAGTCAATTATTTTTTGGGCCGATACTTTTCCGGTAATTCCGGCACCGGACGGCGATCGTCGATCAGATGACGGATAGTCAGAATCGGATGACGCCATAACATCCGTGGCCCTGCCCAGCGCATCACCTTCTTCATCTCTTCCCGTCTGGCGGGCTGATAGCAGTGTACAGGGCACTGTTTGCAGGCGGGCTTTTCCTCACCGAACACGCATTTATCCAGCCGCTTATCGGCATACGCCTTCAGCGCCTGATAATGTCCTTCTTCCCTTGAAGCCTCAGGACACTGGCGTTCATACAGCGCGATCATTCTGGCGATCGTCTTTTTTTCGCGTGAAATACGTTTACCGGACATGACGTCGTCCTCACCAATAAAGTGTATTTATAATACCTTTTTATCTGCGCATTTTCAGTCATTGCATTCCAATTTCTGAAGCGTCCTTCCAGAATTACCCGTCCCCCCGCTGCTTTTTACTGGTATTTTATACAGGCATGAAGTACTACCTTTGCCCTGTTAACCGGAGAGCCTATGCAGCAGATCGCGATCGCCAAACCCTATCGTCACTTAAAAGTGGGTTACTTCAGAAAACGTCATGAAGATCGTAAAACGAAAATCCCAAAACGCTACAGCGTACACGCCGCGCTGAGCCTGAAGGGCGACTGGCTTGAAAAGGCGGGGTTTACCACCAACTCTCAGGTTCGGGTGGGCGTCGAGCACGGGAAAATCGTCATTGAATTGATGGCGGAAGAAGCCTCGTAAAGTCGTGACTTTTTTCTGCGCCGCACCTTTTTTTCATGCGACAATAGAAGGAACAATCGGCCATTGAGCCGCTCAAAGCGTAATATTTTCAAAGAAATGGATATCATAACTCCATGAGCACAATCGACAATTTCGACGCACATACGCCGATGATGCAGCAGTATCTGAAGCTGAAAGCACAGCATCCAGAAATTCTGCTGTTTTACCGTATGGGCGATTTTTACGAGCTTTTTTATGACGATGCGAAACGTGCGTCTCAGCTGCTCGACATTTCCCTGACGAAACGTGGCGCGTCGGCAGGTGAGCCGATCCCGATGGCGGGCATCCCGCATCACGCGGTTGAAAACTATCTGGCGAAACTGGTGAACCAGGGCGAGTCTGTCGCCATCTGCGAACAAATTGGCGACCCGGCAACGTCGAAAGGCCCCGTTGAGCGCAAGGTCGTGCGCATCGTCACGCCGGGGACCATCAGCGATGAAGCCCTGCTTCAGGAGCGCCAGGATAATCTGCTGGCGGCCATCTGGCAGGACGGTAAAGGGTTTGGCTACGCCACGCTGGACATCAGCTCCGGTCGTTTTCGCCTGAGTGAACCGGCTGACCGTGAAACCATGGCGGCCGAGCTACAGCGCACCAATCCGGCAGAACTGCTTTACGCAGAGGATTTCGCCGAGATGGCGCTGATCGAAGGCCGCCGCGGCCTGCGTCGTCGTCCACTGTGGGAGTTCGAAATTGATACCGCGCGTCAGCAGCTGAACCTGCAATTTGGCACGCGCGATTTGATTGGCTTTGGCGTGGAAAATGCACCGCGCGGGCTGTGTGCAGCAGGCTGCCTGTTGCAGTACGTGAAGGATACGCAGCGTACCGCCCTGCCCCATATCCGTTCCATTACCATGGAGCGTCAGCAGGACAGCATCATCATGGATGCCGCCACGCGCCGCAACCTGGAGATCACACAGAACCTCGCTGGCGGCATTGAAAACACGCTGGCGTCGGTGCTCGACAGCACGGTTACCCCAATGGGCAGCCGTATGCTTAAACGCTGGCTGCATATGCCGATTCGCAATACCGAAACGCTCATCGGCCGCCAGCAAACCATTGCCGCATTGCAGGATCGTTACACCGAGTTGCAGCCGGTGCTGCGTCAGGTGGGTGATCTTGAGCGAATCCTTGCACGTCTGGCATTGCGCACCGCGCGTCCACGCGATCTCGCCCGTATGCGTCACGCTTTCCAGCAGTTGCCGGAACTGCGCGCTCAGCTGGAAGAAGTCGACAGCGCGCCGGTGCAAAAGCTTCGCGAAACAATGGGCGAATTTAACGAGCTTCGCGAGCTGCTGGAACGCGCCATCATTGATGCGCCACCTGTTCTGGTGCGCGATGGCGGCGTCATTGCACCGGGTTACAACGAAGAGCTGGACGAATGGCGCGCGCTGGCCGATGGCGCGACGGATTATCTGGATAAGCTGGAAATCCGCGAGCGTGAACGTCTGGGGCTCGATACCCTTAAAGTCGGCTACAACGCCGTGCACGGCTACTATATCCAGATCAGTCGTGGCCAGAGCCACCTGGCACCGATTCACTACGTTCGCCGCCAGACGCTGAAAAACGCCGAGCGCTATATTATTCCCGAGCTGAAAGAGTACGAGGACAAAGTTCTCACGTCGAAAGGTAAAGCGCTGGCGCTGGAAAAACAGCTTTATGACGAGCTGTTCGATATCCTGATGCCGCACCTGGCTGACCTGCAACAGAGCGCCGCCGCGCTGGCCGAGCTGGATGTGCTGGTAAATCTGGCCGAGCGCGCCGAGACGCTGAATTACACCTGCCCAGCCTTCACTGACAAACCCGGCATTCGCATTACCGAAGGCCGACACCCGGTGGTTGAGCAGGTGCTGAACGAGCCATTTATTGCCAACCCGTTGAACCTGTCACCGCAGCGAAGAATGCTGATCATTACCGGCCCCAACATGGGCGGTAAAAGTACCTATATGCGCCAGACAGCCCTCATCGCGCTGCTCGCCTATATTGGCAGCTACGTTCCTGCGCAGAAGGTTGAGATTGGTCCTGTCGACCGAATCTTCACACGCGTGGGTGCGGCGGACGATCTGGCGAGCGGTCGCTCCACCTTTATGGTCGAGATGACCGAAACCGCCAACATACTGCATAACGCTACAGAGAACAGTCTGGTGTTGATGGATGAAGTGGGACGCGGTACGTCCACCTATGACGGCCTGTCTCTGGCCTGGGCGTGTGCGGAAAGTCTGGCAAATAAAATCAAGGCGCTGACGCTGTTCGCGACTCACTATTTCGAACTGACACAGCTGCCAGAGAAAATGGAAGGCGTGGCTAACGTCCATCTTGATGCGCTTGAGCACGGCGATACCATCGCCTTTATGCACACGGTGCAGGACGGCGCGGCAAGCAAGAGTTATGGCCTGGCCGTCGCCGCGCTGGCGGGCGTGCCGAAAGAGGTGATTAAGCGCGCGCGTCAGAAATTGCGTGAGCTGGAAAGTTTGTCACCGAATGCGGCAGCCACGCAGATAGATGGCACGCAGATGTCGCTGCTGGCGGCCCCGGAAGAGACGTCTCCGGCCGTGGAAGCGCTGGAAAACCTGGATCCGGACTCGCTGACGCCGCGTCAGGCGCTGGAGTGGATTTATCGGCTGAAGAGTCTGGTTTAGTTCTATGCGGTCTGTTTTGCCGGGTGGCGGCTTCGCCTTACCCGGCCTACAAAACCCGTAGGCCCGGTAAGCGCAGCGCCACCGGGCTTTTTCTTTACAGCAGAGGCGGGATCGTCGGCACCTGCGGTGCCTCGTCAATATCCTTCTGCGTCATACGGAATGCTTCAGGATAGTGTTCACGGCTGGTCCGGCGCAGCGGTTCGGTATTGCGCCAGGTATACAGACAGTGCTGACACTGGTATACCGTCCAGACACCTTTCACCGGTGATGTTGCCATTACTTCAATATGTTCATCGGCACAACGTGGACAAATCATTTTTTCCTCCTTATTGACGTGCCGCCAGCATCGCGGTCAGTTTTTCGGCCCAGGCTTTGGTTTCAGGGAGATCCTGTACCGGCTGGCTGTAGTGGCCACGGTTGTCCGGGGCGACAGGCGTGGTGGCATCAATGATCAGCTTGTCAGTGATCCCCGCCGGGCTGGAGCCGGGGTCAAGCTCCAGCACAGACATATTCGGTAGCTGTACCAGATCGCCCGCCGGATTGACTTTTGATGACAGCGCCCACATCACCTGCGGCAGGTTAAACGGATCGACGTCCTCATCCACCATAATCACCATCTTCACGTAGCCCAGACCGTGCGGCGTGGTCATGGCGCGGAGCCCGACCGCACGAGCAAAACCGCCGTACCGTTTTTTGGTGGAGATAATCGCCAGCAGGCCGTGTGTGTACATGGCGTTAACCGCCTGCACTTCCGGGAATTCTGCCTTCAGCTGCTGATAAAGCGGCACGCAGGTGGCGGGCCCCATCAGATAATCAATTTCGGTCCACGGCATCCCCAGGTAGAGAGATTCGAAAATGGGTTTGGTACGGTAAGACACTTTATCGATGCGCACGACCGTCATGTTGCGTCCACCGGAATAGTGCCCGGTAAACTCGCCGAATGGCCCTTCAATCTCGCGTTTCCGGCCTTCAATCACCCCTTCCAGGATCACTTCTGACCCCCACGGCACATCGAAACCGGTCAGCGGGGCCGTCGCAATCGGATACGGGCTTTCGCGTAGCGCGCCGGCCATCTCATATTCGGACTGATCGTATTTCAGCGGCGTGGCACCCATCAGGGTGATGATCGGATCGTTACCCAACGTAATCGCAATGGGCAGATCTTCGCCGCGCTCTTCGGCCTTATGCAGATGCAGCGCGATATCATGCATCGGCACCGGTTGCAGGCCGAGCTTACGCTTGCCCTTCACTTCCATCCGATAAATACCGACGTTCTGCTTGCCGAAGTGATCGGGGTCGAGCGGATCGCGCGAGACAACGCACGCTTTATCAAGATAAAAACCCCCGTCGCCGTCGTTCAGGCGGAACAGCGGCAGAATGTCGAACAGGTTGATGTCTTCTCCGTCAACCGTATTCTCCGCCCAGGCCGGGTTTGCACGACGCTCTGGCGCGACGGGGAATGTGTCCCAGCGACGAATAAACTCGTCGATCTGTTTTTTCACCGGGGTATTCGCCGGCAGCCCCATCGAAATGGCGTGGTTTTGCCACGAGCCGATGGTGTTCACCACCACGCGGGCATCGGTGAAGCCGCGGATATTATCGAACCACAGCGCAGGCGCGCCATCGCCAATGCGCCCGGTAGCGTTGGCGGCCGCCGCCAGATCCGGCTCCGCGTTAACCTCTTCCTCAATTTTAAGCAGCTGCCCTTGCTCATCGAGCGCCTGCAAGAAGCTTCTCAAATCATCAAATGCCATCGTTATTCTCCTGTGAAAAATGTTTCGCCGCCTGCAAACCCTTCCAGCGTCGGGCTTTTTTATGCTCCAGACCAAACTGGTCGAGCACCCGTGTCACGATGTGCTGGGTGATGTCATCGGCGGTTTGCGGGTGGTTGTAGTACGCAGGCATAGGCGGCACCATCGCCACGCCCATGCGTGAAAGGGCAAGCATGTTCTCAAGATGAATAGTGCTGAGCGGCGTTTCACGAGGAACGAGCACCAGCTTGCGCCCCTCTTTCAGCACCACGTCTGCCGCACGTCCCACCAGCCCTTCGGCGTAGCCCGCGCGGATACCCGCCAGCGTTTTCATGCTGCACGGGATGACGATCATGCCGTCGGTGCGAAACGAGCCGGAGGAGATGGTGGCAGCCTGATCGGCAGGGCTATGAACGACATCCGCCAGTGCGGCAACGTCATGCGCGGTGAAGGGGGTTTCCAGCTCAATCGTGGTTTTTGCCCACTTTGACATCACCAGATGCGTTTCCACCTCAGGCATTTCCCGCAGCGCCTGCAACAGCGCCACGCCTAATGGCGCACCCGTCGCGCCCGTCATTCCTACAATCAGTCTCATTCAGCACCTCAATAAACTCGTTCGTATACGAACATATTAAGTAAACTACTCCTGGATCCTGCGCCTGACAAGATCGTTCGTACACGATCACACTTATCGCTAAAAACTCTCGCGTTAAAATTCAGGCCGAGAGCGGCTATCATAGAAGGAATATTTTTCCGTCGGAGTGTTCATGGAGTTAAGACAAGAAGCTTTTCACCTGCTACGCCAGCTTTTTCAACAGCATACCGCCCAGTGGCAGCACGCTTTACCCGAGCTGACCAAGCCACAATATGCGGTGATGCGGTCGATAGCTGAAAATCCTGGGATTGAGCAGGTTGCATTGACTGACGTCGCGGTGAGCACCAAAGCGACGCTGGCGGAAATGCTGAGCCGTATGGAATCACGCGGTCTGGTCAGGCGCGAGCACGATCCTGCGGACAAGCGCCGTCGCTTTGTCTTCCTGACGGCTGAAGGTGAGGCCCTGCTGGGAAGCAGTAAACCGATTGGAAATAAGGTGGATGAGGCGTTTTTAGGGCGCCTTAACGACGCGGAACGAGAGCAATTTGTAGCGCTCATCATAAAGATGATGCACGATTAACCAGCCCTGACGCGCATGAAATCAATAAACGTGCGCACTTTTGCCGGCACATGCTGGGCATCGGGATAGACGGCATAAATGCCCTGCTGAGCAAACGTATACGCCGGTAACAGCGAGACCAGATCCCCCGCCTCCAGTGCGTTTCGCACCAGCCACGCCGGCAACAGTGCCACCCCACATCCGGCTAGGGCAAAAGCCATCAGCGCCTGGGCACTGTCTGCATACAGGCGCGGTGCTTTTTTAATCTCAAAGGACACCGGATGTCTATCAACGCCTTTCACCTGCCAGCGCAGCGGCGAAGTTAAACGCTCGTGAATAATCCAGTCAGCATCTGCCAGCTGCTCCAGCGATTCAACCGGATGGTTTGCCAGCCAGCCTGGCGTTGCCACGGGCAGGATGGTGAAGGTGGTAATCAATGCGGCGTGATAGCGCGAATCGGCAAGCGTACCCAGCCGAATAGCGACATCGAAGCGCTCCGCGATAAGATCGGCATACACCGAGGACGAGACATGCCGCACGCGAAGGTCTGGATGCTGCTGGCTAAATTCAGCCAGCAAAGGCACCACAACGTGCGAGCCATACTCGGGCGTGGTAGTGATCCGCAGTTCTCCCGTCAGCCCGGCATGGTTGGCGCGAACGTCATCCTGCAATCGCTCGGCATCCCTTAACAGCATCACGCTTCGCTGATGAAAAAGCCTTCCTGCCTCGGTCAGCGTCAGGCGACGGGTGGATCGCAGCAGCAGAGTTACACCCAGCTCCTCTTCAAGCTGACGAATATGGAAACTGACCACCGCTTTTGTCAGCCCCATCGCCTCCGCCGCGGCGGTGAAACTGCCGGTGTCCGCTACGGCGATAAACATTGCCGTTCGCTGTAGATTAAGCATCGCTTGCCTGGCTTACTGTCAAAATAATGTTGACAGTATATCGTGCTTTGTCGCGTTTATCCGTAACGCCGGGGCCGATACGATACGCCACCTCACCGGAGGAACTTCCATGACGTATCGCAGCAAAACCGCCGTTGTCTTTCTGCTCGGCTTTTTCCTTGATTTGATAAACATGTTTATTGCCAGCGTCGCCTTTCCGGCAATGGCCCACGCGTTTAATACCACGCCATCTGCGCTTGCCTGGGTCAGTAACGGATACATTGCCGGGCTGACGTTAGTCATCCCTTTCAGCAGCATCCTGACGCGCCGCGTCGGGCCGAAGCGCGTTATCCTGCTCTCGCTGGCCCTCTTTAGCGCGGCTTCCGTTGCGGCGGGCCTCTCCTCTTCGCTGGAAAGTCTGATTGCATGGCGAGTAGCGCAGGGGGCCGGAGGCGGTTTACTGATCCCGGTTGGCCAGGCGCTGACCTGGCAACAGTTTAAGCCTCACGAGCGGGCCAGACTCTCCTCGGCGGTGATGCTGGTCGCACTGCTTGCCCCCGCCTGCTCACCGGCTGTGGGCGGAATGCTGGTTCAGACGTTAAGCTGGCGCTGGATATTTTTTGCCACCCTGCCCGTCGCCATCGTTACCTTTGTATTGGCCTGCGCGTGGCTTAAAAAAGAAGTGTCACCGATAAAAACCACCAGGAGAGTAAATCTGTCTTTGCTGGCGGATCCGCTTTTGCGCTTATCCATGCTCATCTACGTGTGCGTACCCGGCATCTTTATTGGCGTAAACGTAACGGGCATGTATTACCTCCAGAACGAGGCCAATATGACACCCGCCGCAACGGGGATGCTTATGCTGCCGTGGTCTGTGGCCTCATTTTTAGCTATCACCGCGACAGGACGCTATTTCAACCGTATCGGCCCCCGGCCGCTGGTGGTCATCGGTTGCCTTTTGCAGGCGGCGGGCATTCTACTTTTAATTAACGTCACTTCGGCAATGCTATTACCTGCCGTTGCGTTTGCGCTGATGGGAGCCGGGGGAAGCCTGTGTAGCAGCACGGCTCAGAGCAGCGCGTTTTTGACGGTGCGTCGGGAAGATATGCCAGATGCCAGCGCGCTGTGGAATCTGAATCGTCAGCTGAGCTTTTTTATGGGCGCCCTGCTGCTGGCCCAGGTGCTGAGCACCATGCAGGCGAATATCGCGCCGCTGGCCGCCTGGCACGGGATGTTTATTTTTGCCGCAGCCATCACCCTGCTGCCCATACTGTACGTCTGTCGTCTTAACAACGCGCAGCTGCTTACGCATCTGCAACAGGAGCAACCATGACGCATTTCGAACAAGAGATCCTCGACATCCACGTCGCACTTGAAAACTGGTTAGGTGAAGGCAAAGGCGATCCCGATGCCCTGCTCGCCCGTTTCCACCCGGACTTTCTGATGGTCACGCCAGGTGGCACACCTTTAGACCATCACGCCCTTGCTCGATTTTTAAACGCGCAGCGTGGAGCCCGGCCTGGGCTCAGGATCGGCATTGATGCGTTAAGGACGCTACAGACGTGGGACAACGGCGCGGTGCTTCATTACCGGGAGACGCAAACCCGGCCAGGCCAGCCCGTTAACGTGCGCAGGTCAACCGCTGTGCTCAATCAGGAAGGCGATACCATCACCTGGCGTTTGCTGCACGAAACGGCGCAATCGTAAGGCATAAAAAAGGCCCGTCTCACGACGGGCCTTTTTCTGACGAATGGTTGCTTACTCGCGGAACAGCGCTTCGATATTCAGACCTTGCCCTTGCAGGATTTCACGCAAGCGGCGCAGACCTTCAACCTGAATCTGACGAACACGTTCACGGGTCAGGCCAATCTCACGGCCGACGTCTTCCAGTGTCGCAGCTTCATACCCCAGTAAACCGAAACGACGTGCCAGCACTTCACGCTGTTTGGCGTTCAGTTCGAACAGCCATTTAACGATGCTCTGTTTCATGTCATCGTCCTGCGTGGTGTCTTCCGGGCCGTTGTCTTTTTCATCGGCCAGGATGTCCAGCAGCGCTTTTTCGGAGTCGCCACCCAGCGGGGTGTCAACCGAGGTAATGCGCTCGTTGAGACGCAGCATACGGCTTACGTCATCAACCGGTTTGTCGAGTTGCTCTGCAATCTCTTCCGCACTTGGCTCGTGGTCCAGCTTATGGGACAACTCGCGCGCGGTACGCAGATAAACATTCAACTCTTTGACGATGTGAATCGGCAGTCGAATCGTACGGGTCTGGTTCATAATAGCCCGTTCGATGGTCTGACGAATCCACCAGGTCGCGTAGGTTGAGAAACGGAACCCGCGTTCCGGGTCAAACTTCTCAACTGCGCGGATGAGACCTAAGTTGCCCTCTTCAATCAGATCCAGCAGAGCCAGACCACGATTGCCGTAACGGCGGGCAATTTTCACGACCAGTCGCAGGTTACTTTCGATCATGCGACGACGCGAGGCAACATCACCACGCAAAGCACGACGTGCGAAATAGACTTCTTCTTCGGCCGTTAGCAGTGGGGAGTAACCAATCTCCCCAAGGTAAAGCTGAGTCGCGTCCAGCACACGCTGTGTGGCACCCTGCGATAACAGCTCTTCTTCAGCCAAATCGTTATCACTGGGTTCCTCTTCTACTAAGGCTTTTTCGTCAAAAGCCTCTGATCCGTTCTCATCAAATTCCGCGTCTTCATTTAAATCATGAACTTTCAGCGTATTCTGACTCATAAAGGTGGCTCCTACCCGTGATCCCTGGACGAGACACCCTGGCTGGCATGCCCCGTCAATTTATCGCTGCGGTAAATATTGCAGCGGGTTTACGGATTTCCCCTTGTAACGAATTTCAAAATGCAAGCGTGTAGAACTGGTTCCGGTGCTACCCATGGTAGCGATTTTTTGCCCCGCCTTAACTTCTTGTTGTTCCCGGACCAGCATCGTGTCGTTATGGGCGTAGGCACTCAGGTAATCATCATTATGTTTGATGATAATAAGATTACCGTAACCGCGCAGTGCGTTACCGGCATAGACAACGCGTCCGTCTGCGGTCGCGATGATTGCCTGTCCTTTACTGCCTGCGATATCGATCCCTTTGTTCCCCCCCTCAGAGGTTGCAAAGTTCTCGATAATCTTGCCGTCAGTTGGCCAGCGCCAGGTATTGATTGACGAGCTGGCATTCTGACTGCTTGCAGTCGGTACAGTAGAGCTAACCACAGGTGCCGTAGTCGGTGCTGTGACAACAGTCGCAGTACCTTTATTATTCGGCAACATTTTGTTAGCACTCTGATCACCTGAATCCTCAGAATACGTAATTACAGGTTGGGAAGCAACCGTCGTGGTGGTTTTTTGTGCAGGGGTAACGCTGTTATTTTGCGCGGTGACGTCGGCAGCCGAAACGGTGTTGCCTGGCGTAAGCGGTGTCCCCGTCGCGTTGCCAACCTGAAGCGTTTGCCCAACTTCCAGAGCATACGGGGCCTGGACGTTGTTTCGCTGTGCCAGATCGCGGAAATCGTTCCCGGTGATCCAGGCGATATAGAACAGCGTGTCGCCGCGCTTCACGGTATAGGTGCTGCCGCCGGTATAGCTACCTTTCGGAATGTTCCCATACTTGCGGTTATACACTATGCGGCCATTTTCAGTCTGAACAGGCTGATCGACTGGCTGAATCTGCGTAGGCTGCGTAACTGGACGCTGAACCGGCTGGATCTGCGGAGTTTGCTGCGCCGTTGAGGTGCCCATTTTAGGCGGAGGCGTGATCAACATTCCGCTGGACGTGTTACCCGAGCCGCTGGTTCCATTCACGGAACTGACGGGCGCAGGCGCGTTATTCGAATTTGAACAGCCTGCCAGCCAGAGCGAAACCAGTGATAATGCCGCAACACGGCTGATGGTGAATTTTGGGCTTCCCGCGCTCATTTATCCCCCAGGAATGTGTTAACTACCAGTGACTTAAAAATAACCGTGATGGCACGAACCTATCGCGCCACACCATACGCTGAATTTGCCTTAATAACCCTGGAAAAATCCGAGTCTCAGGCCAGCTCACCCTTAACCAGGGGCACAAAGCGCACGGCTTCCACGGTATCGATAATATACTCGCTGCCGCGTCGACGAACGCGCTTCAAAAGCTGCTGCTCATCTCCGACGGGCAAAACAAGAATGCCCCCCTCGTCCAGCTGCGAAAGAAGTGCAGCGGGGATTTCAGGTGGCGCTGCCGTGACGATGATGGCGTCAAACGGGGCGCGAGCCTGCCAACCCTGCCATCCATCACCGTGGCGTGTCGATACATTATGTAAATCAAGCTGTTTCAGGCGACGGCGCGCCTGCCACTGTAACCCTTTAATCCGTTCCACCGAACAGACATGGTGCACAAGGTGGGCCAGGATCGCGGTTTGATATCCTGAACCGGTGCCAATTTCCAGCACCCGGGATTCTGGCGTTAACTCCAGAAGCTCCGTCATCCGCGCCACCATGTAGGGCTGCGAAATCGTCTGGCCTTGCCCAATGGGCAGCGCCACGTTTTCCCACGCTTTGTGTTCAAACGCCTCATCTACAAACTTCTCACGGGGAACCTGAGCGAGCGCATCCAGCACCTGCTCGCTGGCGATCCCCTGAGCGCGTAATTGTTCCAGAAGAGTTTGTACACGTTTACTTACCATTGCGCGTTCACTCCGACCCGATCTAACCAGTCCGACACCACATCATGCGCGCTATAAGCGGTTAAATCCACGTGCAACGGCGTAACGGAAACGTATCCCTCATCCACCGCAGCGAAGTCGGTGTCTGGCCCCGCATCGCATTTATCTCCCGGCGGGCCGATCCAGTACAGGGTATTGCCGCGCGGATCCTGCTGGGGAATAACCTGATCGGCGGGATGGCGACTGCCGCAGCGCGTCACGCGGATCCCTTTAATCTCGTCCAGCGGGAGGTCCGGCACGTTAATATTGAGGATACGCCCGGTACGCAGCGGCTCGCGGCCAAGCGCACGGAGAAGGGAGCAGGTCACCGCGGCGGCAGTGTCGTAGTGGGTGTGACCGTTTAACGAGACCGCCAGCGCCGGGAACCCCAGGTGACGGCCTTCCATCGCCGCGGCCACGGTACCGGAGTAAATCACATCATCGCCAAGATTTGGCCCGGCATTGATGCCGGAGACCACAACGTCCGGTCGCGGGCGCATCAGCGCGTTCACGCCCAGAAACACGCAGTCGGTCGGCGTCCCCATCTGAACGGCAATATCGCCATTCTCAAAGGTAAAGGTGCGTAGTGAAGACTCCAGCGTCAATGAGTTAGACGCGCCGCTGCGGTTACGATCGGGAGCCACGACCTGCACATCCGCAAATTCACGGAGGTGTTTCGCCAGCGTCTGAATACCTGGCGCATGGATCCCGTCATCGTTACTCAGCAATATTCGCATAATCACCCGACGTGTTGATAAGTTCCCTGACAACACTGGTGGCAAAGCTACCTGCCGGCAGCCAGAAGCGTAACTCGACGGTTACGTCATCCCACCAGTTCCAGCTCAGCTGTTGCGGGTAGAGGAGCATCGCACGGCGTGCCGCCTCGACCTTTTCCCGCACCAGCAATGATTGTAATTCCGGTGCATCCGCCACCGCTGACGCCTCAAAAAACCGCGCCTCGCCCTGGGTTCCCCAGTCGCCTGAGCCCGGCAAGGCGGCGGTGATCATCAGCGCTTTAGCGTCCACGCGCGACTGGACATCGGCCATCTCTTCGGCCGTTGCCACAAACCAGCTTCCGCGTCCCGCTAATTGTAGCGCATCGCCGACAACAACTTGATTCGCGTCCGGTTTTTTCAGCCGTTCGCTCACAATCTGATTAAACAACGCGCTGCGGGCCGCCGACAACCAAAAACTGCGTTTATTACGATCGCGCACCGGTGCATCGCTTTGCGCCCAGCGCAGCGCGCCCAGCAGGTTGCTGCCGCCGATCCCAAAGCGCTGCGCGCCGAAATAGTTCGGCACGCCGCGTTCGTTAATGGCCTTCAGGCGTTTTTCAACGTCTTCGCGGTCGGTCACTTCGCGCAGTACCAGGGTAAAGGCATTGCCTTTCAGTGCGCCCAGACGCAGCTTGCGCTTGTGGCGGGCGTACTCCAGCACTTTACAGCCTTCAAGCTCAAATTTGCTTAAATCAGGCATCGCATTGCCGGGCACGCGGGCGCAAAGCCACTGCTCGGTCACGGCGTGTTTATCTTTCTGCCCGGCGAAGCTGACCTCGCGGGCGTGAATGTTGAGGAATTTTGCCAGCGCGTCCGCCACGAAGCGGGTGTTGCAGCCGTTTTTCAGGATGCGCACCAGAATGTGCTCGCCTTCGCCGTCCGGCTCAAAGCCGAGATCTTCCACCACCACGAAATCTTCAGGGTTGGCCTTCAGCAGCCCATTGCCCTGCGGTTTACCGTGCAGATACGTCAGATTATCGAAATCGGTCATTTGGCCGCCTTCACCAGCAGCGCCACGGCCTCACAGGCAATGCCCTCGCCACGGCCGGTAAAGCCCAGCTTCTCCGTGGTGGTGGCTTTGACGTTGACGTCGTCCATATGGCAGCCCAGATCTTCAGCAATAAACACGCGCATCTGCGGGATATGCGGCAGCATCTTCGGCGCCTGAGCAATGATCGTCACGTCAACGTTGCCGAGGGTGTAGCCCCTGGCCTGAATGCGGCGCCACGCTTCGCGCAGCAGCTCGCGGCTGTCCGCGCCCTTAAAAGCAGGATCGGTGTCCGGGAACAGTTTGCCGATGTCGCCCAGCGCGGCGGCACCCAGCAGCGCGTCGGTCAGCGCGTGCAGCGCCACGTCGCCGTCAGAGTGCGCCAGCAGGCCTTTTTCGTAAGGAATACGCACGCCGCCAATGATAATTGGGCCAACGCCGCCAAAGGCGTGTACATCAAAACCGTGTCCAATACGCATTATGCCTTCTCCTGAGAGGTCGTACGGGTAAGATAAAATTCCGCGAGCTGTAAGTCTTCCGGGCGCGTCACTTTTATATTATCAGCGCGCCCTTCAACAAGCGTGGGGTGAAAACCGCAATACTCCAGCGCCGAGGCTTCGTCCGTAATGGTCGCACCTTCTTTAAGCGCACGCGTTAAGCAGTCGTGGAGTAATTCGCGGGGGAAAAATTGTGGCGTCAGCGCGTGCCATAAATCAACGCGCTCAACGGTGTGCGCAATCGCCGGTTTACCCGGTTCGGCGCGCTTCATGGTGTCACGCACCGGCGCGGCCAGAATACCGCCCACTTTACTGGTTTCACTCAGGGCCAGCAGACGCGACAGATCGTCGTGATGCAGGCAGGGACGCGCGGCATCGTGCACCAGCACCCACTGCGCGTGTCCGGCAGCCTGAATGCCCGCCAGAACGGAGTCGGCCCGCTCGGCGCCGCCGTCAACAACGGTAATCTGAGGATGATTTGCCAGCGGAAGCTGCGCAAAACGCGCATCGCCGGGGCTGATGGCAATCACAACGCGCGTCACCCGAGGATGCGCCAGCAGCGCTGCAACGGCGTGCTCGAGGATCGTTTTATCACCAATTGAGAGGTACTGCTTGGGACACTCTGTCTGCATGCGCCGGCCAAAACCTGCGGCCGGCACCACGGCACAGACGTCCGAAAAAGTTGCTGCCATGTCGTAATCCTGGGCCTGATTATCGATTGTTTTGTGCGGAGCCCTGATTGCGTTTAGACGCATCCGGAACCAGACGATAAAACGTTTCGCCCGGCTTAGTCATACTGAGTTCATTGCGTGCGCGCTCCTCAATCGCCTCCTGGCCGCCATTGAGGTCATCAATTTCAGCAAAAAGTTGATCGTTACGCGCTTTAAGTTTGGCGTTTGTCGCCTGCTGTGCCGCGACGTCATCGCTCACCCGGCTGTAGTCGTGCAGTCCGTTTTTGCCGAACCACAGCGAATATTGCAGCCAGACCAGCAAAGCCAGCAACAGCAGCGTTAGTTTACCCATCCTGCCCCCTGAAAAAACGGCATCATCATCCCATAACTTTCCGCTGGACTCTACTGCGGGGTTTTAATTATGCCGTAAGTTAGCCCATCAGCCATAAAAACAGCAGACCAAAGATGATCACAACGGTGGCAATAGTGATGAGCGTACTATACAGGAGCTTGCCGTTAAAAAGGGAGTGCAGCGCAACGCCGACAACCACCGCAACGGGCATCAGCGCGAGGAAGAAAGGCCAGGTATAGAGAAAGAAGAAGAGTGTGTTTCCACCGTAGATCAAAAACGGGATACCCAGCGCCAGTAACCACGACACGAAGCCGACAATCGCCCCAGGAAAGGACCAGGTCGTCTCGTCGTCGGTCGTTAACGGTTCCGACCCGGTGGTAATAATGTAGTTTTCACTGTTGCGCATAGCTAATCCTGTGACCGTGACTCATCGCTCGGGAAGACAGCTCCCGAACGATACCGTCTCAGGATCTGATAATATCGTCCCGTCTGAGCAGGTCTAATAATTGGCTTACTAAATTTGTTACCAATTGTTGGCCTTCCAGATGAATCTCAGGGGATTCAGGCGCTTCGTAAACCGCGTCAATCCCGGTGAAGTTTCGCAGCTCTCCCGCGCGGGCTTTTTTGTACAGTCCTTTTGGATCGCGCGCTTCGCAGATCTCAAGCGGCGTATCCACAAACACCTCAATGAAGCGATTCTGCCCCACGCGCTCACGCACCATCTGACGTTCAGCGCGGTGCGGCGAGATAAACGCCGTCAGCACCACCAGCCCGGCATCCGCCATCAGGCTGGCGACCTCTCCCACCCGACGAATGTTCTCTTTACGGTCGTCATCGCTGAACCCCAAATCACTGCACAGGCCGTGACGCACGTTGTCGCCGTCCAGCAGATAGGTGCTTACTCCCTGCTGATGCAGCGCCTCTTCCAGCGCGCCTGCCACCGTGGATTTACCGGAGCCAGACAGCCCGGTAAACCACAGCACAACCCCACGGTGACCGTGGAGCTGTTCGCGCTGGGCGACGGTGACCGGATGAGGATGCCAGACGACGTTCTCATCATGGGCAGCCATTACTTGCCTCCCAGCAGATCGCGTGCGCCCCAGTGCGGGAAGTGCTTACGCACCAGCGCGTTCAGCTCCAGCTCAAACGCGCTAAACTCAGAGGCCACGGCAGCCTGCGCGTTTGGCTCGCGCACCATCCCGGCACCGACGGTGACGTTCGTCAGGCGGTCGATAAAGATCAGCCCGCCCGTCACCGGGTTCTGCTGATACGGATCCAGCACCAGCGGCTCGTCGAAGGTCAGATCCACCAGGCCAATGCCGTTCAGCGGCAGCTCGCTCACGTCACGCTGGGTCAGGTTGTTGATGTCCACCTGGAACTGAATGCCGTCCACGCGGGCACGGGTTTTCTTCCCGGCAATTTTCATATCGTAGCTCTGGCCTGCGGTCAGCGGCTGTTCCGCCATCCACACCACGTCCACGGACGCGCCCTGCACCGCCGCCAGCGTTTCCTGCGCGTCAACCAGCAGATCGCCACGGCTGATATCAATCTCGTCTTTCAGTACCAGCGTCACCGCTTCACCTGCCCCGGCTTCGTCCAGATCGCCATCAAAGGTAACAATACGGGCAATGGCCGATTCCACGCCAGACGGCAGCACCTTCACGCGCTGGCCCACGTTGACGGAGCCGGACGCAATGGTGCCCGAGAAGCCGCGGAAATCGAGGTTCGGGCGGTTAACGTACTGCACCGGGAAGCGCATCGGCTGGGTCTCAACCACGCGCTGAATTTCAACGGTTTCCAGCACTTCCAGCAGCGTTGGGCCGCTGTACCACGGCATCTTCGCGCTCTGAGAGGCGACGTTATCCCCTTCCAGCGCCGAGAGCGGCACGAAGCGAATATCCAGGTTGCCCGGCAGCTGTTCTGCAAAGGTCAGGTAGCTCTGGCGGATCTCGTCGAATCGCGCTTCGCTATAGTCCACCAGGTCCATTTTATTGACCGCCACCACCAGGTGTTTGATCCCCAGCAGCGTAGAGATAAAGCTGTGACGACGGGTCTGATCCAGCACGCCTTTGCGGGCGTCGATCAGCAGGATCGCCAGGTCGCAGGTGGAGGCGCCGGTTGCCATGTTGCGGGTGTACTGTTCGTGCCCCGGGGTGTCGGCGATAATAAACTTACGCTTCTCGGTGGAGAAGTAGCGATAGGCCACATCAATGGTGATGCCCTGCTCACGCTCCGCCTGCAAGCCGTCCACCAGCAGTGCCAGATCGAGTTTTTCGCCCTGGGTACCGTGACGTTTACTGTCATTGTGCAGGGAAGAGAGCTGATCTTCGTAAATCTGGCGCGTGTCGTGCAGCAGACGACCAATCAGGGTACTTTTCCCGTCATCAACGCTGCCGCAGGTCAGGAAACGCAGCAGGCTTTTATACTGTTGGGCGTGCAGATAAGCTTCCACGCCGCCTTCATCGGCAATTTGTTGGGCAATAGTCGTGTTCATGGCGGCTCCTTAGAAATAACCCTGACGTTTCTTCAGCTCCATGGAGCCTGCCTGGTCGCGGTCAATCACGCGGCCCTGTCGCTCACTGGTGGTCGACACCAGCATCTCCTCGATGATCTCCGGCAGCGTCTGCGCGTTGGATTCCACCGCGCCGGTCAACGGCCAGCAGCCGAGAGTACGGAAACGGACCATCTGTTTCTTGATCACTTCGCCCGGCTGTAAATCAATACGATCGTCGTCGATCATCATCAGCATGCCGTCGCGCTCCAGCACCGGACGCTCGGCGGCCAGATACAGCGGAACGATTTCAATATTTTCCAGATAGATGTACTGCCAGATATCCAGCTCGGTCCAGTTGGAGAGCGGGAAGACGCGAATGCTTTCGCCCTTGTTGATCTGGCCGTTGTAGTTGTGCCACAGCTCCGGGCGCTGGTTTTTCGGGTCCCAGCGGTGGAAGCGGTCGCGGAAGGAGTAGATTCGCTCCTTGGCGCGGGATTTCTCCTCGTCGCGGCGCGCGCCGCCGAAGGCCGCGTCGAAACCGTATTTATTCAGCGCCTGCTTCAGCCCTTCGGTTTTCATGATGTCGGTATGCTTGGCGCTGCCGTGCACGAACGGGTTAATGCCCATCGCCACCCCTTCCGGGTTTTTGTGCACCAGCAGCTCGCAGCCGTAGGCTTTGGCGGTACGGTCGCGGAACTCGTACATCTCGCGGAATTTCCAGCCGGTATCCACGTGTAGCAGCGGGAACGGCAGCGTGCCCGGATAAAACGCTTTACGCGCCAGGTGCAGCATGACGCTGGAATCTTTACCGATGGAATACATCATCACCGGGTTAGAAAACTCGGCGGCCACTTCGCGGATAATATGGATACTTTCCGCTTCAAGCTGCCGCAGGTGAGTCAGTCGTTTTTGGTCCATAACCGTTCCTTAAGCCAAATTGATAACAGAAGACCCGAAGCCTTCTGTGTCGGTTGTGTGCTGGAACCAGGCGAGCGTGCTGTGCAGCTGCACCACTTCTCCCACCACGATCAGGGCGGGCATCGGGGCATCTTTCGCCAGGGTTGCAAGGTCTTGTAATGTGCCGATAGCGACGTGCTGATCGACGCGTGTTCCGCGGGAAATCACGGCTACCGGCGTCGTCGCATCGCGACCGTGCTGAATAAGCTGTTCGCTGATGTCTGCCGCCTTCATCGTGCCCATATAAATCGCCAGCGTTTGTCGACTCTGGGCCAGATGCGACCAGTCAAACGGCGTGCTGTCGGCTTTATAGTGCCCGGTCACGAAGGTTACGCTCTGGGCGTAATCGCGATGAGTTAGCGGAATACCGGCATAGGCGGTGACGGCAGATGCCGCCGTAATGCCGGGAACCACCTGAAACGGCACGCCCGCTTCGGCTGCCGCCTGCAATTCTTCGCCACCACGTCCGAAGATAAACGGGTCACCCCCTTTCAGGCGCACCACGGTCTTGCCCGCTTTCGCGGCGGCAATCAGCATCTGGTTAGTGTCGTGCTGCGGCACGGAGTGCTCGCCGGCGCGTTTGCCGACGCAAATTTGCTCCGCGTCCCGGCGGATCAGCTCGCGGATGCCGTCGGTGACCAGATGGTCGTAGAACACCACGTCCGCATCCTGAAGCACCTGGAGGCCACGCAGCGTCAACAGCCCGGCATCGCCCGGCCCGGCGCCCACCAGAATGATCTCCCCGCCCGTACTGCCGGGGTTATCCAGCTCATCCTCGAGGACTTGCTGCGCCGCCGTCTCGTTGCCGGCATGCATCAGGCTGGCAAAGCGTCCGCGAAAAACGCGCTCCCAGAAGCGGCGGCGTTCCGCCACGCTGGTGAGACGCGTTTTCAGGTGGCTGCGCCAGTAGCTGGCTTTCTCCGCCATGCGTCCGAGGCTGGTTGGCAGCAGCGCTTCGATTTTTTCCCGCAGCACGCGCGCCAGCACCGGTGCGGTACCGCCGGAGGAGATCGCCACCAGCAGCGGCGAGCGGTCAACAATCGACGGGAAGATAAATGAACACAGCGGCTGGTCGTCTACCACGTTAACCAGACGGTGACGGGCCTGGGCGGCGTCGGAGATGCGCCGATTGAGCGCCCGATCTTCGGTTGCCGCAATGACCAGCACCACGCTGTCGATCTGTGACGCTTCAAAATCCGCCTCTTCTACGACCTGCACCTGCGCCCCTGCGCGCTGCAAAAACGCGATTTTGCGATCGGCAATTTCACCCGTCCCGACAACCAGTACCGGTCGGTCTTTCAGGGCGGCAAAAAGGGGGAGATAGTCCACAGGCAACAACTCGCTAACAACAAGGAATAAGGGGACTATAGGGGGCGGCTTAGATCGAATGAAATTACGAATTGGAATGAGTAGTTACTCAATGGAATAACGCCGTGGAAAAGCAAATATCAAAAAGTGCTTAACACGCGAAATTTCGGGCATTTAAGAGCAATTCAAATTGTGTCTACCCGATCACAGTTTCATACTATGCGGGTTAAAATTTTGCTCTGTTTTTAAGGACTCACTATGTTTTCCGCAATGCGCCACCGATTCGTTGCCCTGGCGCTCGGCGTTTGCTTTATCCTTCCGGCTCAGGCAAAAAATCAATCTTACGGTGAAATAGCCAGTATGCAGGCGCGGCATATTGCGACTGTCTTTCCGGGCCGCATGACCGGCACCCCAGCCGAAATGCTCTCGGCAGACTATATTCGTCAGCAGTTTGCGGATATGGGCTACGAAAGCAACATTCGCGCTTTTCACAGCCGCTACATCTTTACCTCACGGAATAAAACGCAAAACTGGCATAACGTGACCGGCAGCACGGTGATTGCGGCGCATGAGGGGAAAGCGGCTGAGCAGATTATCATCATGGCGCATCTTGATACCTACGCCCCGATGAGCGACGCCGATATTGACAATAACCTCGGCGGGTTGACGCTTCAGGGGCTGGATGACAATGCGGCAGGGCTGGGCGTCATGCTTGAGCTGGCCGAACGCCTGAAGAATATTCCAACGGAATACAGCATTCGCTTTGTGGCGACCAGCGGCGAAGAAGAAGGAAAACTCGGCGCTGAGAATCTCCTCAAACGTATGAGCCCTGCGGAGAAGAAAAATACGCTGTTAGTGATTAACCTCGATAATCTGATCGTGGGAGATAAGCTTTATTTTAATAGCGGACAGAGCACGCCAAGCAGCGTACGTAAACTCACCCGCGACCGCGCGCTGGCGCTTGCCCGTTCGCATGGCGTCTATGCCGCGACAAACCCGGGCGGTAACCCGGATTATCCAAAAGGCACGGGCTGCTGTAATGACGGTGAAGTGTTTGATAAGGCCGGCATCCCGGTGCTGTACGTCGAGGCGACGAACTGGACGCTGGGCAAAAAGGACGGCTATCAGCAGCGCGCCAAATCAAAGGCGTTCCCGAACGGGACCAGCTGGCATGACGTGCGGCTGGATAATCAGCAGCACATTGATAAAACGCTGCCGCAGCGGATTGAGCACCGCAGCCGGGATGTCGTGAAAGTGATGCTGCCGCTGGTGAAGGAGCTGGCGAAAGCGGGCAAAGCCTGATGTCGTTAAGCCCGGTGGCGGTTACGCCTTACCGGGCCTACGTTTCGTGCCGTTATAGGCCCGGTAAGCGCAGCGCCACCGGGCGAAAAAACATTACCCTTCGTGCAGCCCGCACTCGCGCTTCAGCCCAAAGAATCGCGTCTCTTCTTCGGCCATTCCCGGTTCCCATTTGCGCGTGGTGTGGGTATCCCCCACTGACAGGTAGCCCTGATCCCACAGCGGATGGTACTTCAGCCCGTGTTTTTGCAGGTACTGATACACCGTGCGGTTATCCCAGTCGATGATCGGCAGCACTTTGAACACGCCGCGCTGCACAGCCAGTACCGGTAAGGTTGCGCGGCTCCCGGACTGCTCCCGGCGCAGGCCGGCGAACCAGGTCTGGGCGTTCAGCTCTTTCAGCGCCCGGTTCATCGGCTCGACTTTGTTGATTTCATTGTATTTCTCAATGCCTTCAACGCCCTGTTCCCACAGCTTGCCGTAACGCGCCTCCTGCCATGCCGCGCTTTCCGTTGCGCGATAAACCTTCAGGTTCAGCCTGAGCTTGTCCGTCAGCTCGTCGATAAACTGGTAGGTCTCCGGGAACAGGTAGCCAGTATCGGTGAGGATCACCGGAATGTCCGGACGGATCTGATTCACCAGATGCAGGCTGACCGCCGCCTGAATGCCAAAGCTCGACGAGAGCACGTAGTCTCCCGGCAGATTTTCCAGCGCCCAGGCCACGCGCCCTGCGGCGTCGAGCTTTTCCAGCTGGGCGTTGGTTTCTGCCAGGGCCAGAATACGTTCGACTTTTGGCAGCGCATTCAGGGCGTTTAGATCGAGTACGGACATAAGAACCTCGTTTGCCTGTTTCGCCGGGCGGCACTGCGTTTGCCCGGCCTACAAAACCCGTAGGCCCGGTAAGCGAAGCGCCACCGGGCAAAGGATGGATTACTCCCAGAAATCCCGTGCGGGATCGAGCACCGGGCGAATGATACCCGCGCGTACCGTAAAGTCTCCGAAGCCTTCACCCGCTTCGCGCTCTTTTGCCCAGCGCCCGACAAGCACGTCGAGGGAATCGAGAATTTCCGGCTCGGTGATGTTCTCGCGGAACATACGCGGGATGCGCGTTCCGATACGGTTACCGCCCAGGTGCAGGTTATAGCGACCCGGCGCTTTACCCACCAGCCCCAGTTCGGCCAGCATCGCGCGACCACAGCCGTTCGGGCAGCCCGTCACGCGCATAACAATATGCTCGTCCGGAATGCCGTGTTTTTCCAGAATCGCTTCCACTTTGTCGGTGAATGACGGCAGGAAACGCTCGGCTTCGGCCATCGCCAGCGGACAGGTCGGGAACGATACGCAGGCCATGGAGTTTTCACGCTGCGGCTTCACCGCGTTCATCAACCCGTGCTCGCGCGCCAGCTCTTCAATTCTCGCCTTTTCGCTTTCCGGCACGCTGGCGACGATCAGGTTCTGGTTAGCGGTGATACGGAACTCGCCTTTGTGGATCTTCGCGATTTCCAGCAGGCCGGTTTTCAGCGGACGGCCCGGATAATCCAGAATACGGCCATTTTCAATGAACAGCGTCAGGTGCCAGTTATTGTCGATACCTTTGACCCAGCCGATGCGATCGCCGCGGCCGGTAAATTCATAAGGGCGGATCGGCTCAAATTTGATGCCCGCGCGACGCTCCACTTCTTCTTTGAACGTCTCCACGCCGACGCGTTCGAGCGTGTATTTGGTTTTCGCGTTTTTACGGTCGGTACGGTTGCCCCAGTCGCGCTGGGTAGTGACCACCGCTTCCGCCACGGCCAGCGTGTGTTCCAGCGGCAGGAAACCGAACTCGGTCGCGGTGCGGGCGTAGGTTTTCTTGTTACCGTGCTCGATGGACAAACCGCCGCCCACCAGCAGGTTAAAGCCGATCAGCTTGCCGTTTTCCGCAATCGCCACGAAGTTCATGTCGTTGGCGTGCAGATCGATGTCGTTCTGCGGCGGGATCACCACCGTGGTTTTGAACTTACGCGGCAGATAGGTCTGGCCGAGGATCGGCTCTTCATCGGTGGTGGCGACTTTTTCCTGATCGAGCCAGATCTCCGCATAGGCGCGGGTGCGCGGCAGCAGGTGCTCGGAAATTTTCTTCGCCCACTCATACGCTTCGGCGTGCAGCTCGGACTCGTACGGGTTCGAGGTGCAGAGCACGTTACGGTTCATGTCGTTGGCGGTCGCCAGCGCGTCCAGGCCCACGGAGTGCAGCATCTGGTGAACCGGCTTCACGTTCTTCTTCAGAATGCCGTGGAACTGGAAGGTCTGACGGTTGGTCAGACGAATGCTGCCGTAAATCGTGTTGTCATGGGCAAACTTGTCGATCGCCTGCCACTGTTTCGTGGTGATGATCCCACCCGGCAGACGGCAGCGCAGCAGCATTGCGTGACGCGGCTCCAGCTTCTGTTCGGCACGCTCGGCGCGGATATCGCGGTCGTCCTGCTGGTACATTCCGTGGAAACGGATCAGCAGGAAGTTGTCACCTTTAAAACCGCCGGTCAGGCCGTCATTCAAATCTTCGGCAATGGTACCGCGCAGGTAGTTGCTCTCTACCTTCATGCGCTCGGCATCAGTCAGTTTGCCTTCGACCACCAGTGGGCCAGGATGTTTTTCGCTCATTAGTAGACATCTCGCTGATAACGGCGCTCTACGCGCAGCTCACTTAAAAATTCATCCGCCGTTTCGGCATCCATACCGCCGAATTCGGCAATCACTTCCAGCAGTGCCTGCTCAACGTCCTTCGCCATGCGATTGGCGTCGCCGCAGACATAAATGTGGGCACCGTCATTGATCCAGCGCCACAGCTCTGCGCCCTGTTCGCGCAGTTTGTCTTGTACGTAGACTTTTTCTTTCTGATCGCGGGACCAGGCCAGATCGATGCGGGTCAGCACGCCGTCTTTGACGTAGCGCTGCCACTCCACCTGGTAGAGGAAATCTTCGGTAAAGTGCGGGTTGCCGAAGAACAGCCAGTTTTTACCCGGCGCGCCGTCTGCCGCACGCTGCTGCATGAAGGCGCGGAACGGCGCAATGCCGGTGCCCGGACCAATCATGATCACCGGCGTTTCCGGGTTCGCCGGCAGGCGGAAGTTGTCGTTGTGCTCGATAAAGACGCGCACCTCGCCCTCTTCTTCCACGCGGTCGGCAAGGAAGCTCGACGCCCCGCCCGCCCGCGCGCGGCCTTCGATATCGTAACGCACCACGCCGACGGTGATGTGGACTTCGCTTTCCACTTCAGCCTGAGAGGAGGCGATGGAGTAAAGGCGCGGCGTCAGCGGACGCAGCAGGCCAATCAGCGCGTCGGCATCCAGCTGTGCCGGGGAGAAACGCACCATATCGACAATCGGGGTTGTCGCGGCGTAATGCTGTAACTTCGCCTTATCCCCCACCAGCGGCAGGAGGGACTCGCTGCGCGTTAAGGTGGCGTAGTTTTCCACGATGTTGGCAGTATTGACCGTCAGTTCGAAATGCCACTGGAGCGCCTCGGAAAGCGGCAGCGTTTTGCCTTCAACGGAGACCGGCTCGGTGCCTTTCAGCCACAGCAGCTCGACGAGCTCTTGCACCAGCGCCGGATCGTTCTGATACCAGACGCCCAGCGCGTCGCCAGGCTGATAGCGCACGCCGGCATCGCCAAGATCGATCTCAATATGGCGCACGTCTTTTTCCGAATCGCGGCCGGTGATTTTCTGGTTCACCGACAGGCTCGCCGTCAGCGGACTCTCTTTGGTGTAAGGGCTGGTGTGGATCTCGTTGACGGTGCCCGCTGCGGTAACGGCAGCCTGCGCCGGCGTCTCTTTCGGGACGCGGGCTTTCAGCACCTCAACGATGCGCGCGCGCCATTCGGCGGCGGCGGCCTGGTATTCCACATCAGCGTCTACGCGATCCAGCAGGCGCTCGGCACCCAGCTCCGCCAGCTTGCTGTCGAAGTCTTTACCGGACTGGCAGAAGAATTCATAGGACGTATCGCCGAGGCCGAACACGGCAAAGGCCGTGCCCTCCAGCTTTGGCGCTTTTTTCGAGAACAGGAACTTATGCAGCGCGACGGCTTCTTCCGCAGGCTCACCTTCCCCCTGCGTTGAGGCGACAACCACCAGCAGCTTTTCTGACGCGATTTGTTTGAATTTATAATCCCCGGCGTTCACCAGGTTTACGTTCAGCTTCGCGGCGAGCAGGTCATCACGCAGCGCTTCGGCCACGCGACGAGCATTGCCCGTTTGCGAGGCAGAGATCAGCGTGATGGCAGGAATTTCAACGGCAGTTGGCGGTACGCCAGCCACGGCACCCGGCTGCTGGTTCAACATTCCCCAGAAATAGCCGGAAACCCAGGCGAGCTGGGTGGGTGAAAAATCGGAAGTCGCGGCCTGTAGGCGCGCCAGCTGCTCCGGGTTGAGGGGAAGCAAATTTGAAGGTGGGGCCTGTGTTGTCATGCGTCGTTATGTTCCAGTAGCAAAGCGGACTTTAAGCGAATAAATCCAAACTGAAGATAAGGTTAACGGCGGGGATAATAACAATTAAAGAAGGGATGGAAATAATAAATAACCAAATGGACTAACCTGTTTTAGTTATCGTTCTTAACGATAAAAGCGATTAAATAAATAATTGAAATAACAGAACTAAAGCCGATACACGCCGGGAATACAAGGCGGTGACCGTTCAGAGCCGTTTTAGTTAATGATAAAAATTGTGCTTTCCGGTACTATGCGGCGGTTTTTTCCGCATTCCTGAGAGCTATGATGTCCACCACACTGTTTAAAGATTTCACCTTCGAAGCCGCACACCACCTTCCACACGTTCCTGCCGGGCACAAATGTGGCCGCCTGCACGGACATTCGTTTATGGTGCGTCTTGAAATCACCGGTGAAGTCGATCCCCATACGGGCTGGATCATGGACTTCGCCGAACTGAAAGCCGCGTTTAAGCCGACCTACGATCGTCTTGATCACTACTATCTGAATGATATTCCGGGCCTTGAAAACCCAACCAGCGAAGTGCTGGCGAAATGGATTTGGGATCAGATGAAGCCGCTGGTGCCGCTGCTGAGCGCGGTCATGATCAAAGAGACCTGTACCGCAGGCTGCGTCTATCGCGGGGAGTGAATCTCCTCCGTGTCGCCCGCAAGAGGCACGAGCGGCGTAAACTCGTAGAGCACCAGCGCATTACTCTCCAGTGATTCCGTCATTTGCCAGCCGTCAAAAAGGCGTTCATCGCGTACAGAAAGCGTTGGACGCGCTTTATGGGCTATCCAGCGCCACATCTCTTCGTCAGGGCCGCTTTCGCTGCCGATACCTTCAAGCAATGGATAGAGCGCGCCGTTGTGCCGATCAAAAAGATGGCACTTGATTCGCCATTTCCCGCGCATTCCCTTCAGGTGTAAATGATACTGCTGGCGAAAGCGCTGGATGAAGGCTTCTTCACTGGAAAGGAGCGGATTAAAAACCACCACATTGCGCAGCAGCAGCTGGTAACCATTGTGATGGCGCGTGAGCAGAACACGCCCGTCGTTTACCAGCACCTCGCCCCGCAGACGTTGCCAGAGCCAGAGTACCCAATAAACAGGACGCGGCAGACCATGGTTATACTGTAGCGCAAGGCTTGATGTATCAATGGTATCGTTCGCGCGGGCTTCGCCCTGAAGACCCGAATCTAGCCAGAATCCCGCCAGCCAGACCTGTTCCGAAAGTCCGATCAGGTTCTGCATCAGCAGCGCCCCCCGAAAAAACCAGCCGTTTGTTGCCCGCGTACTGCCGGTGAGGGTATTCCAGGAGAGAAGCCAGACCGGGAGCGAACATTTGCGCAGGCGAAGGGCGGCGAGGATCTGGCGGATCTTCAGTATCGGGTAATTTTCCGTGGAGGAGAGATCGGTTGGCTCCCCCTGCGCCGGATCGAGAAGTTCATTGGCATCGGCCGAACAGGCAAGAAAATCGGCCTGCATCAGAATGGCTGAGCTGAACAGGGTATCGTCGCCCACGCCCGCGTTGACGGGTGAAAATCGGTGCCATAAACCAAACTTTGCCTGTGGCAGCCAGGTTCGTATTACCTTTTGCTGCGCCAGCCAGACCTGTTCCCGGGCCTCCTCACTCGCCTGGGCTGACCAGTGCATCACAAAGTGCCAGCCCGCGGTGACCTCTGGCGAAAAATGATTAACTGACCGGTGTAAAAAGCGGGTAAGAAGATCGCGACGGGTCGTTACGCCGGTGTGGAGCAGTACCGTCCACTGTTTTTTTGCCAGCCAGGTGAAGATCTGATGCAGATTATACCAGCAGGCGTAGCCCGCCCGCTGCGCGTCATCCCACCCGGCGGCAAACAGACGGCTGCTCAGAAAAGGCTCGGCGATATCAATGCCCTCAATGGTCAGGGTTTCACCGATGGCCTCCAGATTATGACGAACGTCCTCACGCAGCAAATCGTCGAGCTCGCGCAGGGTAATAACCACCCGCATACGGCGCGGCGAGGCGGAGAGAGGGTTAAGCAGCTCCAGATCCAGACTCTGCTCCTGCTGCGGGTGAACGATGAGCGGCGAGGATCCCCAGCCGCGCGCCTCCGGTTCATTGAGCAGGCTGAACAGCTTGTCCACGGGGACCGGATAGTGCTGCTCACGCCTGTCCGTACGAACGCGTGCGGCCTCCGGGTGCTGGCGTCGGGCCTTACGAAACTCACCCGGGGACATATTGTAAGCATGCCGAAACCGATCGCTCATCATGCGCGTGCTGGCGAACCCCTGCTCAAGCGCAATCTGGTGCAGCGGCCGATTGGTCAGGCGCAGAGCATCAGCCGCCTTTTCCAGCCGCAGGGCGGTGATGTACTGCATGAAACTGCTCCCCACCTCCTTTCGAAAGAGACGAGAAAGCCAGGCTTCAGAGACATATTCACTCGCGGCGATTTCCGCGAGCGTAATGCGGCGGGTATAACTGGCATTGATTCGCTCTATCACCCGAGCGATGCGTTTACTGTGCGCAGAGGAAAGTTCACGGTGCAGCATACGGGCGGGCTGCTGAAAGCGGCTGGTCAGCAACAGCAATATCTCGCTCAGCCAGCGGTACGCCTCCAGCCGGTAGCGGTGCGGATCGTTGATGAGTGTGACCACCAAGAGCTGGCGCAACAGATCGCGAAGCGCATCGCACTGCGGCCAGACGCCTCCGGCTTCTGCCGGTACGGCATAATCATGGGCAAAAAAATCCTTGCAGAGCTGGACGACCCAGCGCCCGGAAAGGGTTACGCGCAGGGTGACGTTGGCCGTTTCACTCGCGAACTGCCAGCGCCGATGACGGTTGATGATGGCAAGGCTATTGGCCTCCAGGATCTCACGCCCCACATCGGTGCTCAGCTCTGCCCGCCCTTCCAGCACCCAAAGCAACGTCAGCGTATCGCCTTCATCCTCCACACACTGGCGAATGTCCTGAATCTCTACCCGGAATTCATCTCCCCGCTGCTCCATCCTTTTCCTCACCAAAGACAAATAATGACCTGCTCTTTTTTGTCATAACTGAATTGTATGAAAAACAATCAAAACAAAACCGTCGATTTACAACAAAAAAGGGCATTTTCAGGCGGTACGATCGTCATAGACTCGAAATTATCACCGTTTGGCATAAAAGGGATAACAAAAATGACACATCCAATCATCGAAGCCCTACGCGGCAATGAAGCTCAGTTCACTGAACTACGCCGCTATTTTCATCAGCATCCTGAAATTGGTTTTGAAGAGCACAACACCAGCGATCGCGTGGCGGCGCTGCTCCAGGAATGGGGTTATGAGGTTCATCGCGGTCTGGCCAAAACCGGCGTGGTCGGCACGCTGAAGGTGGGTAACGGGCATAAACGCCTGGGCCTGCGCGCCGATATGGACGCACTGCCAATGCAGGAAAACAGCGGCAAGGCGTGGAGCAGCACCGTTGAAGGTAAGTTCCACGGCTGCGGTCATGACGGCCACACCACTACGCTCCTGTATGCAGCGGAGTACCTGGCGCGCACCCGCAATTTTAACGGCACGCTGCACCTTATTTTTCAGCCGGCGGAAGAGCTTCTGTATGGCGGACGCGTCATGCTGGAGGATGGCTTGTTTGACCTGTTCCCCTGCGACCATATTTTTGGCCTGCACAATATGCCGTCACAGCCCGTCGGAAAAATTGGTCTGCGCGATGGCGCCATGATGGCCTCTTCCGACACCCTACATATTGAGGTTAACGGCGTGGGTGGTCACGGCGCGGTGCCAGAACATACCGTTGATGCCACTCTGGTTGCCTGCCATATCACTGTCGCTTTGCAGTCGATTGTTTCGCGCAACATCACCCCCTTCAAGCCTGCCGTCGTTACCGTAGGCAGCATTCAGGCCGGGCACGCGCCCAACATTATCAACGACAAGGTATTGATGAAACTGACCGTGCGCACGCTGGATGAACGCGTGCGGCAAACCGTGCTACAGCGCATCCACGATATTGCCGTTGCGCAGGCAGAAAGCTTCAATGCTACGGCCACCATCCGTCACATTAACGGCAGCCCGGTGCTGAAAAACAATCCGCAAGCCAACGAGATGGTGCGTAGCGTCGCCACCGATCTGTTCGGTCAGGATTCCGTCGCGGAGGTGAATGCGTTTATGGGCAGCGAGGACTTTGCATTCATGCTCGAGAAAAATCCCAATGGGTGCTATTTCACGCTTGGCGCCGGGGATGAGCCTGATCGCTGCATGGTGCATAACCCGGGCTACGACTTTAACGACAACATTCTCCTCACCGGCGCGGCGCTGTGGGCCGCACTGACCGAACACTATCTGCGCTGATTCGCACCTTCCCGGGAGGGCAAATTATGAGTACCGTTTCCCTGACAGGCACCTCCGCCTACGCCGGTAACGATCGGCTGCTGGCCGGTATCGTCATGAGCGTTCTGACATTCTGGCTCTTTGCCCAGTCGGTTATCAACGTTGTTCCGGCCATGCAGAATAGCCTCGATATTGCCCTCGAAACCCTCACGCTCGCCGTCAGCCTGAGCGCGTTGTTCAGCGGCTGCTTCGTCGTTGCCTGCGGTGGGTTTGCCGATAAGTTTGGGCGCGTGCGCCTGACCATGATGGGCCTGTTCCTGAGCATTATCGGGAGCGGTCTGCTGTTCATTTCATGGGAGCCCGTCCTGTTTCTGTTGGGAAGAGCGATACAGGGGCTGTCAGCGGCCTGCATCATGCCCGCCACGCTGGCGCTGATTAAGACCTGGTATGACGGTAAAGCACGCCAGCGCGCCATCAGCTTTTGGGTTATCGGCTCCTGGGGCGGCAGTGGCCTGAGCTCGTTTGTGGGGGGTGCCATCGCCACCACGCTGGGCTGGCGCTGGATTTTTATTTTCTCCATGGTGGTGGCTCTGGCCGCGCTATTGCTTATCCGCGCCACCCCGGAAAGCCGCAGCCCTGATGCGTGTCGACACAAGCTGGATATCAGCGGCCTGGTGAGTTTTGTCCTTATGCTGGTGCTCTTTAATCTGTTTATCAGCAAAGGACACGGCTGGGGCTGGAGCAGCGGTGTATCGCTTCTGGTGCTGTCTGGCGCAGTGATTGCACTGATGTGCTTTGTCATTACCGGGCGACGGAAAGGCGATGCGGCGCTGATTGACTTTGCCCTGTTTAAAAACCGGGCCTACAGCGCCTCGGTATGCTCAAACTTCCTGCTCAACGGCTGCATTGGCACCATGATGATCGCCAGCATCTGGTTACAGCAAGGGCATCATCTGTCACCGCTACAGACCGGCATGATGACGCTGGGGTATCTGGTTACCGTACTGGCGATGATCCGGGTGGGTGAAAAACTGCTTCAGCGCTACGGCGCGAGGCTGCCGATGATGACCGGCCCGCTGCTGACCGCAACGGGTATTACGTTAATTTCATGCACCTTTTTAAGCAAAGAGGTCTACATCGTCACCGTTTTTCTGAGCAACATTTTATTCGGGCTGGGGCTAGGATGTTACGCCACGCCCTCAACGGACACGGCGGTGATGAATGCGCCTGAAAATAAGGTGGGCGTGGCTTCAGGGATCCATAAGATGGGCAGCTCTCTGGGCGGAGCTATGGGTATTGCGGTCACCGCTTCGCTGTACGCCCTGTGGCTGCCGATGGGAGCGGCCAGCGCCGCGCAGTATGCCTTACTTTTCAACAGTGCGATTTGCCTTGGGTCGGCCGTCGTGACCTGGGCATTACTGCCAACGTCAAAAGCCCCGCGTTAAGCGGGGCCACGGAAGTATCAGGCAATGTTCAGATATTTGTGCGTCTGCATCGACAGCCGCCAGTTGCGGGCGATACAGGTTTCAATGCACAGACGGGTCGCATCGTCTTTCTGGCTGATGGGCTGAAGCGCAATCACGCGCTGCTTTTCGTCCGTCAGCGTTGCCAGCAGTTCATCCAGCGCCTCAATGTCGCGCACGCGCCCTACCGGGTGCTTAATTTCATCCGCGCGCTCAAGCGCCTGCGACAGCACGTCGTAACCGCCGCGCATATTCACCTTCGGTGAAACCGTTACCCACGTTGAGTGGGAGCAGCGCACTTCATGGGTGCCGCTGGTTTCGATCTGGCAGCTATAGCCGTTCTTTTCGAGCAGCTCGGTGAGCGGCATCAGATCGTGAATGCAGGGTTCCCCGCCGGTGATCACCACGTGGCGCGCCGTCCAGCCCTGACGACCAATAATGGCCAGCAGATCTTCCGCACTGCCCGCCCCCCATTTATCGCTCTCTTTGGTTTTCGCCAGAATGCTGAACAGCGACACTTCCCGATCTGCGAGCTTATCCCACGTATGTTTGGTATCACACCAGGCGCAGCCAACCGGGCATCCCTGTAAACGAATAAAAATAGCGGGAACGCCGGTAAAGTAACCCTCGCCTTGCAGGGTCTGGAACATCTCGTTAATCGGGTACTGCATAATCTTCTCAGTTAAGGGGATAAACGATAAGTATCGCAGATCCCCGCCGGATGATCATGCTCCATCGGTGCTTTGCGCGCCTATCGCTGCCATAAAACGCCCGGTGATTTGCTGTGGCCGGGTGATTGCGCCCCCGACAACCACCGTATGCGCCCCCAGCGCCAGGCATTTTGCCGCACGCTCGGGGGTGTCCACGTTGCCTTCCGCAACCACCGGAACCGTAACGGCCGCCAGCACCGCTTTCAGAAACGCGCAGTCATTCTCAGGAAGCGAATGGCCCGCCGTTTCCGCCGTGTAGCCGTAAAGCGTGGTTCCGATGCAATCAAAACCAAGCGCCTGCGCGGTCACGGCCTCCTGCACGGTGGAAATATCAGCCATCAGCAGCAGCGAGGGATAACGGGCGCGGATCTGCCCGATCAGCGTCTCCAGAGTCTCCCCGCCGGGACGCTTACGGGCGGTCGCGTCCAGCGCGATGATGTCCGGCGCGACCGCCATCAGCTCATCCACCTCTTTCATCGTCGCGGTGATAAACACCTCGCTATCGGGATAGTCCCGCTTGATGATGCCGATAACCGGCAGCGAAACCAGCCCTTTGATCGCCTCAATGTCCACCACGCTGTTGGCGCGGATCGCAGCGGCCCCGCCCTGCGCCGCCGCCAGCGCCATTCGCGACATAATAAACGGGCTGTGTAAGGGTTCGTTTTCCAGCGCCTGACAGGAGACAACCAGCTTCCCCTTCAGGGTATTCAGTACAGTTTTCATTACGATAACATCTCTTCCACTTCGTTCCTGATGATGGTGACGTGCGGGCCATAGATGACCTGAACGCCGTTACCTCGTACGATGACGCCGCGCGCGCCGGTCGCTTTCAGGGCCGCTTCATTCACCCTGCTGCCCTCTTTTACCGTGACGCGAAGGCGCGTGGCGCAACAGTCAACGTCTTCAAGATTGTCTTTCCCGCCCAGCCCGGCGATCACCGCTGCGGCGCGCTCGCTTTGCGGTAAGGCTTCGGCGTCGGCCACCGCTTCCCTTTCACGGCCCGGCGTGGCGAAATCAAAGCGGTTAATCAGATAGCGGAAGGTAACGTAGTAGAGGAAGAACCACGGCACACCCACCAGCGGGACGAACATCCAGTTGGTTTTCGCCTCCCCCTGCAAAATGCCAAACAGCACAAAGTCAATAAAGCCGCCGGAGAAGGTTTGCCCGATGGTGATATGCAGCATGTGCGCGAGCATAAACGCCAGCCCGTCAAACAGCGCATGAATGACGTACAGCACCGGCGCAATAAACAGGAATGAGAACTCGATGGGCTCGGTAATGCCCGTCAGGAAAGAGGTTAACGCCGCTGACAGCAGCAGCCCGGCTACGCGCTTTTTGTTCTCGGGTTTAGCCGTGTGGTACATCGCCAGACAGGCGCCGAGCAGGCCAAACATCATCGTGATAAAGCGCCCGGACATGAAGCGCGACGTGCCCTCATAGAAATGCTGGGTGTTCGGGTCGGCGAGCTGAGCGAAGAAAATCCGCTGCGTACCCTCAACCAGGTGTCCGTTAACGATTTCACTTCCGCCGAGCGCGGTGGTCCAGAACGGCAGATAAAAGATGTGGTGCAGACCAAACGGGCCAAGCATGCGCAGGATAAAACCGTACAGCAGGGTGCCCAGATAGCCGGTGGCGTCCACCAGACCGCCGAGGCCAAAGATCAGCTTCTGGAAGTGCGGCCAGACAACGGTCATGAGCGCCCCGACGAGTATCGCCGCCAGCGAGCTGATAATCGGAACAAAGCGCGAGCCGCCAAAGAAGCCCAGGAACTGCGGAAGCGCGATTTTGTTAAACCGATGGTGCAGCGCGCAAGTTACCAGACCAATAACCACGCCGCCAAAAACGCCGGTTTCCAGCGTCTGAATGCCCAGCGTCATACCCTGCCCTGCGGCACCCGGATTTTCAAGGGCCAGCTTTCCGGTCAGGATCAGCAGGGCGTTGATGGTGGCGTTCATCACCAGAAACGCGAGCAGGGCCGCCAGCCCCGCCGTGCCTTTATCGTTTTTCGCTAACCCAACGGCAACCCCAACGGCGAACAGTACGGACAGGTTCGCAAACACAATCGAACCCGCACTGCTCATGATGGTGAAGATGGCCTGTAGCCAGCCCACGTTTAAAAATGGGTAGGCCGTGAGGGTATTGGGGTTCGACAGCGCACCGCCGATCCCCAGTAATAGCCCCGCCGCCGGCAAAACGGCGATGGGCAGCATAAACGATTTGCCGAAGCGCTGCGCTTTTTCAAACCATCCGCCGGAAGAAGCGCCGCTGAACATGTGCATCATTTTTTTCATCCCCTGGTGTAATGATGAAAATTTTTATCACAATAAAAATTAAAAGTGAAAATTATCATCACAAATCCAGGAGGCGGATCATACTTTTTCGAAATCGCTGGCATCTCTCCCCCGCTTTCCGCCACACTAGTCGACAGAGAAACGCATTAAGGATCTAGCATGTCAGACCATGAAAACCTGCTGCTGAAGTTACGCCAGGAGGCTTCCGGGTACAGCCCGACGCAACAAAAGCTGGGGGAATTTGTTCTCAACGATCCTGCGCGGGTGCTGTACCTGACGATCACCGAGCTGGCGCGCGAAAGTCACACCAGCGAGGCCAGCGTGACGCGCCTGTGCCGGACGCTGGGCTGTAAGGGATATAACGAATTTAAAATGGCGCTGGCGCTGGATATTCAGCAGGGCCAGCCCGCACGTCAGGCCGGGGATGAAATCGATAACGTCGTGGATGAATCCGTGCAGGCCCTACAGGATACCGCCAGGCTCCTCGACAGAGCGCTGCTGGAAAAGGCCGCGCAGGCGCTGCATCAGGCGCGGTCGGTGCAGATTTACGGGGTGGCCGCCAGCGCGATCCTCGGGGAATATCTGCATTACAAGCTCCTGCGGCTGGGCAAACCCGTGCAGCTGTTTAGCGATATGCATCGCGCGGCCATGAATGCGGCAACGCTGTCTGACGAGACGCTGGTGGTCGCTATCTCAAGTTCGGGATCGACCCGCGATTTACTCCACGTCGTGAAGCTAGCCCGCAAGCGCGGCGTGCAGGTGCTGGCGCTCAGCAATACGCCACGCAGCCCGCTGGCGTCCCTCAGCGATATGCAGCTGGTTGCGGCAAAGCCCGAGGGGCCGCTGAGCGCGGGTGCGCTGAATGCCAAAGTTGGCGTCATGCTGCTTATCGAGCTGCTTACCACTACCCTTATCGCCATTGATGGCCGTTACGGCGAGGTGAGTCAGCAAACGGCCAGCGCAACGCTACCGCTTCTGTTATAGAAAACAAAAAACCCGCCGAAGCGGGTTTTTTTATTGAAATGAAAGCTCAGGCTTATGCCTGACCTTTGATCTCTTTACGGCCGTTGTATGGTGCTTTTTCGCCCAGCGCTTCTTCGATACGAATCAGCTGGTTGTATTTAGCAACACGGTCAGAACGGCTCATAGAACCGGTTTTGATCTGGCCAGCAGCGGTACCCACAGCCAGGTCGGCAATGGTCGCGTCTTCAGTTTCGCCAGAACGGTGAGAGATAACAGCGGTGTAGCCAGCGTCTTTCGCCATTTTGATCGCAGCCAGCGTTTCGGTCAGAGAACCGATCTGGTTGAATTTGATCAGGATGGAGTTAACGATGCCTTTCTCGATGCCTTCTTTCAGGATCTTGGTGTTGGTTACGAACAGATCGTCACCAACCAGCTGGATTTTGTCGCCCAGTACTTTGGTCTGGTATGCGAAACCATCCCAGTCAGACTCGTCCAGACCGTCTTCGATAGACACGATTGGGTACTGTTTGGTCAGGTCTTCCAGGAAGTGAGTGAACTCTTCGGAGGTGAACGCTTTGTTGCCTTCGCCAGCCAGAACGTATTTACCGTCTTTGTAGAATTCAGATGCTGCACAGTCCATCGCCAGGGTGATGTCTTTGCCCAGCTCGTAGCCTGCTGCTTTAACCGCTTCAGCGATAACAGCCAGCGCTTCTGCGTTAGAACCCAGGTTTGGCGCGTAGCCACCTTCGTCACCAACAGCAGTGTTCATACCTTTAGCTTTCAGAACTTTAGCCAGGTTGTGGAACACTTCAGAACCCATACGAACCGCTTCTTTCAGGGTTTTCGCGCCAACTGGCTGAATCATGAATTCCTGAATATCAACGTTGTTGTCTGCGTGCTCACCACCGTTGATGATGTTCATCATTGGTACAGGCATGGAGTATTTGCCTGGGGTGCCGTTCAGTTCAGCGATGTGCTCGAACAGTGGCATACCTTTAGCAGCCGCGGCTGCTTTGGCGTTCGCCAGGGAAACCGCCAGGATTGCGTTCGCACCGAAGTTAGATTTGTTTTCAGTACCGTCCAGATCGATCATGATCTTGTCGATGCCAGCCTGATCTTTGGCATCTTTGCCAATGATAGCCTGAGCAATAGGACCGTTAACAGCGCCAACCGCTTTCAGTACGCCTTTGCCCATGAAACGGGATTTGTCGCCATCACGCAGTTCCAGCGCTTCGCGGGAACCTGTAGAAGCACCTGATGGAGCTGCTGCCATACCGACGAAACCACCTTCCAGATGAACTTCGGCTTCAACGGTCGGGTTACCACGGGAGTCGATGATTTCACGACCGATGACTTTAACGATTTTGGACATTAGATTTTCCTCAGTACAAGTTAAACTAAAACTCCAGACAAACAACGCGTACCAGGGGTACGCGTTGCCGTTCTAACTTTTTTTACTTCGCCTGACGCTTCTGGTACTCGCTGGCGGCTTTCACGAAGCCGGCAAACAGCGGATGTCCGTCACGCGGCGTTGAAGTAAATTCCGGGTGGAACTGGCAAGCAACGAACCACGGATGGTTAGGCACTTCGATGATCTCGACTAACTGATCGTCCCCGGAGCGGCCCGCAACACGCAGGCCCGCAGCTTCAATTTGTTTCAACAACATGTTGTTGACTTCATAGCGGTGACGATGGCGCTCGGTGATGACCGGCTCGCCGTAAAGCTGGCGAACTACGCTATCGTCGGACAGCTGGCAGGCCTGTGCGCCAAGACGCATGGTGCCACCCAGATCGCTCTTCTCGGTACGGACTTCGACGTTACCGTCTTCGTCGCGCCATTCCGTAATCAGCGCCACGACAGGGTACTTACAGTCTGGCACAAATTCCGTAGAGTTCGCGTTTTCCATTCCCGCTACGTTGCGCGCAAATTCGATCAGCGCAACCTGCATACCCAGGCAGATGCCGAGGTATGGAATATTGTTTTCACGCGCATAGCGTGCAGTGGCGATCTTGCCTTCAACACCGCGGTAGCCGAAGCCGCCAGGGATGAGAATAGCGTCCAGATCTTTCAGAATTTCGACGCCGCGCGTTTCAACATCCTGCGAATCAATCAGCTTGATGTTAACGGAGACGCGATTCTTCAGACCACCGTGCTTCAGCGCTTCGATAACTGACTTATAGGCGTCCGGCAGTTCAATGTACTTACCGACCATACCGATAGTCACTTCGCCGCCCGGATTGGCTTCTTCGTAAATCACCTGCTCCCATTCAGACAGGTTAGCTTCCGGACAGTTCAAGCTGAATCGTTTACAAATATAATCGTCCAGACCCTGAGATTTCAACAGGCCCGGGATTTTATAAATGGAATCGACGTCTTTCATTGAAATAACGGCTTTTTCAGGCACGTTACAGAACAATGCAATTTTCGCACGTTCGTTCGCCGGAATCGCGCGATCGGAGCGGCAAACCAGGATGTCTGGCTGAATACCGATAGAGAGCAGCTCTTTAACGGAGTGCTGAGTCGGTTTGGTTTTCACTTCACCCGCGGCTGCCATGTATGGCACCAGCGTCAGGTGCATGAACAGCGCGTGTTCGCGTCCAATATCTACCGCCAGCTGACGAATCGCTTCGAGGAACGGCAGGGATTCGATATCCCCTACGGTACCGCCGATTTCAACCAGCACAACGTCATGCCCTTCGCCACCGGCAAGGACGCGTTCTTTGATAGCGTTAGTGATGTGTGGGATAACCTGCACGGTTGCGCCCAGGTAGTCGCCACGGCGCTCTTTACGCAGCACGTCGGAGTAGATGCGGCCAGTCGTAAAGTTGTTACGACGGGTCATTTTGGTACGGATGAAACGCTCGTAGTGGCCAAGATCCAGATCGGTTTCAGCGCCGTCTTCAGTAACGAACACTTCCCCGTGTTGGGTTGGGCTCATGGTGCCAGGATCGACGTTGATGTACGGATCCAGTTTCATCATGGTCACATTGAGGCCACGGGCTTCAAGAATGGCTGCGAGGGAGGCTGCGGCAATGCCTTTACCCAGAGAGGATACGACCCCGCCGGTCACAAAAATATAGTTCGTTGTCATGCTGAACCTGAGAAGTTAGGGTGAAACGATGGAATAACCAGGACGGGAAAGTAGTATACCCGAACACGACGAGCGCCACAAACTTTCATTCTCCGTCTCCTTCCCAGGCCATGACAAACATAAGGAGTGAGAAAATAGCCCCTTTTGGGTAAATGTTTTTGACGCAAATCAAGCGCTTGTCATTTAAAAAATCACACAAATTGCGCTTGATCGCAAAATTTCGTTAGAGATCATGTTCCTGGCGTTTTACTTCCTGCCAGACTTCTTCCATCGCCTCGAGGTCAATGCCGCTCATTTCCAGGCCGCGCGAGGCCACAATCCTCTCCACTTCGCGAAAGCGTCGTTCGAATTTAATGTTCGCTTTTTGCAGCGCCGTTTCCGCTTTTACGCCGAGGTGGCGCGAAAGGTTGACGGTCGCAAACAGCAGATCGCCCATCTCCTCTTCCAGCTTTGCTTCATCCACAACGGCCTGCTGCGCTTCGTGCATCACTTCGTCGATCTCTTCGTGCACTTTTTCCAGCACCGGGCCAAGAGAGTGCCAGTCAAATCCTACCGCCGAGCAGCGCTTTTGAATTTTGTGGGCGCGCATCAGCGCAGGCAAGCTCAGGGGAATGTCGTCCAGCGCCGAGTGCTGAGATTTTTCAGCGCGTTCGGCGCTTTTAATCTGCTCCCAGCGCGCCAGCACTTCCGCACTGTTGCCTGCGGTGGCGTCGCCAAAGATATGCGGATGGCGACGCTCCAGCTTGTCGCTGATAGCGGCGCAGATATCGTCAAAGTTAAAGCGCCCCTCTTCCTGCGCCATCTGGGCGTAGAACACCACCTGGAACAGCAGGTCGCCCAGCTCGCCGCGCAGGTCGTCGAAATCTTCGCGCGAAATCGCGTCCAGCACTTCGTAAGTCTCTTCCAGCGTGTAAGGCGCGATGGTGGCGAAAGTCTGCTCTTTGTCCCACGGGCAGCCGTTTTCCGGGTCGCGAAGACGCTTCATGATGCCGAGCAGGCGGTCGATTTGAGTCATAATCTTATCCATTAAAAAACAAGCCGGGTGGCGGCGAAGCCTTGCCCGGCCTACAAAAGAGGATGTTTAGCCGCCGTGCAGACGACGCGCGTCAATCACATCCGGCACCTGGTTCAGTTTGCCGAGCACGCGGCCCAGCACCTGAAGGTTGTAGATTTCGATGGTCATATCGATAGTGGCAAGCTGCTCGCGGGTATCGCTGCGGCTGGCAACACCCAGCACGTTGACCTTCTCGTTAGCGAGAATAGTGGTGATGTCGCGCAGCAGGCCGCTGCGGTCGTTGGCGGTAACGCGCACGACCAGCGAGTAGCCGGCCGAGTAGCTTTCTCCCCAGACGGCTTCCACGATACGTTCCGGCGCATGCGATTGCAGCTCTGCAAGCTGGTCACAGTCGGAGCGGTGAATCGAGATCCCGCGCCCCTGCGTGATGAAGCCGACAATATCGTCCCCCGGGATCGGCTGGCAGCAGCGGGCAATATGGTGCATCAGGTTACCCACCCCTTCGACCACCACGCGGCCATTGTCCTTGCTGCGCTGCTGCGGAGCGTAGGTTTTCTGCTGGAGCTGCTTCAGCGCTGCGGCATCCTGCTCTGCCGCGCTTGGCTTGTTGAACTGCGCTTGCAGGAAGTTCACCATCTGGTTCAGGCGAATATCACCTCCGCCAATGGCCGCCAGCAGCTCGTCCAGCTCGTTGAAGTTGTAGCGCGGCAGCAGGAATTTCTCCGCCTCTTTCAGGCTTATCCCGATATGCTCCAGCTCGTCGTCAAGGATCTGGCGACCAGCAAGGATATTCTTGTCCCGATCCTGCTTGCGGAACCAGGCGTGAATTTTAGAGCGCCCGCGGCTGGTGGTAACGTAACCGAGGTTCGGATTAAGCCAGTCGCGGCTTGGGTTTGGCTGCTTCTGGGTGATGATTTCAATCTGATCACCCATCTGTAGCTGATAGGTAAACGGTACGATGCGCCCGCCGATCTTCGCCCCGATGCAACGGTGACCCACGTCGCTGTGAATGTGGTAGGCGAAATCGAGCGGCGTGGAGCCTGCCGGTAAATCCACCACATCCCCTTTCGGGGTAAAGACGTAGACGCGATCGTCGAAGACCTGGCTGCGCACTTCATCGAGCATTTCGCCAGAGTCGGCCATCTCTTCCTGCCACGCAATCAGCTTACGTAGCCAGGCGATACGATCCTCGTGACCGGAGCGACCGCCGCCGGAGGTGCCCTCTTTGTATTTCCAGTGCGCCGCCACGCCCAGCTCGGCGTCTTCGTGCATCTGTTTGGTACGGATCTGAATTTCCACGGTTTTGCCGCCAGGGCCGAGCACCACGGTGTGGATGGACTGATAGCCATTCGGTTTCGGGTTCGCGACATAGTCGTCGAACTCGTCCGGCAGATGACGGAAATGGGTGTGCACGATCCCCAGCGCGGCGTAGCAGTCCTGCAAACGTTCCGCCACGATACGTACGGCGCGCACGTCGAACAGCTCGTCAAAGGCGAGGTGTTTCTTCTGCATTTTGCGCCAGATGCTGTAGATGTGCTTCGGACGCCCGTAGACCTCGGCGCGCACATTCTCCTCTTTCATCGACTGGCGCAGCCCGCTGACAAATTCATCGATATAGTGCTCGCGGTCGATGCGGCGTTCGTGCAGCAGTTTTGCAATGCGTTTGTATTCCGCCGGATGCAGGTAGCGGAAGCAGTAATCTTCCAGCTCCCACTTCAGTTGCCCGATCCCCAGACGGTTCGCCAGCGGCGCATAGATATTCGTACACTCTTTGGCGGCGAGGACGCGCTCGTCTTCCGGCGCATCCTTCACTTCGCGCAGATGGGCTACCCGTTCCGCCAGCTTGATCACCACGCAGCGGAAATCATCCACCATCGCCAGCAGCATCCGGCGGACGTTATCCACCTGCTCGGAAGAGACAGAATCCGTTTGCGCGGCCTTCAGTTGACGGATGGCGGCCATATCGCGCACGCCGTGGATGAGCGCCACGACGGACTGGCCGACGCTTTCACGCAGCACGTCTTCCGTCACCACGTTCGCATCCGCCAGGGGGAACAGCAGTGCGGCCTGTAGCGTTTCGATATCCATGTTCAGCATGGACAGAATTTCGACCATCTCCACGCCGCGCCACAACAGCAGTTCAGCGTCCGGATGCCCCTGCGTTGTGCGTAAACAATAGGCCCAGGTTTCGGTTAAGCGTTCACACGACTGCTGGCTGGAAATCCCCAGACTTGCGATCCATTTTTGAGGGTCAAACTCACCAGCTTTATTTAAATGTGCACTTCTTACCGCAACCATCGTCCTCTCCTTTAGGGACAAGGGCCTGTCGAAGTCGACAAGCCAAACTCATTAGATGTGCTCGAACAACACCATCGATTCCAGATGTCCAGTGTGCGGGAACATGTCCAGCATTGCCAGACGCCGAATCTGGTAACCCCCGCTCAATAATGCTTCACTGTCACGGGCGAGCGTCGCCGGATTACAGGAAACATAGACCACGCGTTCAGGCGCGAGTTTAATTATATGTTGCATCACGCCCGGCGCACCCGCGCGCGCCGGATCGAGCAGGATCTTATCAAAGCCCTGCTTAGCCCACGGTTGCCGCGTGACATCATCCTCAAGATTTTGATGAAAGAATGTCACATTTTGCAAGCCGTTCTGCCTGGCGTTCTCCTGGCCTTTCGCCACCAGCGCCTCAACGCCCTCCACGCCAACCACGCTTGCTGCTTTGCGGGCCAGCGGCAGGGTAAAGTTCCCCATACCGCAGAACAGATCGAGCACCCGATCGGTGGGCTGGACGTCAAGCCATGCCAGCGCATTCGCCACCATCTGCTGGTTTACGCCGTCGTTGACCTGGATAAAATCCCGTGGGCTGAACGTTAAGCGTAGTCCGTCTGACGCATACCAGGGCGCTTCTCCGCTGACCTGCTCAAGTATCTCGCTTTGCGGCGCAAGGAAAAGCGCAAGCTCATGAGAATGCGAAAAGCGTTCCAGTTTTTCGCGATCTTCCGGTGAGAGCGGCGCGGTGTGGCGCAGCACCATCAGCGGGCCGCTGTTAGCCAGCACCAGTTCGACATGCCCCAGCGAACGCACCCCGTCCAGCGATGCAAGACAGTGGTGCACAGCCGGGAGCAGCGCCTCAAGTTGGGGCGCCAAAACAGGGCACTGTATGATGGAGACGATATCGCTGGAGCCAGCCTTGCGAAAACCCATCTCCAGCCGTTCGGTTTTTGGCTGATAGCTGAGGCTCAGGCGAGCGCGGCGACGGTAGCCCCACGGCTGGTCAGCCACAATGTCACTGACGTCATGTTTTAGCAGGCGGGCCAGTGCGCTGCTTTTACTTTTTTGCTGTAATTCTGTGCTGGCATGCTGTTGCTGACAGCCACCGCAGACGCCAAAATGGGGGCAGCGAGGCGTGACGCGTTCCGGGCTATCGTTAAGACGGCGCTTAACCTGGCCGCGCGCATACTGGCGTTTGTCTTCCGTCAGCGTAATGTCTGCGCGCTCTCCCGGCAGCAAACCGGTGATAAACAGCGTCTTGCCGTTATGACGCGCCACCCCCTGACCGAAAGGATCGAGGTCCGTGGCTTCAACAGTTATGATCTGACGCGTCGTCACGCGTCGTTTTGCAGAGTAGAATTGCGCCATCGCCGAGATTGTTCTCAAATAAACATAATTAGCCTGATTGTCCCATAACGGAACTCCATGACCAACTACAGCCTGCGCGCACGCATGATGATTTTGATCCTCGCTCCTACCGTTCTCATCGGTTTGCTGCTGAGCATTTTCTTTGTGGTGCATCGCTATAACGATTTGCAGAGGCAGCTTGAAGATGCCGGGGCCAGCATTATCGAACCGCTGGCCGTCTCCAGCGAGTACGGCATGAACCTGCAAAACCGCGAATCCATTGGTCAGTTAATCAGCGTGCTGCACCGCCGACATTCAGAGATCGTGCGCGCCATTTCCGTTTACGACGAACATAACCGCCTGTTCGTTACCTCGAATTTTCATCTGGATCCCACGTCGCTGAAAATCCCGGAAGGTACGCCCTTCCCGCGTCATCTCACGGTCCTGCGGCGCGGCGATATCATGATCCTGCGCACGCCGATTATCTCGGAAAGCTATTCACCCGATGAATCAGCCCAGTCGGATGCGAAGTCCAGCAATAATATGCTGGGATACGTGGCGCTGGAGCTGGATCTCAAGTCGGTGCGGCTCCAGCAGTACAAAGAAATATTCATTTCCGGCGTGATGATGCTGTTCTGTATCGGCATTGCGCTAATCTTCGGCTGGCGACTGATGCGCGACGTCACGGGGCCTATTCGCAACATGGTGAATACCGTTGACCGGATCCGTCGGGGTCAGCTCGACAGCCGCGTGGAAGGCTTTATGCTCGGCGAGCTGGATATGCTAAAAAACGGCATCAACTCGATGGCGATGTCGCTGGCGGCCTATCACGAAGAGATGCAGCACAACGTTGACCAGGCAACCTCCGACCTGCGCGAAACGCTGGAGCAGATGGAGATCCAGAACGTGGAGCTGGATCTGGCGAAAAAACGCGCGCAGGAGGCGGCTCGTATTAAGTCTGAATTCCTGGCGAACATGTCGCACGAGCTGCGAACGCCGCTGAACGGGGTGATCGGCTTCACCCGCCTGACGCTCAAAAGCGAGCTGAATCCAACCCAGCGCGATCACCTGCATACCATAGAACGATCGGCCAACAACCTGCTGACCATCATTAACGACGTGCTGGACTTCTCGAAGCTGGAAGCGGGCAAGCTGATTCTGGAGAGTATTCCGTTCCCGCTGCGCAGCACCCTGGATGACGTGGTCACTCTGCTTGCCCACTCCTCGCATGATAAGGGGCTGGAGCTGACGCTCAATATTAAAAACGACGTGCCGGATAACGTCATTGGCGACCCGCTCCGCCTGCAACAGGTCATCACCAATCTGGTGGGCAACGCGATCAAATTCACCGAGAGCGGCAACATTGACATTCTGGTCGAAAAACGGGCGCTCAGTAATAACAAGGTCCAGATTGAGGTGCAGATCCGGGATACCGGCATCGGCATTCCGGAGCGCGATCAGTCGCGTCTGTTCCAGGCGTTCCGCCAGGCCGATGCGAGCATTTCCCGTCGTCACGGCGGAACGGGCCTGGGGCTGGTGATCACCCAAAAGCTGGTGAAAGAGATGGGAGGCGATATCTCCTTCCACAGCCAGCCTAACCGGGGCTCGACCTTCTGGTTCCATATCAATCTCGACCTTAATCCGAACGTGCAGACCGACGGTCCGGTCACCGACTGCCTGAAAGGGATGCGTCTGGCCTACGTGGAACCGAACGCCGCCGCGGCGCAGTGTACGCTGGATGTGTTAAGCACTACGCCGCTGGAGGTGGTTTACAGCCCGACCTTCTCCGCGCTGGCGAACGATCATTACGATATCCTTTTGATGGGTATTCCGGTGACGTTTACCGGAGAGCTCACCATGCAGCAGGAACGCCTGGCGAAGGCGGCCTCAATGACGGACTACCTGCTGCTGGCTCTGCCGTGTCACGCCCAGCTTAATGCCGAAGAGCTGAAAAACGACGGGGCGGCGGCGTGTCTGCTGAAACCCCTCACCGCCACACGGCTGTTACCCGCGTTGACCGAATATTGCCGTCTGACGAATCAGCCCCTGCTGCTGGCGAACGATGAACGTAAGCTCCCGATGACGGTGATGGCTGTGGACGATAACCCGGCCAACCTGAAGCTGATTGGCGTGCTGCTTGAGGATCAGGTTCAGCACGTTGAGCTGTGTACCAGCGGCGCCGAAGCCGTAGAGCAGGCCAAACAGATGCAGTTTGACCTGATCCTGATGGACATTCAGATGCCGGGCATGGATGGCATCCGCGCCTGCGAGCTGATTCGCCAGCTTCCGCACCAGCAGCAGACGCCGGTGATTGCCGTGACGGCGCACGCGATGGCGGGACAAAAAGAGAAGCTGCTGGGTGCGGGCATGAACGATTATCTGGCGAAACCGATCGACGAAGAGAAGCTGCACAGCCTGCTGCTGCGCTACAAGCCGGGTCACATTGGCGGGACATACACCATTTCAGCTGAATCGCCGGAAATCAGCGTCAACCAGAATGCCACGTTTGACTGGCAACTGGCGCTGCGGCAGGCGGCGGGCAAAGCCGATCTGGCGCGCGATATGCTGCAAATGCTGGTGGACTTCCTGCCTGAGATTCGAAATAAGGTAGAAGAACAGCTGGTGGGTGAAAATCCTGAAGGGCTGCTGGAGGCTATCCATAAGCTACACGGCAGCTGCGGCTACAGCGGCGTGCCGCGGCTGAAAAATCTCTGCCAGCTGCTTGAACAGCAGCTCCGCGCGGGTACGCCGGAAACAGATCTTGAACCGGAATTTCTGGAGCTGCTGGACGAGATGGACAACGTGACGCGGGAAGCGATGAAGGTGTTGGGGAACTAAGACAATAGCCCGGTGGCGCTTCGCTTACCGGGCCTACAGGAGCACGATCGTTAACGCGAAATCCCCTGCCCCACCTTTATGACCGCCGCAATATTCCTTGCGGCCATCTGCACGTTCTGTTGCGCATTTTCCAGCGCGTCCTCCAGGGAACAGATGGTGAAAATAACGCTGAATACGGCATCCAGCCCATGCTCGTGCACCACGCCAACGTCCGCCGTCAGGCTGCCGGCAATGCCGATAACCGGTTTGTTGTAGCGTTTCGCGACTCTCGCTACGCCAACGGGCACTTTGCCGTGGATCGTCTGGCTGTCGATACGCCCTTCGCCCGTGATCACCAGATCGGCGTTCGCGACCTGTTCATCAAGATGCAGCGCATCGGTGACAATCTCAATGCCCTGACGAAGCTGCGCGCCGCAAAAAGCGTACAGCGCCGCCCCCATCCCACCAGCCGCACCGCCGCCCGCCAGGTTTAAAACGTCAATATCCAGATCCCGGGCGATAATTTTTGCGAAATGCGCAAGCGCGTCGTCCAGCGTCCTGACCATTTCCGGCGTCGCCCCTTTCTGAGGACCGAATACCGCAGACGCGCCAGCCTCGCCGATCAGAGGGTTGGTCACATCGCAGGCCACTTCGATTCGGCAGGATGCCAGCCGCTTGTCCAGCCCGCTGAGATCGATATGGGCAAGGCTAGCCAGTTCACCGCCGCCCGGCCCAACGTGCTGCGCTTTAGCATCCAGCAGTTTTACCCCCAGTGCCTGCACCATGCCTGCGCCACCGTCATTGGTCGCGCTGCCCCCAATGCCGATAATGATATGCTTAACGCCCGCGTCCAGGGCATGACGGATGAGTTCCCCGGTTCCCCACGAGGTGGTGATTAACGGGTTACGCTTTGCCGGAGCAACAAGCTCCAGGCCGCTCGCGGCCGCCATTTCGATAAACGCGCTTTGCCCGTCTCCGGATAAGCCGAAAAACCCTTCCACGCGTTCACCCAAAGGCCCGGTAACGGGAACATGGACAAGGCGCCCCTGCGTGGCGGCCACCATGGCCTCCACCGTCCCTTCGCCACCATCGGCAACCGGTAATTTGACGTATTCCGCTGAGGGGAAGATTTCGCGAAAACCGACCTCTATCGCTGTCGCCACCTCAAGCGCGCTCAAGCTTTCCTTATACGAGTCCGGAGCGATAACAATTTTCATAAGCCATCCTTACGCATGTTAGTTACGTTAAGCATACACCACGTAAGGGACCACTCATGGGAGCGGTCCCAATGCGCTTATCGTACCATGCACGGACGTTTATTGTCGAATGACCATTCAGGGATCAGGTACTGCATCGCCAGCGCATCATCACGTGCGCCCAGGCCGTGTTTCTGGTACAGCTCGTGCGCTTTCATGACCTGATCCATATCCAGCTCAACGCCCAGACCCGGCGTGGCGGGAACCTGCACCATACCTCCCTTGATCTCAAACGGCCGTTTGGTCAGGCGCTGGTTGCCCTCCTGCCAGATCCAGTGGGTGTCGATGGCGGTAATGTTGCCCGGCGCAGCGGCCGCCACGTGGGTGAACATCGCCAGCGAAATGTCGAAATGGTTGTTGGAGTGCGAGCCCCAGGTCAGGCCAAACTCGTGGCACATCTGCGCCACGCGAACCGAGCCCTGCATCGTCCAGAAGTGCGGATCTGCCAGCGGAATATCCACCGATTGCAGCGAGAGCGTGTGCCCCATCTGGCGCCAGTCGGTTGCGATCATGTTCGTGGCGGTTGGCAGTCCGGTGGCGCGACGGAACTCCGCCATCACTTCACGTCCGGAGAAACCCTGCTCTGCGCCGCACGGATCTTCCGCGTAGGCCAGCACGCCCTTGAGCTGCTTGCCAATGCCGATCGCTTCATCAAGCGACCAGGCACCGTTCGGATCCAGCGTGACGCGCGCCTGCGGGAAACGCTTCGCCAGCGCGGTAATCGCCTCCGCCTCTTGTTCACCGGCCAGCACGCCGCCCTTCAGCTTGAAGTCGTTGAAGCCATATTTTTCATACGCCGCTTCCGCCAGGCGCACCACCGCGTCCGGCGTCATCGCTTCATCGTGGCGCACGCGATACCAGTCGCATTTTTCGTCCGGCTGGCTCTGGTACGGCAGCGGGGTGAGGTTGCGGTTGCCGATAAAGAACAGGTAACCGAGCATTTCCACTTCGCTGCGCTGCTGGCCGTCCCCCAGCAGGGAGGCAACGTTGACGCCCAGATGCTGGCCTAACAGATCCAGCATCGCGGCTTCAATGCCTGTGACCACATGGATAGTGGTGCGAAGATCAAACGTTTGCAGACCACGGCCACCCGCATCGCGATCGGCAAAGGTGTTACGCACGCTGGTCAGCACATTTTTGTACTCGCCCAGCGCTTTACCCACCACCAGCGGAATGGCGTCCTCCAGCGTTTTACGGATCTTCTCCCCGCCCGGGATTTCACCCACACCGGTGTGTCCTGAGTTGTCCTTGATCACCACGATATTGCGGGTGAAGAACGGCGCGTGAGCGCCGCTCAGGTTCATCAGCATGCTGTCATGTCCCGCGACGGGGATAATCTGCATGGAGGTGACTACAGGGGTAGAAAATGTGCTCATCGTTCGATCCTTTTTTCAGTGACGTCCAAAAACAGGGCGCTTACGGTCAAATGTCCAGCCGGGGATAAGGTACTGCATCGGGCCCGCGTCATTGCGCGCGCCGCCCGGCAATTTTTTATACGCTTCATGCGCCTTGTGGATCTGATCCCAGTCAAGCTCCACGCCCAGCCCCGGCGCATCCGGTACGGCAATGGTGCCGTTTTTGATTTCAAGTGGATTTTTGGTCAGGCGCGCTTCGCCCTCCTGCCAGATCCAGTGGGTGTCGATGGCGGTCGGGTTGCCCGGCGCCGCCGCGCCAACGTGGGTAAACATCGCCAGCGAAATGTCGAAATGGTTATTGGAGTGGCAGCCCCAGGTAAGCCCCCAGTCATCGCACAGCTGCGCCACGCGCACCGCGCCGGAAAGGGTCCAGAAGTGCGGGTCTGCCAGCGGAATGTCCACCGCATTCAGCATCACCGCGTGCCCCATTTCGCGCCAGTTGGTGGCGATCATGTTGGTTGCGACCGGCAGTCCGGTGGCGCGGCGGAACTCCGCCATCACCTCGCGGCCAGAGAAGCCCTGCTCCGCGCCGCACGGATCTTCCGCGTAGGTCAGCACGTCGCCCAGCCCTTTGCACAGCGCGATAGCTTCATCGAGCAGCCATGCGCCGTTCGGATCGACGGTGATGCGCGCCTCCGGGAAGCGTTTTTTCAACGCCCGTACGCTGTCAATCTCCTGCTCGCCCGGCAGGACGCCGCCTTTCAGCTTGAAGTCTTTAAAGCCGTAGCGATCCTGCGCCGCCTCTGCCAGGCGTACCACCGCCTCGGCGTTGAGCGCTTCCTGATGACGCAGGTGATACCACTCGTGGCTGCCTGGGGAGCGATCCAGATACGGCAGATCGGTTTTAGTCCGGTCGCCAATGTAGAACAGATAGCCCAGCACCGTTACCGCATCACGCTGTTTGCCAGGCCCCAGCAGCTCGCAGACGGGCACGTTCAGCGCCTTGCCCAGTAAATCAAGGAGAGCCGCCTCCAGCGCCGCCACCGCGTTAACCCGCAGTTCAAAGGTCCAGGCGCCTTTACCGAAGGTATCAAAATCCGCCGACTGGTTGCCCTTATGCACGTGCTGGACCACCTTGTTCAGGCGGGCGACCTCCTGCCCAACCACCTGCGGGATGGCGTCGACCAGCGTCTGGTAAATCACCTCTCCGCCGGGCGCTTCCCCGACGCCGGTATTTCCTGCACTGTCGGTCAGCACCACGATGTTGCGGGTAAACCAGGCGTTATGCGCGCCGCCAATGTTGAGCAGCATGCTGTCCTGCCCCGCCACCGGGATGACCTTCATCTCCGTTACGATAGGGCTTGATTGCGTTGTCATCATCCGCGCTCCCCAACAGGTTTCAGTTCGATACGTTTGATATCACCCACCAGCACCAGGTAACTGAGTACCGCCACCAGCGCATGGACGCCAACATAAATCAGCGCGCCGTTGAACGAGCCGGTGGTGCCGACGATGTACCCGATAGCGATTGGAGTGACAATGCCGGAAATGTTGCCAAACATGTTGAACAGACCGCCGCTCAGGCCGCTGATCTCTTTCGGCGCGGTGTCTGCCATCACAGCCCAGCCCAGCGCGCCAATGCCCTTACCGAAGAAGGCCATCGCCATAAAGCCGATGATCATCCACTCCGCGCTGACGTAGTTACAGAACACCATGGTCATGGAGAGCAGCATCCCGAGCACGATGGGCGTTTTACGCGCAATGTTCAGCGAACCGGTACGACGCATCAGCCAGTCGGAAATAACCCCGCCGAGGACCCCGCCCACAAAGCCACAGATGGCCGGTACGGAGGCGACAAACCCCGCCTTCAGAATCGACATGCCGCGCGCCTGCACCAGGTAAACCGGGAACCAGGTGATGAAGAAGTAGGTTAACGCGTTAATGCAGTACTGGCCGAGATAGATGCCGATCATCATACGTGAGCCGACGAGCTGCTTGATCTGCGCCCATTTCTGGCTGAACGGGACCTTAGCCTTTTGGGTTTTCTGATCCATGTTGATCAGCGCCCCGCCTTCCGCAATATAGTCCAGCTCTTTCTTGTTCACGCCCGGGTGCTGGTTTGGTTCGTGGATCACCTTCAGCCAGATGAAGCTGATGACGATTCCCAGCCCGCCCATGAAGAAGAAGACGTGTGACCAGCCCACTTCATGCGTCAGCCAGCCCATGATGGGCGCGAAAATGACCGTTGCAAAGTATTGCGCCGAGTTAAAAATGGCTACCGCCGTTCCCCTCTCCTGCGCCGGGAACCAGGCGGCCACGATGCGGCTGTTACCGGGGAAAGACGGCGCTTCCGCTAAGCCCACCAGGAAGCGGAGGGTAAAGAGCGCAATGATGATGCCGAAGCCGCTGAAGATATCCACGAAGCCCTGCAACAGGGTGAACATCGACCAGATAAAGATGGACCAGAAGTAGACCCGTTTTGAGCCGAAGCGGTCAAGCAGCCAGCCGCCAGGGATTTGACCGATAACGTAGGCCCATGAAAATGCGGAGAAAACATAACCCATACCAACCGGATCGAGCCCGATGTCTTTTGCCATCTCAGAGCCGGCAATGGACAACGTGGCGCGGTCGCCGTAGTTGAAAGATGTGACGATAAACAGCATCACCACTATCCAGTAGCGAGCGTTGGTGCGCTTCTCAGCGCTGCTCGCCGCGTGGCTTAATGTACTCATTGTTGCACTCCTGAAACATAGCTTTCGCCTGGTTCATTCTGTACAGCACCTGTAGGGTAATCAGAATGAGAGATTGGTGTTTGGTTTTGGTACGGCATCAAGCCGTTTTATAGTGACGAGAAAAGTATATGAAGGAGTGATGCGTTCTCTCACCGTGCAGGAACACAACATTGAAGAGTGTGGGGAACGTGGTTTGGGGCATAAGCCCAAAGTGATGGAAGATACTTCACGGAATTGAGGATTTGGTGCGGCTTTGTTGCCGGGTGGCGGCTACGCCTTACCCGGCCTACGAAACTATTTAAGAAGCGTTGCCCAGTGTTCAACCCACGGGTTCGACACGCTTTCCGGTTCAGGGTGCTCGCCGGCGTCGATCAGCAGCATCTCGCCGACGCGCTGAGCGCTCTGTTCCTGCAACAGCGCATCGAACTGCTTGCCGCCGCCGCAGAAGTTTGCATACGAGCTGTCACCCAGCGCGATGATGCCGTAATGCACGTCCGGCTGGTAGCCAAGCCGATCTTTAATCCCCTGGAAAAGCGGCATGATGCTGTCCGGCAAATCGCCCTGCCCCGTGGTCGAGGTCACGATAAGAATGTATTTATCGGCGTACTTTTCCCAGTCTGCCAGCTCCGGATCTTCATAGACCGTGGCTTTATGACCCTGATTGACGAGGATTGCTTCCGCTTCCTCCGCCACCAGCAGCGAGTTGCCGTACATCGTGCCGACAAAAATACCTACTTCAGCCATGCTTTGCTCCCGTCATTATTGCGCTTGCTGTTCATCCTGAACGTTGCCTGCGGCAAACTCAACCCTTTCATTTTCGGGGAGTTGTCCCAGCCAGCCAAACTGTGACAGCGCCTGCATCCAGACCTCATCCAGCCCCGCACGAATAGTCAGCGGTTCGCCGGTAAACGGATGCGTCAGGCGCAGCTCGCTGGCGTGCAGCATCAGCCGGTTGCAGCCAAAATGCTCTGCCGCACTGCGGTTCTGGCGCAGATCGCCGTGCTTGCTGTCGCCGATAATCGGATGGCGCAGGTGCGCAAGGTGGCGGCGAAGCTGGTGCTTGCGCCCGGTTTTGGGCAAAAGCTCAACCAGACCGTAGCGCGTGGTAGAAAATTTGCTGGTCGCCACCGGCAGTTCTGTGGTCGCCATACCGCGATACTCCGTCACCGCAGGCTGCGGGCCTTTATCCTCGCGGGCAAATTTATCGGCGATTTTATCCAGTTCCTCCACCAGCGGATAATCCAGCGTGGCGGAATCCGTCAGCCAGCCGCGCACAATGGCGTGGTAGCGCTTCTGGATCTGGTGCTGTTCAAACTGCTGCGACAGCAGGCGCCCGGCCTCGCTGGAAAGTCCCATCAGCAGAACGCCAGAGGTTGGCCGATCCAGACGATGGGCAGTAAAGACGTGCTGACCAATTTGATCGCGCACGGTTTGCATCACCACCACTTTCTCATCGCGATCGAGCCAGCTTCTGTGTACCAGCCAGCCGGACGGTTTATTCACCGCCACCAGCCACTCATCCTGATACAGGATCTCAAGCGTCATGCATCGTCACCGGCGAAAAGCGTATCCAGCTTTTCCAGCTCAACCAGCATAACGTCGCGCGCCGGGTGGGTCGCCTCCAGCGCCATTTCGTAATAGGGAGAGACGGCAAACGCCTGGGGCAACGCGTGTCCCCCTTCCAGCAGCGCGTGCATGCGCGGAATTAATACCCACTGGAGCCATTCGAACGGGGACAGCGTATCCAGACAAAACGGTTGGGTGCTGGCGAACGCTTCTGGCTGCGGCGCATTTTCCTGCCACAGCTGATGCTGGCGCATAAGGGCTTCGATGGCGTGCAATTGCGCACGAACGCTATCGTGATGCGTCATAGTAACCTCAACTGAAAAACGGAATGGCGCGAAGCATAGCATTGCGGAAGGCAGAAATAAAAAAAGGGAGCACTGTAAAAACAGTGCTCCCGGTTCGTTTCGCAGCATTCCAGCTACAATACGTGCTCCCTGCTCATCCGTGACAACTTTTCCTGATGCCCGAAGGCCTGGTCATCCCTTTACCTTTTGCTTCCTGCTCACATCGTCCTGATGTGTAGGTTTCATCCTGAAACGTCCTGGCCATCCTGACCCACCGACCATCCTGACCGGCTCTCGTTCTCCTTCCTGGAGGTGTCCCTTACGCATCCTGCGTGATCCACTTTGCTTCATCCTGAAGCCTTCCTGCGGCGTCGTCCTGACGTGTCCCTGATAAGAAACGCCATCATCCTGATGTTCGTTTCTTGCGTCGGCATCCTGTCGACAGAGATAGAATCCGCTATTCTGCGTCGTCTTACAACCCACCTTGTGTGCAGTGTAAGCCAGGCGAAACGGACGTTATCGATTAAGAAAATCGCTAACCTGTTGAAAGAAAAGTTAATATTAATCTTAAATTCATAAGACAATGCTAATTGTTTCGGCGATGTCTCACAGAGCGTGTAAGAGATCTCTCACACGTCCAGTAGCATCATGGATTACAGAAGCGGCTCAAGGCGGGTGAGGAAATCCGCAAGTGAAGGCGCGAGAACGTCGCGATTGCGGGTGCCGAGCGTCTCTTTAATCACCTCGCCAGAGAGGTTGCAGACAGAAATGACGTCCAGTTCACTGTCGAGCGTCGCAATAAAGAGAGTCGGAGAGAGCTTAAGGCGTTTTTGCGTGACCAGGTGACCAATGAGGTTTTCCTGAACGCGCTGAAGATCGTCTTCGCTCCAGGTTTGCAGCAGCGTCAGCGGCTGTCGTGCAAAGCATGCCGTCATATCCCCGGCAAACTGCGTGGTATAAAACGCATGAAGCGCAGGTTGTACCACAATGTCCATGGCGCGTTCAACCGCATTTACGTTCTGCTCGCCCGCGAACGGTTTCGGTTGCCAGAGTACGTAATCATCCTGCGAAGCGATAATGCACGGTGACGGCACGCCATATAATTCAGTGCTTTGCGGCCACGTCCCCCGCTTTTCATGCCAGGCATCGCAATAGCGGGTCGTGAAGCTCGTCAGGGCATTTGCAGTTTCGATATCCACCGATTTCTCTCTTCTTGTAAGACAGGATAAACTCAGCCCCTAAGTGTACCTGTAAAGTGGCTATGAAACATGTCTTACGAAAATCATCAGGCGTTAACGGGCTTAACGCTGGGTAAATCGACCGATTACCGCGACACCTACGACGCAAGCCTGCTTCAGGGCGTGCCGCGCAGCCTGAACCGCGATCCGCTTGGCCTTCACGCCGATGTGCTGCCGTTTGTTGGCGGCGATATCTGGACGCTGTATGAACTCTCCTGGCTGAACGCGCGCGGGCTGCCGCAGGTGGCCGTGGGCCACGTTGAGCTGGACTACGCCAGCGTGAACCTGGTCGAGTCCAAAAGCTTTAAGCTCTATCTCAACAGCTTCAACCAGACCCGATTCAACAGCTGGGACGAGGTTCAGCAAACGCTGGAGCGGGATTTAGCCGCCTGCGCGCAGGGGAACGTATCCGTCTCGTTATACCGTCTGCACGAGCTGGAAGGACAGCCCATTGCCCATTTCCACGGCACCTGCATCGACGACCAGGATATTGAGATAGAGAGCTACGAATTTAGCGCCGACTACCTCGAAAACGCGGCGAGCGGAAAGCGTGTGGACGAGACGCTGGTCAGCCACCTTCTCAAATCCAACTGCCTCATTACCCACCAGCCGGACTGGGGCTCCGTTCAGATTCAGTATCGCGGCCCGAAAATTGACCGGGAAAAGCTGCTGCGTTACCTGGTGTCGTTCCGCCACCACAACGAATTCCACGAGCAGTGTGTGGAACGCATCTTCAATGACATCCAGCGTTTCTGCCAGCCTGAAAAGCTGAGCGTTTATGCCCGCTATACCCGTCGTGGGGGTCTGGATATCAACCCGTGGCGCACCAATACCGATTTTGTGCCTGCCACCGGACGGCTGGTGCGCCAGTAAGATAAATATTTTCACAATATGCGGGCGGTATTCCGCCCGAAGTGTTGTGAAACGTCATAAGCCAGGGCTATTGTAATCAACAGGGAAAGACGATAATCGTCCCATAAGGAGCTCACTTGATTACACATATTAGCCCGCTTGGCTCTATGGATATGTTGTCGCAGCTGGAAGTGGACATGCTTAAACGCACCGCCAGTAGCGACCTTTATCAACTGTTTCGTAACTGTTCACTTGCCGTACTGAACTCCGGAAGCCTGACCGACAACAGTAAAGAGCTGCTGTCCCGCTTCGAAAGTTTTGATATCAACGTGCTGCGCCGCGAGCGCGGCGTGAAGCTGGAAGTGATCAACCCGCCGGAGGACGCTTTTGTCGACGGGCGTATTATTCGCTCACTTCAGGCCAACCTGTTTGCCGTGCTGCGCGATATTCTGTTTGTTAACGGACAGATCAGCAACGCCGGTCGTTTCCAGCATCTTGATCTGGAAAGCTCCGTTCATATCACCAACCTGGTCTTTTCCATTCTGCGTAACGCCCGTGCCCTGCACGTGGGCGAGGCGCCGAACATGGTCGTCTGCTGGGGCGGTCACTCCATTAACGAAACCGAATATCTGTACGCCCGCCGCGTGGGGACTCAGCTCGGCCTGCGCGAGTTGAACATCTGTACCGGCTGCGGTCCTGGCGCGATGGAAGCGCCGATGAAAGGCGCGGCAGTAGGACACGCGCAGCAACGCTATAAAGATGGTCGCTTTATCGGCATGACCGAGCCGTCGATCATTGCCGCTGAGCCGCCTAACCCGCTGGTTAACGAACTGATTATTATGCCGGATATCGAAAAGCGTCTTGAGGCGTTTGTCCGTATCGCGCACGGCATCATCATCTTCCCGGGCGGCGTAGGCACGGCGGAAGAGCTGCTTTATCTGCTGGGGATCCTGATGAACCCGGCCAATAAAGACCAGGTTCTGCCGCTGATCCTGACCGGCCCGAAAGAGAGCGCCGACTACTTCCGCGTGCTGGACGAGTTTATCGTGCATACGCTGGGTGAGGACGCGCGCCGTCACTACCGCATTATCATTGACGATGCCGCAGAAGTGGCCCGTCAGATGAAAAAAGCGATGCCGCTGGTGAAAGAGAACCGTCGTGATACCGGGGATGCCTACAGCTTTAACTGGTCCATTCGTATCGCACCGGATCTCCAGATCCCCTTCGAGCCGTCGCATGAGAACATGGCGAACCTGAAACTCTATCCGGATCAGCCGGTGGAAGTGCTGGCTGCCGACCTGCGTCGCGCCTTCTCCGGCATTGTGGCGGGGAACGTGAAAGAGGTGGGGATCCGCGCGATTGAAGAGTTCGGGCCGTATAAGATCCACGGTGACCCGGAGATGATGCGCCGTATGGATGACATGTTGCAGGGCTTTGTCGCCCAGCACCGCATGAAGCTTCCAGGCTCCGCCTATATTCCGTGTTACGAAATCATCAAGTAAAGCGTCATTTCCTTCCACTCAAGCCGGATCGTCATCCGGCTTTTTTATTAGTGATGCAATTCATAGCGCTCTTAAATGTTATTAGCAAATCTGACGCCAACGCAAACGATTACCTGGTTTCTGAAACCGTAAATAATCAGCCTTAATCAAAATTACCCGCCAGAAAATACTAAAATCCCATTTCTTTACAGCGAAAGACACCTATCTCGCGGGCCAGCCTTTTCTAAAACATGTTGTTAATGGTAGCCTTCGCGCCCGTAAATTCTCTTTGATGTTTTTTTAACAGATAATTGGTCTAAAGATGCCCACATCATAAGTGGATTATTGCATTTGGGATCGCGATCACTGATAGATTCATAACTAGAATGTATCTTTCCGCCCGCCAATAGTTACGGGCAAAAATTATTAAAAAACCGTCACTGAACGAATTTCATATTACCGTCAGGCACTTTTTCATCGGATTTGACTAAAAACCTGACAATTTGCTTCCTCCAGGAGATACAGATGGAAACCACTCAAACCAGCACCGTTGCTTCGATTGATTCCCGAAGCGGTTGGCGCAAAACGGATACCATGTGGATGCTTGGCCTTTACGGCACGGCAATCGGCGCTGGTGTACTGTTCCTTCCTATCAACGCGGGCGTCGGCGGTCTGATCCCGCTGATCATCATGGCAATCATCGCTTTCCCGATGACCTTCTTTGCACACCGCGGCCTGACCCGCTTCGTGCTGTCCGGTAAAAACCCGGGCGAAGACATCACTGAAGTTGTTGAAGAACACTTCGGCGTCGGCGCAGGTAAGCTGATTACCCTGCTCTACTTCTTTGCGATTTACCCGATTCTGCTGGTTTATAGCGTCGCTATCACCAACACCGTTGAAAGCTTCATGATGCATCAGCTTCAGATGACCCCGCCGCCGCGCGCGATCCTCTCCCTGATCCTGATCGTCGGTATGATGACCATCGTGCGCTTCGGCGAGCAGATGATTGTGAAAGCGATGAGCGTGCTGGTATTCCCGTTTGTTGCGGCCCTGATGGTGCTGGCTCTGTACCTGATCCCACAGTGGAACGGTGCTGCCCTGGAAACCCTGTCTCTGAGCAGCGCATCCGCGACCGGTAACGGCCTGCTGCTGACCCTGTGGCTGGCAATCCCGGTAATGGTGTTCTCCTTCAACCACTCACCCATCATCTCCTCCTTCGCGGTAGCGAAGCGTGAAGAGTACGGCGACGGCGCAGAGAAGAAGTGCTCCAGCATCCTGGCTCGCGCGCACATCATGATGGTACTGACCGTAATGTTCTTCGTGTTCAGCTGCGTGCTGAGCCTCTCCCCGGCGGATCTGGCGGCGGCGAAAGAGCAGAACATCTCTATTCTGTCTTACCTGGCAAACCACTTTAACGCACCGCTGATTGCGTGGATGGCACCGATTATCGCGATTATCGCCATCACCAAATCCTTCCTGGGCCACTACCTGGGCGCACGTGAAGGCTTCAACGGTATGGTGATTAAATCTCTGCGCGGTAAGGGCAAGAGCATTGAAATCAACCGTCTGAACAAAATCACCGCGCTGTTCATGCTGGTGACCACCTGGGCGGTAGCCACCCTGAACCCAAGCATTCTGGGCATGATTGAAACCCTGGGCGGCCCGATTATCGCGATGATCCTGTTCCTGATGCCGATGTACGCGATTCAGAAAGTGCCTGCGATGCGCAAATACAGCGGCCATATCAGCAACGTCTTCGTTGTTGTGATGGGTCTGATTGCCATCTCCGCTATTTTCTACTCGCTGTTCAGCTAATACCTCCTGCGCCGTCTGCGGGCGGCGCACTCCTCCCCTCTGACTGAAGCAATGGACGCATCATGATTAGCGTATTCGATATCTTCAAAATCGGTATTGGTCCTTCCAGCTCTCACACCGTCGGACCAATGAAAGCCGGTAAACAATTCACGGATGACTTGATTGCACGCGGCATTTTGCACGACATCACCCGCGTGGTTGTCGATGTATACGGTTCCCTTTCCCTGACCGGTAAAGGCCACCATACCGATATTGCCATTATCATGGGCCTGGCGGGTAACCTGCCGGATACCGTTGATATTGACTCCATTCCTGGCTTTATCCAGGACGTGAACACCCACGGTCGTTTGCTGCTGGCCAACGGCGAGCATGAGGTTGAATTCCCGGTTGACCACTGCATGAATTTCCATGCGGATAACCTGTCGCTGCACGAAAACGGCATGCGCATTACCGCGCTGGTCGGCGATAAAGCGGTTTACAGCCAGACGTATTACTCCATCGGCGGCGGGTTTATCGTCGATGAAGACCATTTTGGTCAAACCAACGGTTCCGCCGTTGAGGTGCCGTACCCGTACAAAAACGCGGCCGATTTACAGCGTCACTGCCAGGAGACGGGGCTCTCTCTCTCCGGCCTGATGATGAAAAACGAGCTGGCCCTGCACAGCAAAGAGGAGCTGGAACAGCACTTCGCTAACGTCTGGGAGGTGATGCGCAGCGGTATTGAGCGCGGGATCACCACCGAAGGCGTGCTGCCGGGTAAACTGCGCGTTCCGCGTCGTGCGGCTGCGCTGCGGCGCATGCTGGTCAGCACCGACAAAACCACCACCGACCCGATGGCCGTCGTCGACTGGATCAACATGTTCGCGCTGGCGGTGAACGAAGAGAACGCTGCGGGTGGCCGCGTTGTGACCGCGCCAACCAACGGCGCGTGCGGGATTGTTCCGGCGGTACTGGCGTATTACGACAAGTTTATCCGCGAAGTGAACGCAAACTCACTGGCGCGCTATATGCTGGTTGCCAGTGCGATTGGCTCTCTGTACAAGATGAACGCCTCCATTTCCGGTGCGGAAGTGGGCTGTCAGGGTGAAGTGGGCGTAGCCTGTTCTATGGCGGCGGCGGGTCTGGCTGAACTGCTGGGCGCAAGCCCTGCACAGGTCTGTATTGCTGCGGAAATCGGCATGGAGCACAACCTGGGGCTGACCTGCGACCCGGTCGGCGGACAGGTACAGGTACCGTGCATCGAGCGTAACGCCATTGCCTCCGTGAAGGCGGTGAACGCGGCACGTATGGCGCTGCGCCGCACCAGCGAACCGCGCGTCTGTCTCGATAAGGTTATCGAAACAATGTACGAAACCGGTAAAGACATGAACGCCAAATACCGCGAAACCTCCCGCGGTGGCCTGGCGATGAAGATCGTCACCTGCGATTAAGCCGGTCAGGAAGCCTCGTTTTGCGAGGCTTCTTCCTGTTTTCCCTCAAGCTATTCGTTTCCCCCTGCCGACAGTGATACCCTTTATCCATTAGCTTTAAGGGAGAATATCTGTGGCTGTTCATTTACTTATCGTCGACGCGCTCAACCTGATTCGCCGAATCCATGCGGTACAGGGCACGCCCTGCAAGGACACCTGCCTGCACGCGCTGGAGCAGCTTATTCGCCACAGCGAGCCGACGCACGTCGTGGCCGTGTTTGACGACGAAGCGCGCAACAGCGGCTGGCGACATCAGCGCCTCCCTGACTACAAGGCCGGACGCGCGCCGATGCCGGACGATCTGCACGCCGAAATGCCCGTTATTCGCGCCGCCTTTGAACAGCGCGGCGTTCCCTGCTGGGGCGCGCACGGCAACGAGGCTGACGATCTGGCCGCAACGCTGGCGGTGAAAGTCACGAGCGCCGGGCATCAGGCGACCATCGTTTCAACCGACAAAGGCTACTGCCAGCTGCTCTCTCCCACGATCCGCATCCGCGACTATTTCCAGAAACGCTGGCTGGACGCGCCCTTTATTGCCGGAGAGTTTGGCGTCTCGCCGGAACAGCTGCCTGACTACTGGGGACTGGCAGGGATTAGCAGCTCCAAAGTACCGGGCGTCGCCGGCATTGGACCAAAAAGTGCCGCACAGCTGCTGACGGAGTTTCAAAACCTGGAAGGCATTTACGCCCGGCTGGATGAGGTACCGGAAAAGTGGCGCAAGAAGCTGGGGGCACACAAAGAGATGGCGTTTATCTGCCGCGAGGTGGCAACGCTACAGACGGATTTACAGCTGGACGGAAATTTGCAGCAGTTACGGTTAGAGCGTTAAAACGATTCAAGGTATTGTAGGCCCGGTAAGCGTAGCGCCACCGGGCATTACAGACGTTATCGCTCGTCGCGACGCCCGCCTACGGCCGCCCACCAGCGACGAATGTGCACCGTCACTTCTTCACGATCGTGATACAGCTGTCGTGCCTGGATTTCCGCGTTAATGCCATGTTCGTCCAGCTGCTGCTGAATATAGGCCAGGTTCTGCGACACCTCTTCGTAGCGCTTTTTCATCGGCAGCTTGAGGTTGAAAATCGTCTCACGACACCAGCCGTTTACCAGCCAGGAGGCCATCAGCGCCGCGACTTTCGCCGGTTTTTCTACCATGTCGCACACCATCCAGGAGATGTTGTTGCGGTTCGGGCGATAGCGGAAACCGTCCTCGCGCAGCCAGGTGACCTGCCCGGTATCCATCAGGCTTTGCGCCATTGGGCCGTTATCCACAGATGAAACCCACATGTTGCGTTTCACCAGCTGATAGGTCCAGCCGCCAGGGCACGCCCCGAGATCGACCGCATACATGCCGTTTGCCAAGCGTTCGTCCCACTCGTCGGCCGGGATAAAGACGTGGAACGCCTCTTCCAGCTTCAGGGTTGAACGGCTCGGCGCGTCCGCCGGGAAGCGCAGACGTGGGATCCCCATAAAGAACGGCGAGTTGTTGGTGGTATACGAGTAGCCTGCGTAGCAACACCCTGGCGCAATAAAGAAGATATGCACGACCGGACGCTTTGGCGTTTCGTAGTTTGTCAGCACGCCCGCATCGCGCAGCGCCGCGCGCAGCGGCACGGTGAACTTGCGGCAGAACTTCATCAGCTCTTTGCTTTCGTTGGTGTCGGCCACTTCCACGCGTAAATCGCCGCCCTTCTCCACCACGCCTTGTAACATGCCCACAATCGGCGTGATGCGATCGTCCGGCGGGAGATCTTTCAGCAGTTCGCCCGCGACAAACATCTGGCGGGCGAAAATCAGCGAGCTGAACGGCAGCTCGCGCGCCAGCTTGTCGGCGTCATCAGGCTGATAGCATTCAAATACCACATAGCCCGCGTTCTCTTTGACGCGAGCAAATCCGAAGACTTCACGCTTCCCCGCTTTATCGGTGATTTCCGCGGCGCACTCTTTCTCAAACCCCGGGCGACAATATAAAACAACCTTATTCATGAACAACGCCCTTGCGTTTCAGACGGATAGCTCCGATAAACATTAATACCCAACCCGCCAGGAAGCTGACGCCGCCGACAGGTGTAACAAACGCCCACAGGCGTAAATGCGACAGCGCCAGGCAGTAGAGGCTGCCGCTGAACAGTACGGTACCCAGCGCCAGAAAGACGCTGCTCCAGTAGAACCAGATGCTGATGCGGCGTTGCATCGCCACCGCCAGCCCAAATATTGCCAGCGTGTGGAACGCCTGATATTCAAGGCCGGTCTGGATCCAGCCCATCTCCACAACGCCCAGAGATTTGCTTAACACATGCGCGCCAAACGCGCCCAGAGCTACAAAAATAAAGCCACTTACTGCGGCGAAAATCAGCATGAATCGGCTGGTCATGTTTAAGTCCTGAATTAATGCGTGCCCGGCACACAAACGTTATTGTTCATACCTGAAGCGGAATTTTTCTTGCTCGCTTGCCGCTTTCGCCAGTATCCACTGCCGGAAAGCGGCTATTTTACCCAGTTCTGCCTGACTGTCATGACAAACCAGATAAAATGCATTCTTGCTGACCAGAACATCGTTAAACGGGCAAACCAGACGGCCTGCCTCAATTTCGGACTGCGCCATCACGTTGTTTGCCAACGCCACGCCCTGCCCGTGAATGGCAGCCTGTAGCACCATCGCGCTGTGGCTAAAAATAGGCCCCTGCTGCACGTTTATATGATTAAGACCTAACTGACGGGTATAAGTTTGCCAGTCGCGACGCGACGCATCGTGCAAAAGCGTATGTTTCGCCAGATCGGCGGGCGTTTTGAGCGCCTTGTCCCCCGTCAGCAGCAGCGGCGAACAGACCGGCAGCAGATATTCTGCGTATAATTTCTCTACACGCAAGCCCGGCCAGTTGCCGCGACCGTAAAAAATCGCCACGTCCACATCATCTGCCAGCTTGTCTTCCTGACGGTCAACGGCCTGGATTCGGACATCGATTCCCGGATAAGTTGAGTTAAAGCTTGATAGTCGCGGCACCAGCCATTGAATGGCAAAACTGGGCAATAAACTGACCGTCAGGGCACCTTTTGCGCTCCGGGCCTGAAGCTTGCGGGTGGCTTCCGTCAGCTGGGAAAAAATCTCTTTAATATCCTGAAAATAGCTCTGCCCCTCTTCGGTCAACAGCAAGGAACGGTTGCGGCGACGGAACAGCTTAAGCCCCAGAAAATCCTCCAGAGACTTGATTTGATGACTTACTGCGGCCTGTGTCACAAAAAGCTCATCGGCTGCGCGGGTGAAGCTGAGGTGGCGTGCTGCTGCATCAAAAACACGTAATGCATTAAGGGGTGGCAATCGCTTGGACATGGTTATCTGGCTTAGATGTTAACGAGATTTAACATATAGGAAACAACGTTTAACCTATTAGTTTTTTTTATCTGAGCCATTATAATTTGTCCGTTGAGGAACTACCAGCAAATACCTATAGTGGCGGCACTTCCTGAGCCGGAACGAAAAGTTTTTTTGGAATGCGTGTTCTGAAGGGCTTTTGGCTTACGGTTGTGATGTTGTGTTGTTGTGTTTGCAATTGGTCTGCGATTCAGACCACGGTAGCAACGCTACCAATTTTTCACTTCCTGTACATTTACCCTGTCTGTCCATAGTGATTAATGTAGCACCGCCAACTTGCGGTGCTTTTTTTTCGCTTATCTCGCTATTAATGCTCGATTTCTTTCATCTCTTTCACGTCACTGCGGTTGATCTGCTGTTTGTTCCCGTTAGCATCTTTGTATGAAATCATCCCGGTATCATTATCGGTTGTCGGTTTCCCTTCAGAGACGATAGATCGACCATCGTTGGTATGCATGACATAGTTATTACCAGAACAGGCGCTCAGGGCAAAGGTCAACGCACAGGCAGAAATGATTGCAGCTGTCTTTTTCATGATTATCTCCTTTAGCAATTAATGCTATTCAAACCTCGATTTATAACAGGCTAAAACATCCGCCTAACACTATTTAGCATAACCTGCTTTTTCAGACTCGCCAGGATAAGCAGACAAATCTGATAGATATCAACTTCCTTGCCCTGTCGATAAATTTGCGCGACGATCGAAGAATCGATATGAGGAATTCCATGAACGCTTTCAGTCCTGCGCAGTTTCGCGCACAGTTTCCCGCGCTGGCCGATGCCGGTATTTATCTTGATAGCGCCGCCACGGCCCTTAAGCCGCAGGCGGTGATTGAGGCAACCCGCCAGTTTTACAGCCTGAGCGCCGGGAACGTGCACCGCAGCCAGTATGCCGAAGCGCAGCGCCTGACGGCGCAATACGAAGCCGCACGGGATCAGGTCGCGCGCCTGATCAATGCCGACAGTGGTAAGAGCATCGTCTGGACGCGCGGCACCACCGAGGCCATTAACATGGTGGCGCAATGCTACGCGCGTCCGTTGTTGCAGGCCGGAGATGAAATCATTGTCAGCGAGGCAGAGCACCACGCCAACCTGGTGCCGTGGCTGATGGTGGCTGAACAAACCGGTGCACGCGTTGTAAAGCTCCCGCTGGGTGCAGACCTTCTGCCGGACGTGGCGCGTCTGCCGGAGCTGATGACGCCGCGCAGCCGTATTCTGGCGCTGGGGCAGATGTCCAACGTCACCGGCGGCTGCCCTGATCTGGCGCGCGCCATTAAAATTGCCCATGCCAGCGGCGTGGTGGTGATGGTCGACGGCGCGCAGGGAGTGGTGCATTTCCCGGCTGATGTACAGGCGCTGGATATCGATTTCTATGCGTTCTCCGGGCACAAGCTGTACGGGCCAACCGGTATCGGCGCGCTGTACGGTAAACCTGAACTGCTGGCCCGGATGACGCCGTGGCTCGGCGGCGGCAAGATGATTACCGAAGTGACCTTCGACGGCTTTAAAACTCAGGATGTACCTTACCGCCTGGAAGCCGGTACGCCGAACGTGGCCGGGGTTATCGGCCTGAGCGCGGCGCTCGAATGGCTCACAGAAACGGACGTGGTTCAGGCTGAAAGCTGGAGCCGGGGCCTGGCGACGCTGGCGGAAGAAGAGCTTAAAAAACGCCCGGGGTTTCGCTCGTTCCGCGTACAGGACTCCAGCCTGCTCGCCTTTGACTTCGCGGGCGTACACCATAGCGACATGGTCACGCTGCTTGCAGGGTACGGTATTGCCCTGCGTGCCGGACAGCACTGCGCCCAGCCGCTGCTGGCAGCCATGGGCGTGAGCGGCACCCTGCGCGCCTCGTTTGCACCGTACAACACAAAAAGCGACGTCGACGCGCTGGTTTCCGCCGTCGACCGCGCCCTGGAATTACTGGTGGATTAATGACACATTCAGCCTTAGCCGGGCACCCGTTCGGCACCGTTATCACTGAAGAGACGTTGAAACAGACCTTCGCCCCGCTCACGCAGTGGGAGGATAAATACCGTCAGCTGATCCTGCTGGGTAAACAGCTGCCCACCCTGTCAGACGATCTGAAGTCACAGGCGAAGGAGATCGCTGGCTGCGAGAACCGCGTCTGGCTTGGGTTTAGCGTATCCGGTGAGAAGCTGCATTTCTTCGGCGACAGCGAGGGACGCATTGTTCGCGGCCTGCTGGCGGTGCTGCTGACCGCCGTCGAAGGGAAACGCGCCGCAGATCTGCTGGCGCATTCTCCGCTGGCGCTGTTTGATGAGCTGGGACTTCGCGCGCAGCTTAGCGCCTCGCGCGGTCAGGGGTTGATCGCGCTCAACGACGCGGTGCTGGATGCCGCACGTCAGGCTCAGGCCTGACGTTCCGCCTTCGCCATCATCTTCTTCAGGGCGTGAGAGACCGCCACAAAGCCGAAGGAGGCGGTCACCATGGTGGCCGCACCGAACCCAGAGGCGCAGTCCATCCGCTTTGGCCCTTCCGCCGTGCTTTTCATCGCACAGACCGAACCATCCGCCTGCGGATAAACCAGCGCTTCGGTGGAGAACACGCAGTCCACGCCCAGCTTGCCTTTGCTGTTCTTCACCACGTTGAAGTCGCTTTTTAGGCGCTCGCGCAGCTTAGCGGCCAGCGGATCCTGAATGGTTTTCGCCAGATCCGCCACCTGGATCTGAGTCGGATCGATTTGTCCGCCTGCCCCGCCGGTGGTCACCAGCGGCACCTTATAGCGACGGCAGTAAGCGATCAGCGCCGCTTTCGGGCGCACGCTGTCGATGGCGTCAATGACGTAGCTGTAGCCTTTGCTCATGTACTCCGCGACGTTATCTGCCGTCACAAAGTCGTCAATCACCGTTACGCGGCACTCCGGGTTGATCAGACGAATACGCTCCGCCATCACCTCAGACTTCGCCAGACCGACATTATCACGCAGGGCGTGGATCTGACGGTTAGTGTTGGTGACGCAGACGTCATCCATATCAATCAACGTAATTGCGCCAATGCCGGTTCTCGCCAGCGCTTCTGCCGCCCACGAACCCACACCACCAATGCCCACCACGCAGACATGCGCATCCGCGAACAGTTGCAGGGCTTTTTCACCATATAACCGTGCCGTGCCGCCGAAACGCTGGCGCCAGGCATCGCTGATTACCACAGACATAAAACCTCAGATGTAAAAAGGGTGAGGTATTCCTCACCCTGAACCGTAATCCGTCTTGCGCTCAGAATACCACAATCAGCCGCTGAATACGTTTCCGGTACCCGGCGCAGTCTTCAGCACCCATACGCGTCCGTAGTGGTTATACCAGCCTGCACGGTGCCCGGCATCCGGGCCGATGCCCTGGTAAATATCGAAGTGCTGGCCTTTGATCGCCCCGCCCACGTCCAGCGCCACCATCAGGCGCAGCTCATACTTGCCGTTGAACTTGCCGTTGTTGTCGAGGAGAGGCACTTCCGCCAGCAGCGTGGTGCCCGCCGGGATAATCGAACGATCCGAGGCCACCGAGGCGCGGCCAATCAGCGGTACGGCGCTCGCCCCTTTCACCGGCGCAAAGTTTTGCGGCTTGAAGAAAACAAACGATGGGTTCTGCTCAAGCAGTTCACGCACTTCCGCTTCGCTGTGCTTTTCGCCCCACTCGCGGATCGCCTGCATCGACATGTCTTCTCGTTTTACTTCACCACGGTCGATAAGCACCTTACCGATGCTGCGGTAGGCATGGCCGTTTTTCCCGGCGTAGCTAAAGAAGTTCAGCGGCGAACCGTCGCCAAAATCAATATAACCGCTGCCCTGCACGTCCATGATGAAGTTATCCATCAGCGAGTTGCTGTAGGCCAGCACGTAATTTTCGCTAAGCGCGCCGGCGTAGATCTCGGCGCGAGACGGCAGACGACCGCGTTTTGGCGGCATACGGTAAATCGGATACTGGAATTCACCCTGACGCGTGTGTCGCGCCTGGACAACCGGCGTGTAGTAGCCGGTAAACTGGACGTTACCGTAGTTATCGGCCCCTTCCATCTGCCAGGCATCAATACCAAACTGGCGCATATTGCGCGTATCACCGCCCGCCTTCAGCCAGTCCTGTACGGCACTATAAACGTTGTTCTGTGCGCCATACAGGCGCGGCGACGCTTTGCGGATCTGGTACACCTGCTCGGAGAAATCCCCGGCATTGATTGGAGCACCCACGGCATCGGGCTGGTTAACTAAAGAGAAAGGCTGGGATAACTTCCCGTCTTTATACTGTTGACCGCGATCGGTCGGTTTGGAAGAGCAGGCCGCAAGAATCGCTACCATTGCGCCTGTCATCAGATACTTCGCCCAACGTCCTTTCATTATATCTCGTCTTTTAGTTGCCCATTTCCGCGTGATGAAGATAACAAACCCACCGTATGAATGAAATGCAATCGCCTTCCCTTTGGCAAATTCTGGACAAAAAATAGTCCAAAGTGGCTATTCCCGTTCATTTTGCATACAAAATAATGAATTATGCGAAAAAGGGGTTGCATCACAAACCTATCCGAGTATAGTGCGCTTCCACGGACGCGGGGTGGAGCAGCCTGGTAGCTCGTCGGGCTCATAACCCGAAGGTCGTCGGTTCAAATCCGGCCCCCGCAACCAACACTTCTAAAAAAATAAACACCCTTAAGGGTGTTTTTTTGTATCTGCCGTTTGTGAAAATGCCGGGCAAGATACCCGGCCTGATGCCCTACCCTCGCCGCGCCAGCGTTTCTCCGTCTGAGAAATAGGCCCGGATACCCGCCAGAATCGACTCCGCCACTTCCTGCTGGAATTTAGCCGTCTTGAGCTTGCGTTCCTCTTCTACGTTACTGATAAACGCGGTTTCGACCAGAATGGACGGAATATCCGGCGCTTTCAGGACCGCAAATCCGGCCTGCTCGACGCTGTTTTTGTGCAGCTTGTTGACCCGGCCCAGCTTGCCCAGCACCGCTTTACCAAACTTCAGGCTGTCGGTAATGGTCAGCGACTGCACCATATCGAACATCGTATGGTCGACGTAACGATCGCCGCTTTTGCTCACCCCCCCGATTAAATCTGAAGCGTTCTGCGTATCCGCCAGGTATCTCGCGGCGGTACTGGTCGCCCCTTTTGTTGACAGGGCAAATACCGACGAGCCGCTCGGCTGGCGGCTGGTGAAGGCATCCGCGTGAATAGAGACAAACAGATCCGCGCGCTGCTTCTGCGCTTTCGCCACGCGGACCTTCAGCGGGATAAAGACATCTTCGTTGCGCGTCATGTAGGCGCGCATATTGCCCTCTTTGTCGATTAACGCCTTCAGACGACGGGCAATTTGCAGCACCACATCTTTTTCGCGGGTGCGATATTTCCCGACGGCGCCGGAATCTTCCCCGCCGTGGCCAGGATCGAGCATGATCACAATCGGTCGGTCGCGCCCCGCCCTGCCCGGCTTCGGCCCGCTTTGCGCTGGTGGAACCTGCCGGTCGAGATCGCCTTTGTTGTAATCTTCAAGGAGTGCCAGGAGCGGATCCTGAATATCCGTGGCATTCGCCGGATAGAGATCCATTACCAGACGCTCCTTAAAGGCGGCAACAGGCGCAAGGGCAAAGAGCTGCGGCTTCACGTTCTGCTTCAGCTCAAACACCATGCGCACGGTTTGCGGATCGAACTGTCCGACGCGCGCCGATTTGATAAACGGATCGTCGCCGCGGATCTGAGCCGCCATGCCTTTCAGCACGGAGTTGAGGTTCACACCTTCGAGATCAACCACCACACGTTCAGGATTGCTGAGGGCGAATTGCTTATATTTCAGCACGCGGTTGGACTCAACCGTCACGCGCGTATAGGTCGACGACGGCCAGACGCGCACCGCGACTACCTGGCTTGTGGCGGCAAGACCCACCTGGCTGACGCTAAGCAACCACATCGCCCCGGCCCCTTTTAACAGGCGGCGGCGGCTTATTGCTGAATTGGATCCCGACATGCTTCTCCCGAGCAATAAAACTGATTAATGAATAAAACGTCTGAATTGACCGAAAACTTTAACGAATGACGCATAAACTGTCATCTATAAAAGGGTAAACAATCATACGCTAACGCACGGATTACTTATCATTTTCTGTGGGTCGCAGAAAATTTAGGCTTGCACGGACGGCCACAATCGAATAAAAATACAGAAATTACGAATAAACATTCATTGAGGGTTGTGTCATGGTTAAGGAACGCAGAACCGAACTGGTCCAGGGATTCCGCCATTCTGTTCCCTATATCAACACCCATCGGGGAAAAACGTTTGTCATCATGCTTGGCGGCGAAGCCATTGAGCATGAAAACTTTTCCAGCATCGTCAATGATATTGGCCTGCTGCACAGCCTCGGCATCCGTCTGGTGGTGGTGTATGGCGCACGTCCGCAAATCGAAGCCAACCTCGCCGCGCATCACCATGAGCCGATTTATCACAAACATACCCGCGTGACGGATGCGAAAACCCTCGAACTGGTCAAACAGGCGGCGGGCCTGTTGCAGCTCGATATTACCGCCCGCCTGTCGATGAGCCTGAATAATACGCCGTTGCAGGGCGCGCATATCAACGTGGTGAGCGGCAATTTTATCATTGCTCAGCCGCTCGGCGTGGACGATGGCGTAGACTACTGCCACAGCGGCCGCATCCGCCGTATTGATGAAGAAGCCATTCACCGTCAGTTAGACAATGGCGCGATCGTTCTGATGGGCCCTGTTGCCGTCTCCGTAACGGGTGAAAGTTTTAATCTGACCTCGGAAGAGATTGCCACCCAGCTGGCCATCAAGCTGAAAGCCGAGAAAATGATTGGGTTTTGCTCTTCACAGGGCGTCGTGAATGATGAGGGCGTAATTGTACCAGAACTTTTTCCGAATGAAGCTCAGGCACGCGTCGAAGCGCTGGAAGCACAAGGCGATTACTATTCCGGTACGGTGCGTTTTCTGCGCGGTGCCGTCAAAGCGTGCCGCAGCGGCGTGCGCCGCAGCCACCTGATCAGCTATCAGGAAGACGGCGCGCTGTTGCAGGAGCTGTTCTCCCGGGACGGTATTGGTACGCAGATTGTGATGGAGAGCGCCGAGCAGATCCGCCGCGCCACCATCAACGACATCGGCGGCATTCTGGAGCTGATCCGGCCGCTGGAGCAGCAGGGCATTCTGGTTCGCCGCTCCCGCGAGCAGCTGGAGATGGAAATCGACAAGTTCACCATCATCCAGCGCGATAACCTGACCATTGCCTGTGCGGCGCTTTATCCGTTCCCGGAAGAGCAGATTGGAGAAATGGCGTGCGTTGCGGTGCACCCGGATTACCGTAGCTCTTCCCGGGGCGAACTGCTGCTTGAACGCGTGGCGGCACAGGCGCGCCAGATGGGTCTGAGCAAACTGTTCGTGCTCACCACCCGCAGCATTCACTGGTTCCAGGAACGCGGCTTCACGCCGGTGGATATTGATTCACTGCCGGAAAGCAAGAAAGAGATGTACAACTATCAGCGCCGCTCGAAGGTATTAATGGCGGACCTGGGTTAACTGGTAGCCCTCTCCTGTTGGAAAGGGCGTTCATTCAGGCAGATTCAAATATCGCGCTTAATCCGCTTCTGCGCTCGGTGCGGGTGGCAATCGCCTGACCCAGCACGCGTTCATCCGCATACAGCGACAGACGCTGACGCGCACGGGTAATGGCGGTGTAGACCAGCTCACGGGTTACGACCGGTGAAAGCTGTGTCGGCAGGATCAGCGCCGCATGGTTGAACTCGGATCCCTGAGATTTGTGTACCGTCATCGCCCATGCCGTTTCATGCTCCGGCAGGCGGCTGGGCTGAACGGACTTCACGCTGCCGTCCGGCAGCTGGAACCACACGCGCAGACCGTTGCCGCGATCGAGCGCAATGCCGATATCCCCGTTGAACAGCCCCAGCGCACTGTCGTTGCGGGAGATCATCACAGGCCTGCCCTCATACCATCGCGAATGCAGCTGGCGGTTAATTCTGCGTTTCTGCACAAGCAGCTGCTCCAGCCTGTCGTTCAGACCCGCGACGCCAAACGGCCCTTCGCGCAGTGCGCACAGAAGCTGGTATTCGCCAAATGCGGCGATGGCCTGCTCGGGCTGACTGCGCTGCTGCACGCAGCTCAGAAAACGCTGATATCCCTGGAGAGCCTCCTCAAGCATTGCCTGATACTCTTCCCCGCTTTGCAGCGATTTCTTTTCTATGTCAGTGAAGGAACCGTCAAACACCGTACGCGTGGCATGCCGATCCCCACGGTTTACCGCCGCCGCCAGCTGGCCGATGCCGGAGTCGCTGCCAAAGCGGTAGCTTTTTTGCAGCAGGCACAGGCTGTCGCGCAGCGCGCCCGCGACGGGTGAGCGATCGGGCTCAAGCGAGCAGCCGGTCAGGCGGGCAAGCTCCTGCGCCCGCGCGGCGGTATAACCATAGCTGGCGTAGGTACAGATATCTCCCAGTACCGCCCCGGCTTCAACGGAGGCGAGCTGGTCGCGATCGCCCAGGAAAACCACGCGCGCATGCGGCGGCAGAGCATCGATCAGGCGCGACATCATGGTCAGGTCGATCATAGAGGCTTCATCCACCACCAGCACGTCAAGATGCAGCGGATTGCCCGCATGGTAGCGCAGACGCTGGCTACCCGGCTGAGCGCCGAGCAGACGGTGCAGCGTACTTGCTTCACCCGGGAAAAGCGCAAGCTGCTCCTGCGTCAGCGGCAGCTGTTGCATCGCGCCGCCCAGAGATTCGGTCAGACGCGCCGCGGCCTTTCCGGTGGGCGCCGCCAGACGAATACGGCATCGCTGCTCGCCTGAAAGCTGGATCAGGGCGGCCAGCAGTTTTGCTACGGTCGTTGTTTTCCCGGTCCCCGGGCCGCCGGAAATCACCGAAATCCGTCGCGTCAGGGCGACAGCCGCCGCCACTTTCTGCCAGTCCGTGGCTTCACCAGAGTCAAACAGACTGTCCAGCGTCTGGCGAAGCTGCGCTTCATCGCAGGGAAGCGGCGCGTTGGTCTCACTAAAGAAACGCGCTACCGTCAGCTCGTTTCGCCACAGGCGGTTCAGGTACAAGCGCTCACCCGAGAGGATCAGCGGTGCCTGGTTTTCTCCCGGCCCGACGGCCGATGATTCGCACAAAATTTTCGGCCAGTCCACCGTCTCACCCAACAGCGCAAAGCAAGACTGGAGGACAGGCGGCATTTTTTCATCAATCACCAGACGCGAGAGCGGCAGACACACATGCCCCTCTCCGGCGTCTTTACTCAAAAGGGCAGCGGCAAGCATCACGGCGGGCTGGTCAGCGGCAATCATCATGGCAAACTGCACGTCCAGCTGACGCAGAACGCGTTGCTCTACCGCATCCAGCAATAAGTCCTGCATCGTCATGCCATCTCCTCCGCGTTTGCTGCAAACAGGTTATCCATTTTATCAATCAGTTCGGCGTTCGGACGAGTACTGAAGATCCCGGAATGCGGATCGGCAGCGTCGACCCCGCGTAAGAACAGGTAGATGACGCCACCAAAATGGTCGTCGTAGCGATAATCCGCAATACGGTGGCGCAAATAGCGGTGCAGCGCCAGGCTATAGAGCTGATATTGCAGATCGTAGCGATGCATTTGCATGGCTGCCGCCATCGCCTGTTGGGTATAGGCTTCGCTGCTCTCGCCCAGCCAGTTGGATTTGTAGTCCAGCAGGTAGTAACGCCCTTCGTGACGGAAGACCAGGTCGATAAACCCTTTCAGCATGCCCTGTACCTGACGGAAGTTCAGCGGCGGGCAGCCGGCTGATAGCGGATCGTACTGACGGATGAGCGCATCGAGCGCGTCGGCCTTAAGCGGACCTTCGACAGGCAGATAAAACTCCATCTCAACCTGCTTATTTTTGGCCGTTAACTGGCGAAGCGAGAAGCCCTGCTCCGTCAGCGGCGCCTGCAAAACGGCGTTGATCCAGTCTGTGAGAACGGGCTGCCAGTGCGCGTCATAGCCTCCGCTCTGTAGCATCCTCAGCACCCACTCCTCACTGACAGGCTGGGTAAAATCCAGCTCCTCAAAGAGGCTGTGTAAAAAGGTGCCCGGCGACGCGCCGCGCGGGAACTGATGCGGGGTTAACGTTGGCTCAACCGGCACCTCTCCCACCCCTGCGGCATCCACGTCCAGCTTCGGCATGAGATCCTGCGCAATACTTTGCCCGTGCTGTTGCAGGCCAGAATAGCTGGTGACTCGCCAGTCGTCGGCAAGCACCCGCGTGATCTGGCGCGCGTTAAGATCGGTGGCGGTCTCTTGCGCCATTTGCCAGCGGCTATTGTCTGGCAGAGTGGGGATATGTAGCGCGATATCGTCACCGCAAAGCGACGCAATGCAGTGGCGTAGCCCCGCCGCATCTTTCGGCTCGCCACGCTGAATAAGCCGCCCTAACGCGCTTAAATGGAAATCGCTCTCCCCCGTTTTTTCTCCGCGACGGCGAAATACGGGCGCGACGCCCAGGCTGCAATGCCAGACAGAACGGGTCAGCGCCACGTATAGCAGGCGCAAATCCTCCGCCAGACGCTCCGCTTCCGCCAGCTCAACGCTGGTTTCTGCTTTGCTGAGATCGAGCACCGCATCGAAAGTCTCGCGGTCATGGTAAAAGGCCTGATCCTGAACGCGGTAGTTCGCGATGAAGGGCAGCCAGACCAGCGGATACTCAAGACCTTTCGATTTGTGAATGGTGACGATTTGCACCAGATGCTTATCGCTCTCAAGACGCATCTGCTGGCTTGAGGCGTTACTGTTGGGATCCGCAATTTGCTGCGCCAGCCAGCGCACAAGGGCATGTTCACTTTCAAGCTGGGTACCCGCTTCCTGCAACAGTTCGCTGATGTGTAAAATATCGGTCAGACGCCTTTCACCGCCGGATGTCGCCAGCATATTTTCGGCAATCTGACGCCGCGTCATCAGCTCGCGAAGCATCGCCATGACGCCGCGTTTTTGCCAGCGCTCACGGTAATGGACAAACTCTTCCACTACCGTATCCCATGCGTTTTCGTCATGGTTAAGTACGTCGATATCCCGCGCGTTCAACCCCAGCATTGAACTGGCCAGCGCGCTTCGAAGCGTATTTTCGCGCTCCGGCGCCAGCACCGCCTGAAGCAGCCAGAGCATTTCCTGGGCTTCCAGCGTGTCGAACACGCTGTCGCGGTTAGAAAGATACACGGAGGGAATATCAAGCAGCGTAAGCGCATCGCGGATCAACGCCGCTTCCTGACGGCTGCGCACCAGCACGGTGATATCAGAGGCTTTAACAGGATTTGCCTGTTCCCCTTTCCACAGCAGCGCCTCGCCGCGCGCGCCTGCGCTCAGCCAGTCACGGATTTGCGCGGCGCAGTGCTGGGCCATCGCCGCCTGATAGTTGGCAACACCATAGCCTTCCCCCTCAAGCAGCCAGAAGGTCATGGCGGGTTGCACCGCACCGCTGACGTCAAAGCGTAAGGTCGCGTTATTTGGGGCAGATTTCACCGGCAGGAAAGGAATTTCATTGAACATGAACGCCGACTCCATGCGGCTGAACAGCGCATTGACGCTCTCAACCATCCCCGGCGCGGAGCGCCAGTTCGTGTCTAACGTGTAGTGCGCGACGACCTCGCTGCGGGCTTTCATATAGGTGAAGATATCGGCCCCGCGGAAGGCATAAATTGCCTGTTTAGGATCGCCTATCAACAGCAGGGCAGTGTCGGGCTGCTGTCGCCAGATGCGGCGAAAAATGCGGTACTGTTGGGGGTCGGTGTCCTGAAATTCGTCAATCATCGCCACCGGGAACCGGGTACGGATCGCGCTGGCGAGCGCTTCACCATTCTCGCTGGACAGCGCCTCGTCCAGGCGGCTCAGCATGTCATCGAACCCCAGCTCGCCCCGGCGACGTTTTTCCCGCGCGACGGCCTGGCGGATCTCCGTCATGGCGCGGGTGATCATCAGATCGTTGAGCGTTAATGGCTCAGCAAGCAGCGCTTCAATCGCCACAAACAGGGGATGCTCGGGCACAATGCCGTCGGCTTTAGTCCGCTCGGTCAAAAAGCGCTGCGAAAATTTTTCCAGTGCGTCCGGAAGCTGGTAGCCCCGCGTCTCCTCCTGGGCCCAGGCGCTGATCTTTTCGATCCACTTCCCCTGGTTCCCACGGTTGAACTTGCGTCTGTCGATGCCTGAGTTTTCGATGATCGCATCAATTTCACCGACCGACTCATTCCACTTCTGCTTAAGCGCGGTAATTTTGGCGACAATCTTTTCATGGCGCGAGGCCAGCGTTTCATCGGCAGGCGGCGGGGATTTGATAACCGGCGCTTCGCCTTGCAGGTAACGGTCGATGGCGCGAAGAAGATCTTCCGGACCTTTCCACAGGGCGTGAACCGCTTCGGCAATGTCGCGCTGCAACGGATAGCAGTGACGACGCCAGAAATCCGCGCAGGCCTGATAGCGAAGCTCGGATTCATCTTCAATAAGCTGTTGCTCAAAGAGCATGCCGGATTCAAACGCATTCAGGCTCAGCATGCGCTGACAAAAACCGTGAATGGTGAAGACGGACGCCTCGTCCATTTGCCGTTCGGCCAGCAGCAGCCATTGCGCAGCCTGTTGCTTATCGGCGATCTCGTCCAGCAGGCTCGCGTAGAGGGGGTTATCCGTGGTCTGGCGCAGACAGGCGATACGCAGTTCATGAATGTTACTGCGAATACGGCCACGCAGCTCGGCAGTGGCCGCTTCGGTGAAGGTGACCACCAGCAGCTCCTCCACGCTTAACGGGCGTGAAAAAGCGGCGCTGCCGCCGAGCCCTAACAGCAGACGCAGATAGAGCGCGGCGATGGTATAGGTTTTTCCCGTTCCCGCTGAGGCTTCAATCAATCGCTCGCCCTGTAGAGGTAAACTTAGGGGATCAAGCGGCTCAGCGGTATGGGTCATTCTTTTTTACTCCAGGGCATAGACTGCTGTAGTGCGCTGACGCTCTTCCAGACGGTCCACTCTTTCGATTTTACGTAGTCCGTTTTCCCGTTCTGGCTGCCAGAGACCTGAGACAGGATGGCCATACCCTGCGGTTTTACCACCGCCTGGTGGAAGAAATCGGCAACCTTTTGTGGCGTCAGCTGTTTTATTTCGGCCACTATTTTATCACGCGAATCAAATTTCATATTACCGCGATCGAAATCTTTGCTCAGCTGCGAGGCTTCTTCGCCCAGCGTCTGCGGCGGCTGCATCACCTGCGCGATAACGGCCTGCTGGATCTGGGCAAACTCCTCCGGCTTCATAGCCCGCAGTTTTGCTTCCGCCTGCGGGAAGAACGCCTGATAGCGCTGCCACAGGTAAGCGGGCTGCTTGTCGCTACTTTGCAGAAGGAAGCCCAGCCCCCACTGGCGGCCCACGTTCATGGAGAAAGCGAACACCGCGTAGCCCAGTTGCTCCTCGGTGCGCAACTGGTTGTAGAACCATGGCTGAATAATTTGTCCAAGCACGGCGCTCTGGGCAGAGCTGGTAAATTCATCATAACCGGTAGGTACAAACACCGCGGCCAGCGCGGAATCGGTGCTGCTCCCCGCTTTTTCGAAGATCGCGTTTTGCTTTTTCTCTACCAGCACGTCCTGGTTACGGCACCACTCATCGCCTTTTGAACCCAGCTGCGTACGGACGTTTTGCGCCAGCGTTTTAGCCTGCTCTTCGCTCATATTGCCCACAACCAGGAACTCCGGACGGGTATTGGTTTTCAGCGCATCACGGTAAGCCAGAACCTCTTTTAAGGTCACAGAGGGCAGTAACGCGCGGCGATCTTCGCGCTGGAAATAAGGAATTTGCGACAGCATCTGCGCCGGCATAATCGCCTGATCGTAGGCTTTCCCCTTCTCCGCAGAATCCATCATCTGCGCATACCAGGACTTAGCCTGCTCAAGCTGTTCTTCCGTCGGCGTGTAGCTGAAATAGCCCTCCAGCAGCGCCTGGAACAGCTGCGGCAAACGCTGGGTATAGCCGTTGGCATTCACCATCAGGCCGTTATTGGCGTTGGTCGAGAAGCTGATGCCGCCAACGGCTGCCTGGTTGCTGAGCTGATCGAGGGCAATACCGGCCAGATAATCGTTCAGCGCAAACAGCACCTGGTTTCGGGCGCTATCCATTGCTTTCGGGTTACGCAGCACCACGCTGACATCCGCTTTTGGCTCGTCGGCGAAATAGCGGCTTGGGGTGTAGACCACCCGCAGCGTCGGCTCATCAACAATCAGCTCCGGGTGCGGATACGCCTTAGCGGGTTTGATCAGCGTGAAATCATCCGGGATGTAGGGGTTAAGCTTCGGCAACTTCAGCGCAATCTCACCCGCCTTTTTCTGCCAGCCCGCGAAGGTCTGTTCGCTGATTTTTTCAACCTGATACGGAGCATCCACGAAGTAGGCCATTTTGTTGTGCGGTTCGTTCGGGCTGATATACCAGACACGGGCATTCTGTGGGGTCATCATCGCCAGACGCGCTTTGAGCGCCCCGGCGTCATACTGGTCGGCAATATTTACCGCATCCAGCGTATATTCCACGGGCACGCGGATCATGGTATCTGCCAGCCACTCAACGTAGTCCATGTCACGCGTGATAGAGGGATAACGGAAATCAAGATCCAGCACGTGCGCCAGCTCGTCAAAGTAGCGTTTATCGACGCCTTTCTCGCGCAGCAGAGAGAGATAGCTAAAAATGGCCGCAAGGACATCGTCACGGTGAGCCAGCCCTTTATCGGTCAGCGTCGCGGAGATTGCCAGCACGCCGCTGTTACCGTTTACGACGGGATCGGAGTCAGCGCGAATACCTTCCACCAGCCCCTGCTTTTGCAGCCAGTCAGAGAGCGTGCCCGGGCTGCGGTTGCCGATAAGATAAGTCACCAGCTCGTCGGTTTTGCTGCGGAACTGCGCCGTGTTGTTATCAATACGGAATTCAACGCGTAAGACCTTGCGGGGCAAGGCCGGGACATAGTGAATAACGATGCCTTTTTGCGCGTCCGTGACAACCGGCACGTTAATCTGCGGCCGCTCGATATTTTTATTTGGCACCCTGCCATAGGTTTGCGCCGCCATATTTGCCAGCGCCGGCAACGGTTTATTACTGTAGATCACCGCTTTCATCAGGTTAGCGGAGTAGTATTTGTCGCGAAACGCATGCAGCGCATCGAGTACCGGGCTACCCGGTTTGTCGCTCAGGGTTTCAAGATTGCCGCCTGAGAAGCGCGAACCCGGGTGCGCCGGGTTGATGGTTTCTGCGCTGACCTGCGCCATGCGCATACCGTCTCGCGTGCGCGCCATGGTCAGTTCGGCGTTCACGGCGTTGCGTTCCCGGTCGGCATATTTTTTATCCAGCAGCGGTGCGGCGATGGCATCCGCCAGACGGTCGACTGCGCCATCAAGCGCATCATTTTCCACTTCCAGGTAAAACGCGGTGCGATATGGCGCGGTACTGGCGTTGTGGCTGCCGCCATGCATTTTCAGAAATTCAGACAGGCTGTCCGGCTGCGGGTATTTTTTAGAGCCCATCAGCGTCATGTGCTCAAGGTAGTGCGCCAGTCCCGGATGGGCTTCAGGATCTTCCAGCGAACCCACCGGCACAACCAGCGCGGAGAGCGATTTCACCGCCTGAGGGTCGGAAACCAGCAGCACGGTCATCCCGTTATCAAGACGAATAGCCTGATACTGACGGGTGTCCTTTTCGCTCTTACGGATTGTTTCCTGGACGGGTTGCCAACCGGAATCGGCCTGAGTGACGGGAGCCCAAAGGGCGATAAACAAAACAAACGCTTTTAACAAGGTGCTGCCTGGCATTACGACCTCTTTATCACGGCTACATCATTAACAACGTGCGTGCTGGACACGCCAGCATCTCTTTCTCTGGGTACATCAGTCCGTGATAAGAGGTGCATCATAAATGAACACCTCATGCTGCGCAATTTTTATACAGCGCTCAGGACTGATTAAATTTGTACAACGGTAACAGGTAGCGTTGCGCCTCTTCCGTGATAATGTCGAAGTATTCTGGCTCCAGCGTTCGCCATAAACGTTGATACCAGACATCGTCGCCCTCGCCACGTACCATCATGTTCCCTTCGTAGGCCTGCAAAAACTTGCTGCGCGCTTTCTGGAGCGAAGCCTCATCCGTTAACATGGCATTATTCTGCGCGTCGTAACAGGCTTTTATCCACGCCCCCCCACTTTCAGGCAGTAAAAGCAGTGGTTTGTTCATGCCCTGACGGTAGCCTTCAATATAAAGCGACAGATACGTCAACGCCTGATCAGGCTTCATGGGCGGGAAGCGCCACTCGCCGTCCTTACGTACAAACAACCGGCTTTCGCCTTCGTGACCATTCGCACAGTAGACAAGATGTTCGAGCCAGAGTTGCAGGCCATGTGAAACGCTGAGCATGGAGGGGCGCCAGCGCAGCAGCCCGTCAGACTGCACGTGCGTGAGCCAGCCGCTGAGGTGGATACCGTTACAATCGAGATCGATTTCAATGCTGCTCGCCGGCTGCCGACACGCGATAACCCGGTCAGCAAGGGCTTGCATCTCTTCGCACTGGGCATCCCAGACGATTTCGCCGAACGCGCCATACGGAAGTAATCCCGACGCCCTGAAACGTCTGAACAGTTTGCTGGCATCTTCTTCGTCAACCAGCGCATTCAGAAGCTGGGAATTGAGCTTAAACCGCTCCAGCCCATCAAGAATAAACGGTTCCGCATCGGGGATTTCGCTCTCTTCCGAGCGGAAGTTCACCTGCAAGCGTTGCTGGAAAAAAGCCCGAACCGGATGCGCCCAAAAGCGCTGTAGCTGCTCAAACGTGAGGGTGTTTATGGCGAGCGGTTCGAGCGCCTGAATAAAATCGGTTTGCGGTGTTCCCTCGTTCTTCGCGGCAGGAAGCCACTCGCGGGCGTAGCTTTGCAGCTCATCAGGAACGTAATTGACAGGATCAAACGGCATTCGGCTATGGTGACAGGTGATATGCGCTTTCACCCGACGTTCGCTTTCGTCGCAGTTACAGGCTTCATCGTCCGGCAGATAGTGACTCTGTCCGATGTAGTCCACCAGCTCCTGCACCAGCACCGACGGGAAACGCTCGCTGTTATCCTGAATTGAACGCCCGATATAGCTGATATAGAGCCTGCTTTGCGCGGACATCAGCGCCTCAAGGAAAAGATAACGGTCATCATCGCGGCGGCTGCGGTCGCCCCGCTTCGGCTGTGCGCTCATGAGATCAAAGCCCAGAGGGGGCAGCGCGCGTGGATAAATACCGTCGTTCATGCCAAGCAGACAAACCACTTTGAACGGGATTGAACGCATCGGCATCAGGGTGCAGATATTCACCGGCCCTGCAAGGAAGCGCTGGCTGATGCGCTCCTGGTCAAGGCGTTGCGTCAGCTCATCGCGCAGAAGCGAAAGGGGAACCGCCTCGTGATAGTGCGAATTTACCCCCTCATCCACGATGGCCTGCCACTGCTTCTCGATAAGCGCCATGGCAGCCTCTGTTTCGCTGTCCGGCAGGAAGAAATCATTCAGCATGTCGCGGCAAACCGGCAGCCACTCTTCAAGCGGGCGGGGCTGCATCAGCGCGCGGCGCCAGCGGTTGAGCTGCATCAGCAGCGAGGCCAGGTGACCTACCAGTTCCGCGATTAACCCGCTGGACTCATCGTACGGCAGCACGTCATTCCATTCGCCATGGATGCTCTCCATCGCATACCCCAGCAGCATGCGGGTAAGGCCAAACTGCCAGGTGTGCTGGCCGGTTGGTGGAAGCTCGAACTCCTGAACGTTGTCATCGTCAATTCCCCAGCGGACGCCGGATTCGTTCACCCACTGACGCAGGTAGCGCAATCCCTCTTCGTTAATGTCGAAACGTGCGGCCAGAACAGGCACATCCAGCAATGCCAGCACATCCTCAGAGATGAACCGGCTATCGGGCAGCGAAAGCAGGCTGATAAAAGCCTGAAGCGCCGGGTGTGACTGACGAGCGCGGCGGTCTGAGATCGCGTAGGGCAGATAGCGGTCACCCGTTGCGCTGCCAAATACCGCCTGAATAAACGGGCTATAGCTGTCGATATCCGCCACCATCACCACGATATCGCGCGGTGTCAGGGTTGAATCGTCCTGCAACATGGCCAGCAGGCGGTCATGTAGAACTTCAACTTCACGCTGTGGACTATGGCAAACGTGGATCGCGATACTACGATCGTCAGGATCCAGTTTTCGCTTCTTATCGCTTCGCGCAAACTCCTCGGCGGTGATCCCGGCAACGGCACGGTTCTCTAAATCCAGAATATCGAGCTGAATATTGTGCAGCAGGCTGTCGGGCGTAATATCCGCAAACGCATCCACGTCCCCCTCTCCCGAGGAGGTGATATCTGAAAGCAGATAAATATAGTCGCGCCCCAGCTTGCCCCACGAGGCAAGCAGCGGGTTCGGCAGGTTCTGAATCCCCTCTTCATCGAAAAGCTGCGCCGCGTTTTCAGTGTCCTTAAACAGCGGCACGGCACGTTCCTCAAAGAGGCGTTTTCGCTGGCGGGTGACCAGCCGTGAAAGCCAGCGCGGATCCTGAATATCTCCCCAGTAGTGCCGACACGGGTTGGTAAAAAGGATATGGATATCAGTGTGCTTACCGAGCGCTTTGAGCGCGTTCAGGTAGACCGGCGGCAGCGCGGAGATACCGCAAATGAACACGCGTGACGGCAAACGGGCTGGCCGTTCTGTGGTGTTCTCGAGTGTTGAGATAAAGCGATCGTACAGGTTAGCACGGTGCCATTTAGGCTGACCGAGCTGCTCGGTATGTTCGACCAGCGCTTTCCAGAGAGGTGCCTGCCAGATTTGCGCTTCCGGCAACCCATCGACTAATTCTCCCGCTTCCCAGCGAATCAGCCATTCTGCACGGTAAACCAGATACTGGTCGTAGAGGTCGGCGGTGCGTGAGGCCAGTTGAAACAGTTTGCGCTTGTCGGTGTCATCATTCAGGTAGTGACGCAGCATGGCGAACTCTTCATGCTCCAGCATGTCCGGCAGCAGCGTCATCAGTTTCCAGGCCATGCTTTGTTTGTTGAAAGCGCTCTGCTCGGGAATATCCGGCAGGACGCGAACAAACATCTCCCAGATAAAGCTCGCGGGCAGCGGAAAATCGATGTTCGCCGCAATGCCAAACTTCTGCGAAAGGGACATTTGCAGCCACTGCGCCATACCGGTGCTCTGCACCAGCACCATTTCTGGCTCAAACGGATCGTCGAGACGCTCTTGCTCAACGATATACTCCATCAGTGCTTCCAGCACATCCAGACGATTTGAGTGGTAAACCCTTAGCATAAACGCTCCCGACTACCGGCTAACCGGGCAATGCAGACGCCTCAACGCGCCCTGCCGCCCCATAGGAGAAATAAGTGTGACCGTGATGCTGACACATCCGGTCTGTGTTGTCTGCCCCCGACTGACCTGCCAGCCCGGCGGGAGCGTCGACGTTGAGATCTGCGTCTGATTCCACGCATGATGCCATAGCTGACGATACTGGCTAAGCGCCGCATACCGGGCCGCCAGCGCGCGATGATATCCGGATAACGCCGTCACAACCACAACCAGCAACATCATTGCCAGCAAAACCTCAACCATGCTAAATCCTTTTTGTCTGCTCAGGGTAACTGACATAGCGCTTTTTCCTTAAGGGGGCAGAAATCGCTCCAGCCGTGGGCAGAAAAGCGTATTTGTCCTTCCGTGATTTCCCCGCCCTGCCAAAGCAATAGATCGTCAATTCCGGCAATAAGCAAAGCCCGCTCCCTGAGCAGCCTTAAACAGACCCGCCAACGCTGCGTCTGCTTGCACTGAACCTCTGGCCGTAAAGCCCAGCGCTGAACGCGTCCCCACTCCAGCGCAGACTGCACGGCAGCCTGCTGGCGAACGGACAGACTCTCATTACTCACCACAGCATTAAAAGTTTTCAGCTGCTGGTTTAATCCGGTGAGGATCAGCGTGCCGAGCACCAGCAACAGCAGGACCAGCGCCAGCGATGACATGCCCCGCTGACGATTCACAGATTAAACCCCGTTACGGTGTGGTGGGCTGAAAAGGGTGTGGTCAGTTCACCTTTGCGCCGGGCGCGCAGCTCGACATTGATTACCGGTGCAAAACCAGCATGGTCGGTTTTGGTGATCATGAACTGCTCGATCAGGATCCGATCGGGGTCGGTGAGTTTATCCCACCCCTTACCTTCACAGGACGTCGCGCCCCGCAGCGTTTCAAGTGCACCGGCTTCAAGCCGAAATCCCGTGCTGTCATTTTCTGACGCGGAGGTATCCCACTGACCGTTGCTGTTTGCATCCCACTGCACAATGGCACATCGCCCTTGCCTGCCGATGATTAACCCTTGCCCCTGACAATGCCCTGCACAATATCCTGCTCGCTGGAGCTGTTTACCCATCGCAAGCAGACGTTGCCACACCTCATCTTCCAGCTCTCGTTGCCCGGATTGCAGTAAAACACCCCGCTGTAGCCCCGGTAAAAAGCGTGACGTGCTGAGTAACAGAATGCTGCTTATTGTCATCGCAATCAGGACCTCCAGAAGGGAGAACCCTTTTTGTTTTACTGGCATAGACTTTCTCCTGCGGCATTACACAGCCTGATACGCCCACCATTTGAGACAACAACCCACCACGCACCGGCGCGGCTCTGCACGCGAACATGTCCGGCCCATGCGGTATCCCTTAAGCCGTAAAATCCCAGCGCAGGCGTGACGTCGCTCAGCGTGACCTCCGGCCATAACGGTTTCATCACGAACGGGCCGCCGCTGTTGCAGCCAGGGACTACAGCGCTGACAAGGCAGGCCTGATTCCCGTCAGCGTGAAGTGCGATCCTGTGCACGCTGTTGTGACGATTTGCGTCGTTTCGCAAAAACACCAGGTAATCCCGCACCTGACAGACTGTCTGCCAGAGCCGCTGCCGCTGTTGCCAGCTGTCCCAGCCATAAAGTCCCGTCGCGCTGAGGATCACGACCAGCGAGATGGCGACAAGGGTTTCGATAAGCGTAAAGCCATGTTCGTTTTTCATGGCGGGAGTGTCGCGGAAAGGCAGAAAAGGCGCGAGCGTCAAACCAGAACATTACGAGCCGCTTTCAGGAGAATGTCGTGTGTTGCAACGCATTACATCCTCTCTGGAAACAGGCTCGAAAAACAAAACGAGCGCGAAAAAAAACCGGCGCTCAAGAGCACCGGTTGTGTCAGGATCCGCCGTATCAGATGGCGACAGGCGCTTTAATGCCGGGATGTGGGTCGTAGCCTTCAATCTCGAAGTCATCAAAACGGTAATCGAAAATCGAATCCGGCTTACGTTTGATCACCAGTTTCGGCAGCGCGCGCGGTTCACGCGTCAGCTGGAGATGCGTCTGTTCCATATGATTGCTGTAGAGATGGGTATCACCGCCCGTCCAGACAAAATCGCCCACTTCAAGATCGCACTGCTGCGCCATCATGTGCACTAACAGCGCGTAGCTGGCGATGTTAAACGGCAGGCCGAGGAACACGTCGCAGGAGCGCTGATAGAGCTGGCAGGAGAGCTTGCCGTCCGCCACGTAGAACTGGAAGAAGGCATGGCACGGTGCCAGCGCCATTTTGTCCAGCTCACCCACGTTCCAGGCAGAAACGATGATACGACGCGAGTCCGGGTCATTCTTCAGCTGGTTCATGACGGTCGTGATCTGGTCGATATGGCGACCGTCCGGGGTTGGCCACGCGCGCCATTGCTTGCCGTAGACCGGCCCCAGGTCGCCGTTTTCGTCTGCCCACTCGTCCCAGATGGAGACATTGTTTTCATGCAGATAAGCAACGTTGGTATCGCCTTGCAGGAACCAGAGCAGTTCATGAATGATCGAGCGCAGATGACAGCGCTTCGTCGTCACCAGAGGAAAGCCTTCTTGCAGATTGAAGCGCATCTGGTGGCCAAAAATGGAGAGCGTACCGGTGCCGGTGCGGTCGTTTTTCGGCGTGCCCTCGTCGAGCACTTTTTTCATCAATTCAAGATACTGTTTCATGGTTCCTCAGGAAAGTTGTTGCTGTGGACGACGACGATACGCCCAAATCATCATAATGGCACCCGCGACAATCATTGGGATGGAGAGGATCTGCCCCATGCTGATGTACTGTACCCATTCGCCGGTAAACTGCGCATCCGGCTGGCGGAAGAACTCGACGATGATACGGAATGCGCCATAGCCAATCAGGAACAGACCAGAGACAGCCCCCATTGGGCGCGGTTTGCGGATGTACAGATTCAGGATGATAAACAGCACCACGCCTTCCAGCGCCAGCTCGTAAAGCTGAGACATATGGCGCGGCAGAACGCCGTAGGTATCGAAAACAGACTGCCACTCAGGGTGCGAAGGCAGCAGCGCGATATCCTCTGCGCGCGAGCCCGGGAAGAGCATGGTAAACGGCACGCTCGGATCGACACGCCCCCACAGCTCACCGTTGATGAAGTTGCCCAGACGCCCTGCGCCCAGCCCAAACGGGATTAGCGGCGCAATAAAATCAGCCACCTGGAAGAAATTACGTTTGGTGCGTTTGGCGAAGATCACCATGACCAGGATCACACCAATCAGCCCGCCGTGGAAGGACATGCCGCCGTCCCAGACGCGGAACAGATAGAGCGGATCGTTCAGGAATACCGGGAAGTTGTAGAACAGGACATAGCCGATACGGCCGCCCAGGAACACGCCGAGGAAGCCAGCATAAAGCAGGTTTTCCACTTCGTTCTTCGTCCAGCCGCTGCCGGGACGACTGGCGCGACGGCCAGCAAGCCACATGGCAAATACGAAGCCCACCAGGTACATCAAACCGTACCAGTGAAGCGCTACGGGTCCTATTGAGAAAATTACCGGATCAAATTCCGGAAAATGCAGATAACCACTGTTCATCTGTCACCACAAGATGTTGTTATTCCGCTGAAAGTGGACAGCGGCTGAATTGCATTCCCGCCGTTGGCAGGTGCTCCAAAGTTGCGAATCATAGCATAAGGCAGGCGCGGAGGATGCGCCTGAGATGTAAAAGATGTGTATAGGGTTTGATGCGCGCAGGTCCCTTCACCCTGGCCCTTTCCCCAAACGGGCGAGGGGATTGTTAGCTGCTCGCATTCATTTGTGGGGTTCCCTCCGCCCTGAGGAAGAGGGGAAAGGCGTTAGCGACCACCGCGGATCAGGCCACCCATACCGCGTCGTTCCATAAATGCCGCCACCTGGTGACGAACCTCAGTTGCCAGCTGCGCGTCAAGGCTGCGCTCAGCCAGCTCGCGGGCATCATTGACGTCAATATGACGCAACAAATACTTCACGCGCGCTACCGCGCGGCCGTTCATCGACAGATGGCGATACCCCAGACCAATCAGGATCGCGACGCACATAGAGTCTCCGGCCATTTCACCGCACAGGCGTAGATCAATACCGTACTGTTCAGCCTCACGGGCGATCATCGCCAGGGCACGAAGCATCGCCGGATGCAGGCTGTCGTAGATGCTGGCAACGCGGGTGTTGTTGCGATCGACCGCCAGAATGTATTGCGTTAAGTCGTTGGTGCCGACGGAGATAAAATCGACGCGGGTCGCCAGCTGCGGCAGCATAAAGACCATTGAGGGCACTTCGAGCATCACGCCGATACGCGGTTTCGGGATCGCATAGCCGATCATCTCTTCCACTTCGCGCCCGGCGCGTTCTATCAACCGCCGCGCTTCGTCGATCTCGTCAATACTGGTGACCATCGGCAGCAAAATGCTGAGATTCCCCGTAGCCGCGTTGGCACGCAGCATCGCACGAACCTGAATAAGGAAGATTTCCGGCTGATCGAGAGTAATGCGGATCCCGCGCCAGCCGAGGCAGGGGTTCTCCTCGCTGATGGGCATGTAGGGCAGCTGTTTATCCGCGCCGACGTCCAGGGTGCGCAACGTTACGGGTTTGTCGTTAAACATCTGCAACATGCCCTGATACTGCGCAACCTGCTCCTCTTCTGAAGGGAAGCCGCTTTGCAGCATGAACGGGATTTCGGTGCGGTAAAGGCCAATGCCGTCGATACGGCTGCCGAGCTTTTCTTCGTGCTCGGGGCTTAAGCCAGCGTTGAGCATCACCTTTACCCGCTCACCGCTTTTGAGCTGTGCGGGCAGGTTGACGTCATCTTCCGCCAGCTTGCTTAATTCATTCTCTTCGCTGATAAGGCGCTGGTACTCCTGGAGGAGAACCGGCTCAGGATCAACCAGCAGCTCACCGCGATACCCGTCCACCACCAGCGTGCGGCGATGCAGCACGGAGGGCTGAATATCCGCGCCCATAACGGTCGGGATACCGAGCGCACGCACCATGATGGCGGCATGGGAGTTAGCTGCGCCATCGCGCACCACCACGCCCGCCAGCCTGTCCTGCGGTAACTCCGCCAGCGTCGTCGCCGAGAGTTCATCGGCCACCAGCACAAACCGGCTTGGCCAGGCATTCGCCCCCTGAATGGTATCATCGAGGTGGAAAAGCAGACGTTGCCCAAGCGCGCGTAAATCACCGGCTCGCTCTTTCAGATAACCGTCAGTCAGCACCGCAAACTGTTCGGCAAATTTTTCGATGACCTTTTTAACCGCCCACTCTGCCACCGAACCTTTATCGACCTCGGCAAACAGCTCACGGCGCAAGCGCGCATCGGAAAGCAGGTGTGAGTAAAGATCGAAAATGGCCGCCGTCTCTTTTTGCGCACCAGCGGCAAAGCGTTTGCTGTAGCGTCGAAACTCATTCGCTGCCTCTTCCAGCGCGGCGGTAAGCCGCTCGCGCTCAAGCGCTTCATCCAGCGTAGAGGCTTCGTAGACCTGCTCCATCAACGGTAGCGTGGCATCCATCCAGCCTTCGGCGATAGCGACACCCGGCGAGGCCGGAAGCGCGCGGATACGCGTATGACGATACTGGCCAAAAAGGGCGGCCAGCTGGGACTGGGAGAGGATCGCCGCCATCTGCGTTGCCAGCGTGACGAGGAAGGACTCCTCGCTTTCGTCGTACTGGCGCAACTCTCGCTGCTGAACAACAAGCACGCCAAGCAGCTGACGGCGCTGAATAATCGGCACGCCAAGAAAAGCGCGGAAACGCTCCTCTTTTACGGAAGGGATATATTTAAAGCTGGGGTGTTTTTGCGCATCGGCAAGGTTGATTGGCTCCGCCAGTCGCCCGACCAGGCCAACAATACCTTCATCAAACGCGAGCGTGACGGTGCGTCCCCGTGGTTTTTTTAAACCGCGGGTTGCCATCAGGTAGTAACAACGTCGGTCATGGTCGGCCAGATAGACCGAACAGACTTCGGTTTCCATCGCAAGACAGATGTCCGTCACCAGAATATTCAGCGCCTCGTTGAGGCGAGGCGCACTGGCAACCTTTTCAACTATTTCTCGCAAGCGGGTGAGCATGATTTGCGTAGCTTAACCTCTTTTACGTCGCCAGGCAGGTGCGCTCTGTGGCTTCGGAGGCGTCTCCTGAAGCTGCATAACGGCACTTGCGAACTCTTTCATCACCCTACGGTAAACATCGCGCTTAAAAGACACGACCTGACGAACCGGATACCAGTAGCTTACCCAGCGCCAGCCATCAAACTCCGGCGTGCTGCTGGTTTGCATATTGATATCTGAATCGTTGCCCACCAACTGCAAAAGAAACCACTTCTGTTTCTGGCCGATACAAACCGGCTTTGTGTCCCAACGCACCAAACGTTTCGGTAACTTGTAACGCAACCAGTTGCGGGTCGAAGCCAGGATGCGAACATCTTTGCGGCTTAAACCAACCTCTTCAAACAGCTCCCGGTACATCGCTTGTTCTGGGGACTCTCCAGGATTGATCCCGCCTTGCGGGAACTGCCAGGAGTGCTGACCATATCGCCGGGCCCACATCACCTGACCCTGACGATTACAAATTACTATTCCTACGTTTGGGCGGTAGCCATCGTCATCAATCACCGGACTACCCCAAACTAAATCTGATATATGAATGATTGTTTCACACTACAGGGAGGCGGTAAACCACTCTCTTACAGGCCTGCAACCTAATAACATTTGAATAACTCACAAATTTGTGAGGAGTTATAAACAGATGAGGGTGACTGAGACCATTTTTATTCACCTTTTCTGTGGATATAGTTGTGAAGAAGTACGGAATTACCGATGAACAACCTTGTAGACCGACGAAACGCCCGTTTACGCCCTTCACAATAAAGCATTTAAATTCAGATCGTTATAGTTAAAAGCAGGGCATTAAAGGCGATTAACGTGACGATCGTCACATCAAAGATCCTCCTGCTGATGAAAGATCGAACAGCGTCGGTTTTATCCACAGATTGTGCCAATAAGTTAGGCACAATTTGTGTGAAAATTCGATTTTCATCGCACGTCAAGGCTGTAAATTGAAACAGTAGTGGTGGTTATACCCAGTTATCCCATTTTTCTGTGGATAACATGGTGTAAGATCCTGTTTATTGTCAGTGACCAGAATTGCACAACCTGTTTTTTAGCCATGCCACGCTGCTTTTTATCCTAAAAAACCTGATAAAAACCAACAACATGGAATATGTACTCAGAAAAAGGTAAACTCTATCCACAAGGGATAAAATATCAGCTCATTTTTTAACCAAAAGGTTGTTAGCATGCATTCTCTCGCCCCACTGCTCTCCCCTCCCGTCAGTGAAGCTCAGCTGCTCCAGCAGGCACAGCGTCTGGCAGGCTATTCGCTGGGTGAGCTGGCCGTGATGGCGGGATTAACGATACCTAACGATTTGAAGCGCGATAAAGGCTGGATCGGCGTGTTGCTTGAACGCTGGCTGGGCGCAAGCGCGGGCAGTAAACCGGAGCAAGATTTTGCGGCGCTGGGCGTTGAGCTGAAAACGATCCCTGTCGATAGCCAGGGGCGGCCGCTGGAAACGACCTTTGTCTGCGTGGCGCCGCTGACGGGGAACAGCGGAGTGACCTGGGAAACCAGCCACGTCAGGCATAAGCTGAAGCGGGTGTTGTGGGTACCCGTTGAGGGCGACAGGCAGATCCCGCTGGCAGAACGTCGCGTTGGCGCCCCGCTGCTCTGGAGTCCGGATGAAGAAGAGGAGAGGCAGCTTTCCGAAGACTGGGAAGAGCTGATGGATATGATTGTGCTGGGACAGGTTGAGCGGATCACCGCCCGGCATGGCGAAGTGCTGCAACTCCGTCCAAAAGCCGCCAACAGCAAAGCGCTCACTGAAGCGGTAGGCGCACGGGGCGAACCGATCCTGACGCTGCCGCGCGGTTTCTATCTTAAAAAGAATTTCACCGGGGCGCTGCTGGCACGCCACTTCCTGTTGAAAACATAGTTTTTTACCAATTTTGCGCTCCGGCTAACATAATCTCCTCCTTTTTAAGATTTCCCCCCTTTCACCTGTCGTAATATCAGGTTATTACTACACTATGATTTGATACGAGCCAGGTGAGGATGAGAACGATGAAAAAATGGGCAGTAATTATCTCAGCAGTCGGTTTAGCGTTTGCGGTATCGGGTTGTAGCAGCGACTATGTCATGTCAACGAAAGACGGTCGCATGATCCTGACCGATGGCAAACCCGAAGTCGACGACGATACCGGTCTGGTGAGTTACCGCGATCGCGAAGGCAACCAAATGCAAATTAATCGCGACGAAGTATCCCAGATCATCGAGCGTTAAACAGATAAAGGTCAGTAGCTTGCTGGCCTTTTTGATTTTTTCCTTCCCCTTTTGCCTTCCCTCTGCCATGTTTATATTCCTTTGTCGGGAGGTTCCTGACGCAGTCTGTATGTCTAAAAAGGAAACCGGCTATGCATTATCACCGTATCCCCCACAGCGCTCTGGAGATCAGCCAACTGGGGTTGGGCACCATGACATTTGGTGAACAAAACAGCGAAGCCGATGCCCATGCACAACTCGATTACGCCGTCAGCCAGGGCATTAACCTGATTGACGTGGCGGAGATGTACCCTGTTCCTCCACGCCCGGAAACACAAGGCCTTACCGAAACGTACGTCGGCAACTGGCTGGCGAAACGTGGCAATCGCGAAAAGCTGGTTCTCGCCTCTAAGGTTAGCGGCCCTTCCCGTAATAACGATGCCGGGATCCGCCCTAACCAGATCCTCGATCGCAAGAATATCCGTGCCGCGCTGGATGCCAGCCTCAAGCGCCTGCAAACCGACTATCTCGATCTTTATCAGGTGCACTGGCCGCAGCGTCCGACAAACTGCTTCGGCAAGCTCGGCTACACCTGGAACGAGAGTGCTCCGGCCGTTACCCTGCTGGAAACGCTGGAAGCACTTACGGAATGTCAGCGCGCGGGCAAGATCCGCTACATCGGCGTTTCCAACGAGACGGCGTTTGGCGTGATGCGCTATCTGCATCTGGCCGATAAACACGACCTGCCGCGCATCGTGACCATCCAGAATCCGTACAGCTTGCTGAACCGCAGTTATGAAGTGGGTCTGGCGGAAGTGACGCAGTACGAAGAGGTGGAGCTGCTCGCCTACTCTTGCCTGGGCTTCGGTACCCTGACGGGCAAATACCTGAACGGCGCGAAACCGGCTGGCGCGCGTAACACGCTTTTCAGCCGCTTCACCCGCTATAGCGGTGAGCAGACGCAAAAAGCCGTTGCGGCGTATGTGGATATCGCGAAGCGTCACGGGCTCGATCCGGCACAGATGGCGCTGGCCTTCGTGCGTCGTCAGCCGTTCGTCGCCAGTACCCTGCTGGGCGCGACGACAATGGCGCAGCTGAAAACCAATATTGAGAGTTTCCACCTGACCCTCAGCGAAGAGGTGTTAGCGGAGATTGAAGCGGTGCATCAGGTTTATACTTACCCGGCACCTTAAGTTGACGTTTTGCCGGGTGGCGGCTCCGCCTGACCCGGCCTACGTTTCGTGATATTGGCAGATTTTGTAGGCCCGGTAAGGCAACGCCGCCACCCGGCAAAGATATCACCGCCGACGCTGCCAGACCCACAGCCCGGTAATCGCCAGCGCAAACAGTGCGCCAAACCCCACTCCGATTGCCACGACCGGCGCGCCCGCTTTTACCGCCAGCGAGTAGATCCCCAGCATCAGCAACATCGCCATGTTTTCGCCAAGGTTTTGCACCGCAATGGCGTTGCCAGCCCCGACGGTCTGCTTGCCGCGCTCCTGCAAAAGCGCGTTGAGCGGCACCACAAAGAAACCGCCTAATACGCCGATAAGTAACAGCAGGGCATAGGCAGGCAATATGGCATGTTGCAGGGAGAAGAACAGAACGCCGACGCCGATCAGGATCCCCGCAGGCATGCAGCGCGCAACGGTTTCAAGCGTTACCAGTTTGGCCGCCGCCCCGGCCCCGACAACAATCCCGACGGCAACCATGGCATTCAGGTAGGTCGGCGTGGCGTTATCTGTTATCCCCAGCGCCACCGGTACCCACAGCACCAGCAGGAAACGCAGCGTGACGCCGGCCCCCCAGAACAGGCTGGTCCCCATCAGCGAGAAGCGCGTTTCACCGTTGCGCCACAGCACGCGGCAGGCATTAAAGAAGCTGCCGGTCATTGGCCCAAAGCGCCAGGATTGTCCCGGACGCGCCACTGCCAGTTTAGGGATAAACAGGTTGGCGATCACCGCGCCGCCGTACATCAGGGCACAGATGCCAAGCGCGGCGAGCACGTGCCAGTCTGCCAGCACGCCGCCCGCCACCGAACCCAGCAGAATCGCCGCAATGGTGGAGGACTCCATCAGGCCGTTGGCCTTTACCAGCTTATCACCGGTGGTAAGCTCCCCCAGAATGCCGTATTTCGCCGGAGAGTAAGCGGCCGCGCCAATGCCCACCAGCGTGTAGCCGACAAACGGGTTGATACCAAAGCAGATGCTTGCCGCGCCCAGAAGCTTAAGGCTGTTGGCAAACATCATGACCCGACCTTTCGGGAAGCTGTCCGCCACCTGGCCGACAAACGGCGCAAATACAATGTAAGCACCCACAAACACCATCTGTAGGATCGGCTGGCTCCAGTCGGGATAAAACTCAGCTTTCAGCAATGCCAGCGTGGCAAACAGCAACGCGTTATCGCCGAACGCGGAAAGAAACTGAGCGGCGATAACCGCCATCATGCCTTTCGACCAGATTGAAGTGTTAGTGTGTACTGACTCACGCATTTTGCTGTTCCGCCTCTTCAACCATGCCCTTCAGGGTCACGAAATCGGGTTTACCGCTGCCCAGCACCGGTAACTGTTTGAGATAACGAATATCGCGGGGCACTGCCAGCTCGGGAATACCGTGTTCGCGCGCATACCTGAGCAGCGCGTCACGCTTCAGTTCAGCGTCAGTGGTAAAGAGCACCAGCGCCTCGCCTTTACTGGCATCACTTTTCACCACGGTCGCATGCATTTTCTCCGCAGAGACCGCGGTCGCCAGCGTCTCCACCATTTCAAGAGAGACCATTTCACCGGCGATTTTGGCGAAGCGTTTTGCCCGTCCCTGGATCTGCACGAAGCCCTGATCGTCGAAGCGCACGATATCGCCCGTGTCGTACCAGCCCGTTTCAACCTCGCCATTGACGTTCTCAGCCGTCGGCGCTTCGAGCACGCCCGGATTTTCCACGCGCAGATAGCCGTTCATGACGTTCGGCCCTTTAAGCTGAAGGCGTCCGCCGTCTTCAATGCCCGGCACCGCCAGCAGCCGCGCATCCAGCCCCGGCAGAATGCGGCCAACCGTTCCCGGTTTTGCCGCCATCGGTACGTTGATGGATACCACCGGCGCACACTCCGTCACGCCATAGCCTTCCAGAATGCGCAGGCCAAATTTGTCCTGCCAAATCTGGCGCGTGCTGTCCTGGAGTTTTTCCGCCCCCGCCACCACGTAGCGCACGCGGAAGAAATCATACGGGTTGGCGAAACGCGCGTAGTTACCGAGAAAAGTGGACGTGCCGAACAGCACGGTGCAGTTACGGTCATAAACCAGTTCCGGCACAATGCGGTAGTGCAGCGGGCTTGGGTAGAGGAACACTTCGGCCCCGGTCAGCAGCGGCGTGAAGAGCCCCACGGTCAGGCCAAAGGAGTGGAACAGCGGCAGCGCCGACATAAAGCGATCGTTGGCGGTAAAGTCGGCGATAGTTTTGATCTGTTCGACGTTTGCCAGAATGCTTTTGTGGCTGTGAACCACGCCTTTCGGGTTGCCTTCAGAGCCGGAGGTAAAGAGGATGATGGCATCGTCTTCCGGCTGCTGCTTGACCTGCGCCAGGTGCGGCATCAGCAGATGGGCAAAAATCCACAGCTTATCGGCCGTCGTGACGTCTGCTTTCAGATCTTCCAGGAATACCCAGCGCACCTGGGTCAGCTGTTCCGGCAGGTGCCATAGCTTGCCTTTATCCAGGAACTGGCGGGAGGTAAAGACGGTGTTGATTTGTGCCGCGGTAATCGCGCTGGAGAGCCCCTTCACGCCCGCCGTGTAGTTCATCATTGCCGGAATGCGGCCCCGGGAGACGGCACCAAAGATCACCGCCGCGCTGATACCCGCATTCGGCAGCATCAGGCCGATCTTTTCGCCCCGTTTGCTGTACTTCTCGAGGATGCGCCCGACAAACAGCGTTTTGGTCAACAGCTTACGGTAGGTATCCGGCGTAAAGTTGATGTCTTCAATGCAGTTTTTCTTCGCGCCGTAACGATACTGCGCCGACAGCAACGATTCATACAGCGTTTCGCGCGGGCGAACGGCCATGCGCGCTTCCATCATAATCTGGTGCAGCATCTCCCCGGCGATTTTACGGCGGTCACGCGCCCGCGGCGCCTCGGGCATCGGCAGAGACGTTGGCGGTAAAATGTGCAGCGTGATTTTCGGGAACAGGCGCTGCTTCACCAGCCCTTTCAGGCGGCTGAAAAAGGTCAGTTCAGCCCCCTCAATGCGCAACGGCACGACGGTGGCGCGTGACTTCGCCGCGACAAAACCGGCCCCGTCATAAATTTTCATCAGGGAGCCCGTCACGGAAATACGCCCCTCCGGGAAGATGACGACCGGGCGTCCCTGCTCAACCAGACGCACCAGATGTTTAATCATCATCGGTTTGGTTGGGTCGAGCGGCACAAAATCAATCAGCGGCCTGAGCCAGCGCATGTACCATTTTTCACTGATGGAGCTGTACACCGCGAAGACGGGACGGACGGGCAAAAACAGCGCCAGCAATACGCCATCAAGAAAGGAGACGTGATTCGGAGTGATGAGAACACGCTCGCCATAGAGCGCCTGCGTATCGCCCGTTACGCGGATGCGAAACAGGACGCGGAACAGTGTGCGGAAGAACCCAAAAAGCATTTCAACTCCCTTTGCCAGCCAGTGTGAAAGGTATAAATGGTGGCAGATTACACGAGAAGTAGTGAGGGAGCGATAGCAAATACAGAGGCGAAAAAAAACCTGCGCATCCGCGCAGGTTGGTGCAAGAGAAGAGTACGAAAACGTACTAAGAATTCTCACCAATCAATACCTCTGGGATCTTGATTGTGGTCTCTGGCGGTACGCTTCGCCAGTGGGAAAACGCAAGGGAATGAGCCGAAGTGCAACCAGGTGTGAATATTCTCTGTTGCTGTTACAGGTTGAACTTACAGGCAAAAAAAAACCTGCGTAAAACGCAGGTTGGTGTAAATCGTGTTAATCAACCGAAGCTGATTCCACCTATCAATACCTCTGGGATCTCGACTCTAGCAATTCACGGCGCATCGTTGCTAACGGACAATCGCAACAGCCTGAGGCAAAGTGTAACTAAAGGTTCAGATTGACATTATTCAGACACGACTGGCCGTGTAACGATTACACCGCGAGGGATGTTCTGCATCACGTTTGCAGAGGACGCCCACCTGGTCCCCTTGAATGCGCGCCGCTTTTCCGCAACACTAGTTAGTGTGTAAACGCTTACCCCTATAAGAAGGTATTGAATGGCGACAATTAAGGATGTGGCTCGTCTGGCGGGTGTTTCCGTCGCGACCGTCTCCCGCGTGATCAACAACTCCCCTAAAGCCAGTGATGCATCGCGCCAGGCCGTGCAGGACGCCATGGAAAACCTGAATTATCACCCTAACGCCAACGCGCGTGCCCTTGCCCAGCAGTCAACAGAAACCATCGGGCTGGTGGTCGGGGATGTGTCCGATCCGTTTTTCGGCGCGATGGTCAAAGCCGTAGAACAGGTCTCTTATCACACCGGTAATTTTCTGCTGATTGGTAATGGCTACCACAATGAACAAAAAGAGCGCCAGGCTATTGAGCAACTGATTCGCCATCGCTGTGCGGCGCTGGTAGTACACGCCAAAATGATCCCCGATGCCGAGCTGATTCACCTGATGAAACAAATGCCGGGGATGGTGATGATCAACCGTATTATTCCCGGTTTTGAAACCCGCTGCGTGGCGCTTGACGACCGTTACGGCGCATGGCTGGCAACCCGTCATCTGATCCAGCAGGGCCATACCCGTATCGGTTATCTGTGCTCCAACCACCCGATTTCCGATGCGGAAGATCGCCTTCAGGGCTATTACGACGCGCTGCGCGAAGCCGGTCTGCCCTGCAACGATCGCCTTGTGGCGTACGGTGAACCGGATGAGAGCGGCGGCGAGCAGGCGATGACCGAGCTGCTGGGACGCGGGCGAAATTTCACCGCCGTGGCCAGCTACAACGATTCCATGGCCGCAGGCGCAATGGGCGTGTTAAACGATAACGGGATTGACGTGCCGGCAGAAATTTCGCTGATTGGCTTTGATGATGTGCTGGTGTCGCGCTACGTGCGCCCTCGCCTGACCACCGTGCGTTACCCGATTGTAACCATGGCCACGCAGGCGGCAGAACTGGCGTTAGCGCTGGCCGAGCATCGCCCGCCGCCGGAAATTACTCACCTGTTCAGCCCAACCTTAGTGCGCCGTCACTCGGTGGTATCGCCCGCTGAAGCCGCGAGCGAACAGCGATAGAGATGGACGGTTTTATCCGGGTATTCCAGCGCATCGCCGATGTAGTGCCAGCCGTAACGTTCGTAGAAGTCGCGGCAGGCAGACCAGAGATGCAGCTCGTGATACCCGGCGCGTCGCGCATAGCCCTTCACATGCTCCTGAAGTTTTCCCGCCAGCCCTTTTCCCCGGGCCGCTTCATCGACATACAGCGCAGCCAGCCATGGATGAAGATCCTGCCGGGAAATCAAATCGCAGCGCCACAACCCAACGGTGCCCAGCAGCCGATCGTTCTCAACGGCAATAAAGGTGAGCGGTAACGCGCCCGGCGTCAGGCTGTGCTCGACGATGCTCTGGAAAAAGGCGCGCGGCACTCCTTCACCAAACGCTGCCCAGATCCAGTCGATTACCTGCTCTGTAAACTGCGGCGCAGCGTAAAGCGGCAGGATCTTCACACCAGCTTCCCCTGGAAAAGGGGAACCGATTCGAAGAGATAGCCGTCAAAATCTGGCGCGTCTTCGTCTGACAGCTCAAGCAGGCTCTTTTTAACGTTCTCAAGATGCTGGAACATGGCCTGCCAGGCCCCCATCACGTCGCGGCGGCGGAGCGCAGCGAGAATGGTTTGCCTGTCGCCGAGCCACTTCAGGCGCCAGGCGCGGCTGGCGATGTGGCCGTTAAACTGCTGCCACAGCGGGCTGCTGTCCATGTGATGCCAGACGCTCTCAACCGTCGCCAGCAGCATCTGGTTTTGGGTGGCTCCCGCCAGCACCAGGTGGAACATTTTATTGTTGTCCTGGCTGCGATCGTCGATGGCAATCGCCCGCTGCTCCTGCTCGATGATGCGGCGCAGGTTGTCGATGTCCGCGCGGGTTGCCATTTTTGCGGCAAAGGCAGCAATGTTGCTTTCAAGCAGCTGACGCGCCTGGAGTATTTCAAACGGGCCAACGTCACTGTTCAGAAAGCGCTCTTCCTCGTTTTCATGCTCCTCCGGAATGCGCATCACGTAAACGCCAGACCCCTGGCGAATATCCACCGTTCCCTGAAGCTCAAGCATCAGCAGCGCCTCGCGCACGATGGTGCGGCTCACGCCATACGTCTCGGCGATATTGCGCTCCGGCGGCAGACGCGATCCCACGGGATAATGCCCCTGGATAATTTGCGCGCGTAAATCCTCGCCAATTTCCTGGTACTGTTTTTTTTCCGGCAGGATGACAGCCTTATCCACGTTTTCACCTGTGTTTTTCAGTTAATGCGCGGGCCGGACGTCCTTCCGGCCAGTTTGTGCACTATTTTACCAGAAGGCTTACTTCCATTCATCGTCAACGCTCAGCGTGAGCATGCGCGTCTCGCGCAGCTGGCGGAACCAGGAGGCCGATGCCTTTGCCCGCCGGGCGCGATGGTTCTCAAGGTCGATTTCAATGAGCCCGTAGCGGTTTTTAAACGCGTTCATCGGCGAGACGTTGTCGGTGAAGGCCCACAGCATATAGCCGTGGCAGTTCGCGCCTTCCTCGCGCGCCAGCAGCGTGTAGTAGAGATGTTCGCTGATAAACGCGATGCGGTACGCGTCATCAATAATGCCGTCGCGGTTGCGGAACTGCGCTTCGTTCTCCACGCCCATCCCGCTCTCCGCCACGAACCAGTCGATATTGCGGTAGTCCTGTTTGATCCGCATCGCCATGTCGTAGATGATGCGCGGATAAATTTCCCAGCCGCGGGAGGGGTTCATTCTGCGCCCGGGCAGTTCGAACGGCTCGTAGTAGTACGCCGGGTGGAACGGCGTCTCCGGGTGCCAGGCGCGGGACGGGGCTTTTACCCGGTGCGGGTAATAGAGGTTGATCCCCAGCTCGTCAACGGTGTTGTCGGCAATCAGCGCCAGCTCGTCAGCCGTGTAGTCCCACTGCACCTGGTGCTGCGACAGCAGGGTAAAGAGCGCCTGCGGATAGCGCCCGTGCACCAGCGGATCGAGAAAAACGCGGTTATAGAACAGATCGTACATCTCCGCCGCCCGCACGTCATGCGGCGCGCGCGAGCGCGGGTAGGTCACCTCCGGGTTGAGAATACAGCCCACCGTGCCGTCATAACCCTTCTCACGGAACAGCTTCACCACTTTTGCCGTCGCCAGAATCTTATGGTGGTTCCACTGCATCCAGGTACTGGTGTTCTGCTCATAGGGCCAGCGCAACGCGTCGAGGTAGACGCGTGTCTGGACCACAATCGGCTCGTTGAAGGTAAACCAGCGGGTAACGTTGCCGTGAAAGCGGTCAAACACCTTTTCCGCGTAGCGCACAAACAGCTCGACGACGTGCTTCGACGCCCAGCCGCCGTAGGTCTCCAGCAGCACGCCCGGCAGCTCGTAGTGTTCCAGGCAAATCATCGGCTCAATGCCCTGACGGTGCATTTCATCGAACAGCGCGTCGTAGTACGCGGCGTACTCCTCGTCTACCGTCGCATTTTCATAGTCGGTTAAAAAGCGTGACCAGTTGATGGAGGTACGATAGTGCGTCAGGCCCGCCTGCTTCATCAGCGCCACGTCTTCGCGGAAGCGATTGATAAAATCGGTGGCCACCGCCGGGCCATAGCCGTTGTGCCAGACGTGACGATCGTTCTTGTACCAGAGATCGATCCACGAATCCTGCCCCGGCTTTTTGCCGTTCCAGCCCTCGGTCTGCCAGGCCGATGCCGCCGCGCCCAGAATAAAGTCCTGCGGTATGGCTATCTGTTTTGTGCTCATCATATCCTCATGCGTTATCGGTGGCGTGTTGCAGCGCGGCCTGCTCCGCGCGGCGCGAGGCAATTTTCACAAACGGCAGATAGATAATCACCGCGGTCACGATGCAGATAAACTGGGTGATCACCGCCCCCATGGAGCCTGCGGTGGACAGCCAGGCGTTGATCAGCGGCGGCGTGGTCCAGGGCACCATCACCACGGCTTTACCGGCAAACCCGGTCACGGTGGCAAAGTAGCCAATGGAGCCCGTCACCAGCGGCGTGATGATGAACGGGATGGCAAGGATCGGGTTGAGCATGATTGGCATACCGAAGATCACCGGCTCGTTGATGTTAAAAATGCCAGGCCCGATGGACAGCTTGGCGATCTCCTTCATCTCTTTACGTTTGGTGGCAATCATCACCGCGATCAGCAGGCCGATGGTCAGGCCGGAACCGCCGATGCTCATATAGACATCCCAGAACGGCATGGTGATGATGTTTGGTACCTCTTTGCCCTGCTCGAACGCGCTCATGTTGACGGTAATCGCCCCCAGCAGCAGCGGCTCGCGGATCGGCTTGATCATCTGGTTGCCGTGGATCCCAATCACCCAGAACAGCTGGGCGACAAACATCAGCAGCAGGATCCCCGGCAGGCTTTGCACCACCCGCTCCAGCGGCTGTTGCACCACCTGGTAAACCGCGTCGTAGAGATACATACCGGTAACCTGATGGAACACGAAGCCAAAGGTCGCAATGGCGGTGGTGGTGATAATGGCCGGGATCAGCGCGGAGAACGACGCGGCGACGTTTGGCGGCACCGTGTCCGGCATCCTGATTTTCAGTCCCTTTCGGTTTTCCAGCCAGCAGTAGATCTCCACCGACAGGATGGCGATAAACATGCCGAGGAACAGGCTGCGGGTATCGGAGAACTGGCGCAGCAGCACGTCTTTCACCACGTGCATCTCGCCGTCCACCAGCATTTCCACCGTCGTCGGCGTCACGCAAATAAAGCAGATCACCGCCAGCAGGCCGGGGAACAGGGATTTAATGCCGTTAATACGCCCCAGCTCAATGCCGATTAAAAACACCGCGCCGATGTTAAGGAAGTTCAGCGTGGCATAGTTAAGCGCGCTGGTGATCGGCTTTAACGCCGCGAGAAACGCCAGCGACTGAAAGCTTGCCAGGCCGTTTTTCGGATCCAGCACCATATTGGAGATCAGTACCGAGAACGCCCCCACAATGATGACCGGCATTAAGGTAATAAACGCAGACTTGATCGCCTGGATATAGCGATAGCTGTTGAAGGTGGTGGCAAAACTGCCCAGAGCGTCGATCAGTTTTTCCTGAAATGCCATAGGGTAATACCTCAGTAAAAGGGCTTTTATTGAATAAGGTGTACAGCCGGATACTATTGGTATGCCAAAAATAGCGTCAGCAGCCGTTTTGTTCTGTGATTAAGCTCTCAACGACGCCAGAGGTATTCCAGATAGCGATTTATCACCATTTTGGTATACCAATGACAGGTATTTATTCCGCGGGTGAAGATCGTTACCGAAAAGCGTGATCGTTATGGGGTTTTGCCCTCCCCACGTCGCTTATGCGCCGGATGGTCTGTGTTAAACTGCAAACCATTACGTGGAAACAGGAATTTCGAATGGCAACAATGCTGGATGTCTCACTGCGTGCGGGCGTGTCGAAGGCCACCGTTTCGCGCGTGCTGAACGGCACAGGTCAGGTTAAAGAGAGCACGCGTCAGCAGGTATTTCGCGCGATGGAGGAGCTGGGCTATCGTCCGAACTTTCTCGCGCGTTCGCTGGCTAACCAGACCAGCAACAGCATTGGTCTGGTCGTCTCGACCTTCGACGGTTTTTACTTCGGGCGTTTGCTACAGCAGGCGTCGCGGCAGACCGAAACGCACGGTAAACAATTGATTGTCACCGACGGCCACGATGCCCCCGAACAGGAAGAACAGGCGGTGCAGATGCTCGCCGACCGCAAGTGCGACGCCATCGTGCTGTACACGCGTTACATGAGCGAAAAGACGATCCTGAAGCTGATCAACAGCGTGCAGACGCCGCTGGTGATCATTAACCGTGAAGTGAGCCAGGCGGCGGATCGCTGCGTTTTCTTTGAACAGCAGGACGCGGCCTTCAAAGCGGTGGATTACCTGATAAGCCAGGGCCATCGGGAGATCGCCTGTATCACCGTCCCGATCCACACGCCAACGGGTAAAGCGCGGCTGATGGGCTACCGTAAGGCGCTGGAGAAGCACGGTATTCGTCTCGACGAGCGGCGGATTAAATATGGCGATGCGGGTATGACGCGGGGTTACGAGCTGTGCAAAGAGCTGATTGCGGAAAAGACGCCGTTCAGCGCCCTGTTTGCCTGTAACGATGATATGGCCCTGGGCGCCTCCAAAGCATTACACCAGGCTGGGCTGAAGATCCCGCAGGATATTTCGCTGTTTGGTTTTGATGATGCCCCCAGCGCAAAGTGGCTGGAACCTGCCCTGTCGTCGGTGTATCTGCCGATCGATAACATGATCGTCACGGCGATCGACCAGGCGATCCGGCTGGCAAAAAACCAGCCGGTTGAGGCGATCCCGCCGTTCACCGGCACGCTGGTTTTACGCGATTCGGTGACAACGGGACCCTGGTTTAATCAGACCAGCTCTAACGCCAGCAGCTCCTGAATGGTCTGGCGACGGCGAATCAGCCGCGCCACGCCGTTATCGAACAGTACTTCCGGCAGCAGCGGGCGGCTGTTGTAGTTTGAAGACATCGACGCCCCGTACGCACCGGTATCATGCAGCACCAGATAATCTCCCGGTTTTACCTCTGGCAGCGAACGGGTTTCGACTTTCCCGCCTTCCTGCTGAGTAAAGACGTCGCCGGATTCGCACAGCGGGCCGGCAACCACGGTGTCGATGCGCGGCGCGTTGACCAGATCGCGGCCATCGGCAGCCAGCGCCGTGATGTGGTGATAGCTACCGTACATGGACGGACGCATCAGGTCGTTAAAGCCAGCATCAATCAGCACAAAATGACGGCTTCCCATCTCCTTCACGCTACGCACCTGCGCCACCAGCACGCCGGCTTCGGCGACCAGGAAACGACCCGGCTCAATCTCCAGCTTCACCGCGTGGCCCAGATGGGCGGCGATGCTGTCGCGCGCGGCGCTCCACAGCCCGTAGTAGTGATCCGTGTCGATCGCCTCTTCCCCTTCACGATAGGGAATGGACAACCCGCCGCCGGCGGAGATCGCCTCCAGATCCTGACCAAAATCGATCACCTGACGCACCATGGCGCCACAGACCTGCTCAAGGTGGCCGTAATCCACGCCGGACCCGATGTGCATGTGAATACCCACCAGCTTAAGATCGTAGCGTTGTAACACCTCCAGCGCCGCAGGCATATCGGCATACCAGATCCCGTGCTTGCTGTTTTCGCCCCCGGTGTTGGTTTTCTGGCTGTGACCGTGACCAAAGCCCGGGTTGATGCGCAGCCAGACGCGATGGCCAGGAGAGACCTGCCCAAGCTGCTCCAGCATATCCACCGAACCGGCATTGACCGGGATTTGCAGCTCGTGCACGCGCGCCAGCGTGGCGTCGTCAATCAGGTCGGCGGTAAAGACGATCGCGTCGCTGTCGGCTTTGGGATCAAACCCCGCCGCCAGCGCACGTTCGATTTCACCCAGCGATACGGAGTCAACCTTTACGCCCTGCTCGCGCATCAGGCGCAGGATGTGAATATTGGAGCAGGCCTTCTGCGCGAAACGCACCACGTCAAACTGATGCAGCGCGGCGATCTTCTCGCGGACAATCTGCGCATCGTAGACCCACACCGGACAGCCGAATTCGGCAGGCAGGCGCAGCAGGTTATCGGCGTTCAAATCGGTTTCGGTCTGGTTGAGCGGGCGTGGCATGGTCGTCTCCGGAAATCTGTTTTTTATTATTACGCCATAGCCTGAAGAGAATAAAAAATATCGTTTTATGGTGAGTCTATGCAAAAATGATATGGATAACGCTCAGACACCAGGTGCCCTATGCCCGCCGTTAACCTACGCCATATCGAGATTTTTCATGCGGTGATGACCACCGGCAATCTCACTGAAGCCGCGCAGATGCTGCACACCTCGCAGCCCACGGTCAGCCGCGAGCTGGCGCGCTTTGAGAAGGTGCTGGGGCTGAAGCTGTTTGAACGCGCGCGCGGCAGGCTGCATCCGACGGTGCAGGGGTTACGTCTGTTTGAGGAGGTTCAGCGCTCCTGGTACGGCCTGGACAGGATCGTGAGCGCGGCGGAGAGCCTGAGGGAGTTTCGCCAGGGCGAGCTGTCTATCGTCTGCCTGCCGGTCTTTTCCCAGTCATTTCTGCCGGTGCTGTTACAGCCGTTTCTGGCCCGCTATCCGGAGGTCAGCCTGACCATCGTGCCGCAGGAGTCGCCGCTGCTGGAGGAGTGGCTTTCGGCCCAGCGCCACGATTTGGGTCTGACCGAAACCCTCGTGACGCCCGCGGGCACGGAGCGCACGGAGCTGCTCTCGCTGGATGAGGTCTGCGTGTTGCCCGTCGGCCATCCGCTTAGCCACAAAGCGGTGCTGACGCCAGCGGATTTCCACGGCGAAAACTATATCAGCCTGTCGCAGACCGACAGCTACCGGCAGCTTCTGGACGGCCTGTTTGCCGAACATCAGGTGAAGCGGCGGCTGGTGGTGGAAACGCACAGCGCGGCATCGATTTGTGCGATGGTGCGCGCGGGCGTGGGTATTTCGGTGGTGAACCCGCTCACGGCGATGGATTACGCCAGCAGCGGAGTGGTCCTGCGCCGGTTTAGCGTTTCCGTTCCCTTTACCGTGAGCCTGATCCGCCCCCTGCACCGCCCCGCCTCAGCGCTGGTGGATGCCTTCAGTGAACACCTGATTGCGCACGCGCGTCAGGTGGCGCTTCGCTTACCTGACCTGCAAAAACCCTTATGACAGCATAAACTCCACCGCATCGGCGGCGTGAAGCGCGGCGGTATCAAATACCGGTATCGGGCTTTGGTCCGCCGGCACCAGCAGGCCAATTTCGGTACAGCCGAAAATTACCCCTTCCGCCCCCTGCTGGGCCAGTTTCTCAATCACGCTGACGTACCAGGCGCGAGAAGATTCGCTGAAGGTACCGAGGCAGAGCTCATCAAAAATAATCTGATTAATGCGTGCCCGGTCAGCCTCCTCCGGGATCAGGCTTTCAATCCCGAACTGACTGCTCAGCCGCCCGCGGTAAAAGTCCTGCTCCATGGTGTATCGCGTCCCCAGCAGCGCCACGCGCGTCATGCCGGCAGCACGTATGGCTCGCCCGGTGGCATCCGCGATATGTAAAAACGGCAGCGAGCAGCGGTCTTCAATATGCGACGCCACCTTATGCATGGTATTGGTACACAGCAGAATACCCTGCGCTCCCGCACGCTCCAGCCCAAGCGCGGCGTCCGCCAGCATCTTCCCGGCTTTATCCCACTCCCCGCTCGACTGGCAGGCTTCGATTTCATGAAAATCCACGCTGTGCAGCAGCAGGCTGGCCGAATGCAGACCGCCCAGACGCTGTTTGACGCCTTCATTAATCAGGCGGTAGTACGGGATCGTTGATTCCCAGCTCATGCCCCCTAACAGACCGATCGTTTTCATCTTTCCTCCTGTGCGTTTCACCCAGTGAAGCAAACTTGTGATCGCCTTTCCAGTTATTTGGCTAATCGTTTCCTTTTATGCGTGGGTGAGATAAGTTAAATGAAACATTGTTTCATTACATGACAGGGCGAAAATATGTTTATTTTCCATAAAGAGACCACGCTTGACGATCTGGGTAATGGCGTGACGCGCCGTATTCTTGCGCACGACGGCAGGATGATGGCGGTGGAAGTGAATTTTGAGCAAGGGGCGATTGGCCCGATGCATAACCACCCGCATGAACAGCTCACCTACGTTCTCTCGGGCGAATTTGAATTTACGATTGGGGAAGAGAAGCATGTGGTGACGGCGGGCGACACTCTCTATAAAGCGCCGCACGTGATGCACGGCTGCGTCTGCCTGAAACCCGGTACGTTACTGGATACGTTTACGCCGGTACGCGAAGATTTCCTGAAATAAAAAAAGGCGCTCATTTGAGCGCCTTTTTTGATGTTACTCCGTCACCGGCTCAGGAAGCTGTTCCGGCAGCGGGTTGCGGGAGTTCATCGCCTCGCGCAGCAGCACGCTGCCACAGGCAAACAGTCCGCCCAGAATACACGCCAGCAGCACGATCAGGGCTTTGCCCGGACCATCTTTTTTCACCGGCATAGAAGGAGAAAGCTGGTATTTGAATGGCTCCAGGCTCACATCTTCGAACGAGAGTTTTTGCAGCTGTGCCAGATAGTATTCGCGGTTCTGGAAATCGGCGTTCAGCTCAGAAACGTCCTTCAGATTTTTTTCAATCTGCAACTTCTGCGCAATCCCGTCCGCGCCGAGCGCAACGGAGTAATCCGGATCGTCTTTCACTGCCTGTCCATTGCTGTAGACCGGCTTTTTGATCCCTGCCGCGTTCGCCACTTCCAGCGAGTAGTTGAGGCGTTGCAGGTTGGTATTGTGGATATTGGTCAGACGGACCCGATCCAGCTCCAGCTGCTGTTGAACCGTTTTGGTTCTCAGGATCAGCTGATCGCGGATGTTTTGCATCGTCTCCTGCTCGACGATGCGGGAGATGTACTGAATATACCCGTTCAGCACCTTCTGCGCGTCCTCTGCCGTTGGGGCCGTGAAGCTTAACGTCCAGGAGAGGTACGGTGCTTTATCGGCATTCTTTTCCTGGGTGTTATCAATGGCCTTCATCTTTTCGGCAATATTGACCACCGCGCGGTGCAGCTCCAGCGGGTCAACCTCGGCGCCATCGAGCTGAGCCATCACGTAAGGCGAGCTCTTCATGTACTCTTCAAGCAGGGACTGGGACTGAAACTTTTTGATAAACAGATTAAACACATCCGCACGGGTGACTTTCACATCCACATCAAGTACCTGTAGCGCCACCATCATCTGGCGCAGCGAGATCCACTGCGTCTGTTCCGCTGGCGTAATGACCGCTTTACTGGTCCACTTTTGCGGTATCAGGAAGGCGATTGCCAGGCCGACCAGTGCAAATGCGAACACAATGGTGACGATGCGTTTTTTTGCTGCCAGCAGGACGTCCAGCAGACCCAGAAGATCTATTTCTTTAGCGCTGACCGCCGGGGGAGCATATTGAGGAAAGTTGAGATCCGTATGTTGTTTGAAATCCATCGCTGACATAACTGTTCTTCTTTTAGGGATGCAGTGAAATTCTGCCTGACTGGTTCCGGTGTAACAAATCATACAAGAATGTAAGAATTATCTGAATGCCGAATTGATACATCTGTAGACCTGCTATCAGATCTGGTAGTTAGCCACGCTGCGTGACTATTGTTATTCCCGCTCCCGATTTTGCGTCTTATCCCCTCGTCAGTGCCCGCGGCGATCGTCCGTGAAAAGTCAAAAATGCCACCTCCCTCACTATATTGAAACAGCGTTTCGACGCCGATCACATTTCCACCATTAAGCGCATGACGCAGAAATAAATCGCAATAATATAAAATAAAACGATGTTTTAGTATCCAAGAACGCCGGTTCAGCTCTTTTAAAACCCAAAGCGTTCCCGGCAATAACGAAAAAGAAAAAACTTTAAAAAACAATCTACTGTTTTGCCACCACCAGACATTGCACCCTGAATTTCCTCTCTCATGCCGCGCAGTGCGGGCCTGGGAAAATGTAACAAAGCTGATTCCGTATTAAACCATTGATTGCCAGGTAGGTATGTATGAATGAAAACAAGCTGCTGGGGCTCGCATGGATATCACCCTACATCATCGGGTTGATACTCTTTACGGCATTCCCCTTCGTCTCGTCGTTTTTCCTCAGCTTTACGGATTACGATTTGATGAGCCCGCCGGTGTTTAACGGCATCGAAAACTATCGCTATATGTTTACCGAAGACACGCTCTTCTGGAAATCCATGGGCGTGACCTTTGCCTACGTATTTCTGACCATCCCGTTGAAGCTCGCCTTTGCATTAGGGATTGCCTTTGTCCTGAACTTTAAATTACGCGGCATCGGATTTTTCCGGACAGCCTACTATATTCCGTCGATCCTCGGCAGTTCCGTCGCCATTGCCGTCTTGTGGCGCGCCTTATTTGCGATCGATGGCCTGCTGAACAGCTTTATCGGCATACTGGGTTTTGACCCGGTGAACTGGCTGGGAGAACCGTCGCTGGCGCTGATGTCCGTTACCCTGCTGCGCGTCTGGCAGTTCGGTTCCGCGATGGTCATCTTCCTGGCCGCGCTGCAAAACGTACCGCAGTCCCAGTACGAAGCGGCGATGATCGACGGCGCGTCTAAATGGCAAATGTTCATGAAAGTGACCGTGCCGCTGATTACGCCGGTGATCTTCTTCAACTTCATCATGCAGACCACGCAGGCGTTCCAGGAATTTACCGGGCCGTACGTGATCACCGGCGGCGGGCCGACCTACTCCACCTACCTGTTCTCGCTCTACATCTACGACACCGCGTTCAAGTACTTCGATATGGGCTACGGGGCGGCGCTGGCGTGGGTGCTATTCCTGGTGGTGGCCGTCTTCGCCGGCATCGCCTTTAAGTCGTCGAAATACTGGGTGTTCTACTCCGCCGATAAAGGGGGCAAAAATGGCTGATATTCAACAACTTTCCACGGCAAGAAGCGTTGCGGAGCGCGAAGTGGCCCGCACGCTGCGCAGAGAGAAAATCAACGCTACCGTTCGCTACGCGATCCTGCTGTTTGTCGGCCTGCTGATGCTTTACCCGCTGGTATGGATGTTTTCGGCGTCGTTCAAACCGAACCACGAGATCTTCACCACCCTGAGCCTGTGGCCCGCCCACGCCACCTGGGATGGCTTCGTCAACGGCTGGAAAACCGGCACCGAGTACACTTTCGGCCATTACATGCTGAACACCTTTAAGTACGTCATTCCGAAGGTGATCCTGACCATTATCTCCTCCACCATCGTGGCGTACGGCTTTGCCCGCTTCGAAATCCCGTGGAAGAAGTTCTGGTTCGCCACGCTCATCACCACCATGCTGCTGCCCAGCACCGTGCTGCTGATCCCGCAGTACCTGATGTTCCGTGAGATGGGCATGCTGAACAGCTACATGCCGCTGTACCTGCCGCTGGCCTTCGCCACGCAGGGGTTCTTTGTTTTCATGCTGATCCAGTTCCTGCGCGGCGTCCCGCGTGACATGGAAGAGGCGGCGCAAATCGACGGCTGTAACTCCATTCAGGTGCTGTGGTACGTGGTGGTGCCGATCCTGAAGCCGGCCATTATCTCCGTCGCCCTGTTCCAGTTTATGTGGTCCATGAACGACTTTATCGGGCCGCTGATTTACGTCTACAGCGTGGATAAATACCCCATCGCACTGGCGCTGAAAATGTCCATCGACGTCACCGAAGGCGCCCCGTGGAACGAAATTCTGGCAATGGCGAGCATCTCCATTCTGCCATCCATCATTGTCTTCTTCCTGGCACAGCGCTACTTCGTACAGGGCGTCACCAGCAGCGGAATTAAAGGTTAAGAGGGAAATACCATGGCTGAAGTCATTTTTAACAAGCTAGAAAAGGTCTACTCCAACGGTTTTAAAGCGGTACACGCTATCGATCTGAAAATCGCCGAAGGGGAATTCATGGTGATCGTCGGGCCATCCGGCTGCGCCAAATCCACTACTCTGCGCATGCTGGCGGGGCTGGAAACCATCAGCGGCGGCGAGGTGCGCATCGGCGACCGGATCGTGAACAACCTCGCGCCGAAGGAGCGCGGTATTGCAATGGTGTTCCAGAACTACGCCCTCTATCCGCACATGACGGTGCGCGAGAATCTGGCCTTTGGCCTCAAGCTGAGCAAGCTGCCGAAAGATCAGATTGAGTCTCAGGTGAATGAAGCCGCCAAAATTCTTGAGCTGGAAGAGCTGCTCGACCGTCTGCCGCGCCAGCTTTCCGGCGGCCAGGCGCAGCGCGTAGCGGTAGGCCGTGCGATTGTGAAAAAGCCGGACGTGTTCCTGTTCGATGAGCCGCTTTCAAACCTCGACGCCAAGCTGCGCGCCTCAATGCGCATTCGTATTTCCGACCTGCACAAGCAGCTGAAGAAGTCCGGAAAACCGGCCACCACCGTTTACGTGACCCACGACCAGACCGAAGCGATGACCATGGGCGACCGCATCTGCGTGATGAAGCTCGGTCACATCATGCAGGTGGATACGCCGGACAACCTCTACCACAAGCCGAAGAACATGTTCGTGGCGAGCTTTATCGGCGCGCCGGAGATGAATATTCGCAGGAGCGTGCTGATCGAAAAAGCGGGCCAGCTGCACATCGCCATCGGCAATGAAACCATGCCGCTGAACGCGGAGAAGCAGGAGAAAGTCGCCACTTATGCAGGTCAGGAGATTTTTTACGGCGTGCGCCCGGAGTTTGTCTCGCTTTCAGATGCGCCATTCCCGAACGGCGGCTGTAGCGGGGAGATGGTGCGCGTTGAGAATATGGGCCACGAATTCTTTGTGTACCTGAAAGTCGCGGACTACGAACTGACCGCCAGGATCCCGTCCGATGAAGCCAAGCCAATGATTGATAAGGGGCTTCATCGTAAGGTGTATTTCACGTTTGATATGAACAAATGTCATATTTTTGACGCAAAAACCGAACAGAACCTCTCTCTCTGATGGAGTGATAAAAATGAAAAAAGTGCTTTTAAGCGCAGCAATCTCCGCGACCCTGGGCCTGACCGCTTTGCCATCGATGGCGCAGAATGTGGATTTACGGATGTCCTGGTGGGGCGGCAATGGCCGTCACCAGGTTACCCTGAAAGCGCTGGAAGAGTTCCATAAACAGAACCCGGACATCAACGTGAAGGCGGAATACACCGGCTGGGACGGTCACCTCTCCCGACTGACCACCCAGATTGCGGGCGGCACCGAGCCGGATGTAATGCAGACGAACTGGAACTGGCTGCCGATCTTCTCCAAAACCGGTGACGGCTTCTACGATCTGAACAAGATGAAGGACGTGATCGACTTAACCCAGTTCGATCCTAAAGAGCTGCAAACCACCACCGTGGACGGCAAGCTGAACGGCATTCCAATTTCGGTGACGGCGCGCGTGTTCTACTTCAATGACGAGACCTGGAAAAAAGCGGGTATTGCTTACCCGAAAACCTGGGACGAGCTGATGGCGGCCGGTAAAACCTTCGAGAGCAAGCTCGGCAAGCAATATTATCCGGTCATCCTGGAGCACCAGGATACGCTGGCGCTGCTGAACTCGTACATGATCCAGAAGTACAACGTTCCTGCGGTGGATGAGAAAACCAAAAAGTTCAGCTACACGAAAGAACAGTGGGTGGAGTTCTTCCAGACCTACAAAAAGCTGATCGACAGCCACGTCATGCCGGACACCAAATACTATGCCTCGTTCGGTAAGAGCAACATGTATGAGATGAAGCCGTGGATCCAGGGTGAATGGGGCGGCACCTACATGTGGAACTCCACTATTAACAAATATTCCGACAACCTGAAGCCGCCTGCAAAACTGGAGCTGGGCAGCTATCCGATGCTGCCGGGCGCCACCGACGCGGGCCTGTTCTTCAAGCCAGCCCAGATGCTGTCGATCGGTAAATCGACCAAAAACCCGGAAGCAGCGGCGAAGCTGATTAACTTCCTGCTCAACAGCAAGGAGGGGGTCGATACGCTGGGCCTGGAGCGCGGCGTGCCGCTGAGCAAAGTAGCGGTACAGTATCTGACCGAAGACGGCACCATAAAAGAGGACGATCCTTCCGTGGCGGGCCTGCGTCTGGCGCAGTCGCTGCCGGCGAAACTGACCGTCTCGCCATACTTTGACGATCCGCAGATTGTGGCGCAGTTCGGTACCTCTTTGCAGTATATCGACTACGGCCAGAAAACCGTGGAAGAGACGGCCGCCGACTTCCAGCGTCAGGCGGAGCGTATTTTGAGACGTGCGATGCGGTAAACATAAAGCCGGGTAAGCGAAGCGCCACCCGGCAATTTACATTACACGCCGATATTACGTAATTTCTCCCCTTTCATCAGCTTGCGTTCAATATGTTCCAGGGTCACGCCTTTGGTTTCCGGGATCAGCCAGAAGGTCACACCGATAAACGCCACGTTCAGTACCGTATAAAGCCAGAAGGTACCTGCCACGCCAATTGCATCCAGCAGCGTCAGGAAGGTCGCGCCAATGATCATGTTCGACACCCAGTTAGTGGTAGTGGAACAGGTGATCCCAAAGTCGCGGCATTTCAGCGGCTGAATTTCCGAGCACAGGATCCACACCACCGGCGCGGCGCTCATTGCGTAACCCGCGATGCACATCATGGTCATGCCCACGGAGAGCCAGGAGAGGCCGCTTGATGCCGTGCCGTTATCAAACTGCATCAGGCAGTAGCCGAGGATCAGGGTGCCGAGCGCCATCACGCTAAAGCCAATTTTCAGCGCCGGTTTGCGTCCGGCTTTATCAACGGTGAACACCGCGATAAAGGTCGCGAACATAAAGGTCAGCCCTACTACCAGCGTGGCGATCATCTGCTGTTCGGTCGTGGTAAAACCGGCCATTTTGAAGATGCGCGGGGCGTAATACATGATGATGTTCATCCCCGTAAACTGCTGCATCGCCTGTAACAGCATGCCGAGGAACACCGCGCGGCGCACGTTGCGGTTAGCCTTAAACAGGGACCAGCCGCCCTGCTTCAGCTTCAGGCTTTCGCGGATTTCGTTTAGCTCTTCACGGGCTTTTTCAGACGTGTCGCGCAGCATGCGCAGCACCTCTTCCGCCTCCACGTGGCGTCCTTTTTGCGCCAGCCAGCGCGGGCTGTTCGGCAGGAAAATGACTAACACAATCAGCAGCAACGCGGGCAGCGCCAGCACGCCAAGCATTGCCCGCCAGTTACCGCTGTAGCTGAAGTACGTATCCGACAGAAACGCCAGCACGATACCGAGCGTCACCATCAGCTGATACATGCTGATCATCTTCCCGCGCACGTTTTCGCTCGCCATTTCCGAGAGATAAAGCGGCGCGGTGTAGGAGGCAATACCCACCGCGACGCCCAGCAGCACGCGGGACAGCAGCAGCACTTCAACGTTGGTGGCGAACGCCGAGCCAATGGAGCCGGCAACGAACAGGATCGCCCCAACCATCAGGCTGTATTTGCGCCCGAGGCGGAATGACAGCCAGCCGTTAAAGAGCGCGCCGATGGCCGCGCCCAGCATCATGCTGCTCACCACCCACTCTTGCAGGCGATTGCTCAACGTAAAGTGATCGGTAATAAAGGGCAGCGCGCCGGCGATAACGCCAATATCCAGGCCAAACAATAAACCGGCTACGGCAGCCGCAACAGAAACAAACTGGTTCATGCGTCGGGTATCGCGCAACGCAGCGGGCATAAGGGTAGAGTCATTTATAGATGTCATAGTTTCCTGCCTCAACAGCGAAATTCGTTAAGTGAAATTACGAGATACCGGAAGAAAGTGTCAGGTCGGAACTGGTGAAGATATGGATTTTTTCGCTACGACATACCGATCTGTGATGGACATTACAATTTCAAATCAGGGCGATTTATCCTTATTTTTTATTAATTAGTTAATATCTAAGCAATAAATGTGTGATACCCGTCATCCATTCCTTTTCAGTATGGATTTTTCATCTTTAAGGATATGGATAAAGGCAATTTTGGCGCAAAAAAAACCTCTGCCCGAGGGCAGAGGTTCTTTATTCAGGATGAATTAACGTGCCAGCCAGCCGCCGTCGACGGCAACGGTGTAGCCGTTAATGTAATCCGATGCCGGGGACGCAAGGAATACAACCGGCCCCATCAGATCGCTCGGCAGACCCCAGCGACCCGCTGGAATACGCTCCAGGATTGCCGCGCTGCGCTCTTCATCCGCACGCAGCTGCTGGGTATTGTTGGTGGCCATGTAGCCCGGCGCAATCGCGTTGACGTTGATGTTGTGCTGCGCCCACTCGTTTGCCAGCAGACGGGTCACGCCCATCACCGCGCTCTTCGATGCGGTGTAAGACGGCACGCGGATGCCGCCCTGGAAGGAGAGCATCGACGCGATATTGATGATTTTGCCGCCTTTACCCTGCGCGATGAAGTGCTTCGCCGCCGCCTGGGACATAAAGAACACGCTCTTGATGTTCAGGTTCATGACGTCGTCCCAGTCCGTTTCGCTGAAGTTAATCGCGTCTTCACGACGGATCAGGCCCGCGTTGTTAACCAGAATATCGATATGACCAAACTCCGCCACCGCGCGATCCAGCAGCTCAGGGATCCCGTCGATTTTGCGCAGGTCAGCGGTCAGGCTCAGGAAACGACGGCCCAGCGCGGTGACGCGCTCGATGGTTTCCGTTGGCTCAACGATGTTAATCCCAACGATATCACAGCCCGCTTCCGCCAGGCCTAACGCCATACCCTGCCCCAGCCCGGTATCACAACCGGAAACGACAGCCACTTTACCTTGCAGAGAAAATGCATCCAGAATCATGTTTGTTCCTTAATCGTTCAGCGCCTGTCACCAACAGGCAGATTTATGCTTAACTGCCTGCGGCTAGCGCAGATCCTTAACAGCGACGTGGTCCATATCATCGAAGACCTGGTTTTCACCGACCATACCCCAGATGAAGGTATAAGCTTTCGTCCCCACGCCAGAGTGGATAGACCAGCTCGGCGAAATGACCGCCTGCTCGTTATGCATAACGATATGGCGCGTCTCCTGCGGCTGTCCCATCATGTGGAACACGCAGGCATCTTCATCCATGTTGAAATAGAAGTAGACTTCCATGCGGCGCTCATGGGTATGGCACGGCATGGTGTTCCAGAGGTTGCCCGGCGCAAGCTCGGTCAGCCCCATGCTCAACTGGCAGGTTTCCAGCACGTCCGGAACGAAGTATTTGTTGATGGTGCGACGGTTGCTGGTGAGGTTATCGCCAAGGGTCACCGGGGAAACGTCCGCAGGCGTCACTTTTTTGGTTGGGTAGTGGGTGTGTGCCGGGGCGCAGTTGTAGTAGAACTTCGCCGGTTTGCTGGCGTCGACGCTGGCAAAGACCACTTCTTTTGCGCCTTTACCGACGTACAGCGCGTCGCGGTGGCCGATCTCGTAGCACTGACCATCGACAGTAATGGTGCCCGGCCCGCCGATGTTAATCACGCCCAGCTCGCGGCGTTCAAGGAAGTAGCTCACGCCCAGCTGTTTGCCCACTTCACCGCCCACGGAGACGGTGTTCGCCACCGGCATAATCCCGCCCACAATAATGCGGTCAATATGGCTGTAGACCATGGTGTACTTATCGGCTTCGAACACCTGCTCAACTAAAAACTCACCGCGCAGCCCCTGGGTATCCAGCGTTTTTGCGTGCGCGCTGTGGATGCTTTGTCTGACTTCCACATCAACCTCCAGAATGGATCGTGCCCGAAGGCAAAGATAATTAACGAAACAACGTTCCGTTTTCGTGATGAGCACATATTATCCCCTGCCACAGCGCTTTTCAATTGCATTTAAAACATCGTTTCATTTTTTCTGCATGTTTATGCCGGAAATGGTGTTTCGATCACGATAAATCTATCAGGACGGTCTTCTTATCCATGAAACTGATAAATTGCGCTGTCAGTCACACATAATGAAACATTGTTTTGATAATTTAACACCCAGTTTTCAACCCACAATTCGCGTTCAAAGGAGTGCATTATGGCTAAAGGTATGCGGGTCAAGCTGAACTACGAGGTCAGCCGCGATCCGGATACAGGCGTGGAAGTCACCCGCCTGACCCCACCGGAAGTAACCTGTCATCGCAACTACTTTTACCAGAAGTGCTTCTTTAACGATGGCAGCCATCTGCTGTTCGCCGGGGAGTTCGACGGTCACTGGAACTATTACCTGCTGGACCTGAAAAACGCCGAAGCGGTACAGTTAACTGAAGGTGCGGGGGATAACACCTTTGGCGGCTTCCTCTCCCCGGACGATAAATCCTTCTACTATGTGAAGAACGATCGCACCCTGCTGGAGGTGGATTTACAGACGCTGGCGGAGCGTGAAGTGTACCGCGTCCCGGAAGAGTGGGTCGGCTACGGTACCTGGGTTGCGAACAGCGACTGCACCAGGCTGGTGGGCATTGAAATTGCAAAACGAGACTGGACCCCGCTCAACGACTGGAAAATTTTTCACGATTTTTTCCACAAAGGGCCGCACTGCCGCCTGCTGCGCGTTGATCTGAAAACGGGTGAAAGCACCACCATTCATGACGAGAAGATCTGGCTGGGGCATCCCATTTATCGTCCGTTCGATGACAATACCGTGGCCTTCTGTCATGAAGGGCCGCATGATCTGGTTGACGCCCGCATGTGGCTGGTCAACGAAGACGGCAGCAACGTGCGGAAAGTGAAGACGCACGCGGAAGGTGAAAGCTGTACGCATGAATTTTGGGTGCCGGACGGCTCCGCGCTGATCTACGTCTCTTATCTGAAGGGCCAGCAGGGCCGCACCATTTCCCGCTTCAACCCGGACACCGGCATTAATGAAGCGGTAATGAATATGCCCGCCTGCTCGCACCTGATGAGCAATTTTGACGGCACCCTGCTCGTCGGCGACGGTTCCGGCACGCCTGTCGATGTGAAAGACACTGGCGGCTACACCATTGATAACGATCCTTATCTGTATGCCTTTGACGTGGCGAAGAAAGCGTTTTTCCGCATCGCCCGTCACGACACCTCCTGGGCTACGGTGGCGAACAGCCGCCAGGTAACCCACCCGCATCCGTCCTTTACGCCGGACGAAAAAGCGGTGCTGTACAGTTCCGATAAAGACGGCAAACCGGCCCTCTATATCGCGAAACTCCCCGAGCAACCTGAAATGTTGCATGCCTGACTTGAGTAAGTGTTTCTGTAACTGGCCTTGCCCTCCTATTCGGAGGGCTTTTTTTTGCGAAGAAGGTGGATTATCAGAAGGAATACGCCACGCCTGCACGGAAGCGGGTCTGTCGTTCGTCGGTCTCTTTAACCCCCACGTTACCCACCTCAACATACGGCGCCCAGTTTTTATCCCATTTATAGGCCAGCTTGGCGTTATATTCGTTGGAATAATCTTTATTGTTATTTCGGGCCATCCCTTCAGCGCTTTTCGCGTAAACATAATTCAGCTCGGTACGCCAGTCACCTAATACCCAACCGACCCACGCATCACCACGGTTAACTTTATCATCGTCCTTATTTGAGCTTGACGGGTAGCGGGTATATTCGTAACGGTAACGCGCGGCGACGTAGAAGCCATTATCGAAGCTATATTGCACATGCAGATTCGGTTTATAAATGGTGCGGCTGTCTGTACTTTCAATCGTAAACGCAGGGGTCAGGGCGATATTGTCCGTCGCTTTCCAGCGCCAGCTAATCTGATCTTCATGACCGTTTCCCACCACGTCGGCAAAAGGCTGATCCGCCTTGTCACCGCCGGATTTCCACTTCGCTTCAACGGAAAAACCGAAGCCATTATCAAAGCGGTGCGAGACGGCAACACGGTCGGCATTCGAGCCGCTGTCGATATATTCGTGACGCAGATCGACGGTCACAGCGTGGGCCGCAAACGTGCTGGAAATAAGAGAGGCAAGGACCAGAGATTTTTTAAACATGAATAAACCCTCAATTAAAATATCGTTTCGTTTTTATGAAACTTGAGTTTATTTTTTATGCACCGTTATTTTAGTGACAAAGATCGAAATTATTTGTTTCATTTTTTTTGGCAAAGATCGACGTGAACCCCATCAACAAAAAAGGCGTATTACGCGTAAATTCCAGGAGTGAGATCACACTAAGCACTTCGCAATGCGAATAATTAACCGCGCAATGAATATTGCGGGCTTCAGAAAGAACGCAAAAGCGTTAAAAAAGGATTCAGCGGGATAAAAAAACCTCCCGTAGGGAGGCTTGTTGTGTGCAGAGAGGGAAATTACCGTTCAATAGCCAGCGCCACCCCTTGCCCTCCGCCAATGCAGAGGGTTGCAATTCCTTTTCGGGCGTTACGCTTTTTCATTTCGTGGACTAAAGACACCAGAATACGGCAGCCAGAAGCGCCAATGGGATGACCCAGCGCGATCGCCCCGCCGTTAACGTTGACCCGCAGCGGATCCCATTCCAGCATTTTCCCGACCGAGATTGCCTGTGCAGCAAAGGCTTCGTTGACTTCAATCAGATCCACGTCGCTCAGCTGCCAGCCCGCCCGCTCCAGACAGCGGCGCGTGGCATAGACCGGCGCAATCCCCATTAACGCCGGATCAACGCCCACGCTGGCAAACGCCTTGATGCGCGCCAGCACCGGCAGATCCAGCTCCTGGGCTTTGCTTTCACTCATCATCATCACCGCCGCCGCACCGTCGTTGATGGAAGAGGCGTTGCCTGCCGTCACAGAACCCAGCGTTTCGAAGGCGGGATCGAGTTTTGCCAGCCCTTCCGCGCTGGCATCGGTGCGCGGCTGCTCGTCGGTATCAACGATAAACGCTTCGCCGTTCTGGCGCAGGGTGCTGACCGGGACAATTTCATCGCGAAAGCGCCCGGAATCGATCGCCGCGCGCGCTTTTTGCTGCGAGCTGAGGGCATACGCGTCCTGAAGCTCGCGGCTGATACCGTATTCCCGCGCCAGGTTCTCCGCCGTCACGCCCATGTGGTAATCGTTAAAGGCGTCCCACAGCCCGTCGTGAACCAGGCTGTCGAGCAGCTGGCTGTTTCCAAGCTGCGCGCCGGTCCGGCTGTCGGTCAGCACGTGCGGAGCGCGGCTCATGTTCTCCTGCCCGCCGGCAATGACCACGTCCGCTTCACCGCACTGGATGGCCTGCGTCGCAAGATGGAGCGCCTTCAGACCTGATCCACAGACGTCGTTGATGGTGATCGCCGAAACGGTGTTAGGCAGGCCGCCCTTCAGCGCCGCCTGACGCGCAGGGTTTTGTCCCGCGCCCGCGGTCAGCACCTGGCCCAGGATCACCTCATCAATTTCATGTGCGGCAATCCCGCTGCGTTCTACCAGCGCTTTTACCACCACGCTGCCAAGATCAACCGCAGAGTGACGCGCAAGCGCTCCCTGAAAACAGCCGATAGCCGTACGTAACGCACCCACTATAACGACATCTTTCATCACGACCTCTGTGCAAAATGACATGACGATAGTAGAGGATTGTTATCAACAATTGACGCAAATGTTTAAAATTAGTGAGTTTAGTCACAGGATTAGCGTGCGTCCTGCAAGTACTGGCGCAGCCAGCTTCCGGCGACGCCGGGCGGTGTTCGTTTGTTCCATAACAGATCGATAGCAATCGACCTCGGCCAGCCCGGCACGTTCAGCTGCACCAGCGATTTCGACGCGGCAAATTCATCCACCAGCGCGCAGGGCAACGCGCACCAGCCAAAGCCCTGTACCGCCATGCTCAGCAGTAACAGGTAATTCGGCGCGGACCAGACCGGCCCACGCGCAAGGGTGGCTTCCCGTTCGAGATAGGTACTCAGCCGCAGCTCGCGCCAGCCGTGCAGCTCGTCCGCCTGCGTCTCATGCTGCGCAGCCAGAGGATGTCCGGCAGAGACGTAGATGGCCATCCGCGTTTGCACGGGCAGACGGGTCGCGCCAATATCGGTCGGGTAGCTGTCGCGCGCTTCCGTCAGGCCAATTTGCGCCCGCTCCTTTTGCAGCAGGTCAATTACGTCTTCCTCTTCCCCAATCAGACACTCGAATTCCGTGTGCGGGAAACGCCGGTCGAACTGGCTCATCATCTCTTCCAGCACGGCCGGGTTGAGCGTATCGGAGAGAACAAAGGTAAAACGCGCCTCCGTTTGCGCCGTTAAGGATACGGCCAGCTCGTCGAGGCGCGCGCTGGCGGCGAGGATCGACTGGACATAGCCCAGCACCTGTTCACCCTGGGCGGTTAACACCGGGTGACGCGCCGAACGGTCGAACAGCTCAAACCCCAGGTCAGCTTCAAGGTTGGCGATGGAGGTGCTGATGGTGGACTGGCTTTTGCGCAGCCGTCGGGCCGCAGCGGAAAACGAACCTGCGGCGACGGTTTCAACAAACGCGGTCAGGGCTTCAGGAGAATAACGCATGATGTATCTACTTTATCGATGGATACCATCTTTTATATATCACCTTAAGCGATAAGAATAGGCGCCATTCACGCCCCTGCTGGCGAATTCATGAGGTAACTATGCAACATCAGGATGCACTCCAACGTAAATTGCCGGAGCGGATCTTCCACGCCGTCTGTTTTGAAGGCATTGCTACGGCGATCCTCGCCCCGACGGCCGCGTGGCTCATGCAGCGCTCGGTGCTGGAAATGGGTGGGCTCACCATTGTTCTGGCGACCACGGCAATGCTCTGGAACATTATCTACAACTTTGGCTTCGACCGTTTCTGGCCCGTACAGCGGGTGAAGCGCACGGCGAAAGTGCGCGCCCTGCATGCGCTGGGTTTTGAATGCGGCTTTATCGTGATTGGTGTGACCATCGTTGCCGCCGTGCTCGGAGTGACGCTGCTTCAGGCATTCACGCTGGAAATTGGTTTCTTCCTGTTCTTCCTGCCGTACACCATGCTCTACAACTGGGCGTACGACACTCTGCGGGAGAAAATCATCAAGCGCCGCCAGCAGCGACGCGCGCTGGCAAGCGAATGATCCTCGGGCCGGAGGCGTTCTCCGGCCCTTCACCTGCGAAGCAACGGCGACCTCAACGCATAATTATGGTAAATTGCACTCCTTTTTGTTCGTTTTATAGTTGATACGTTGCTCTAATGTCGAAAATTTGGTCAAAAGAAGAGACTCTCTGGAGTTTCGCCCTCTACGGCACTGCCGTGGGCGCAGGAACCCTGTTCTTGCCCATTCAGCTCGGCTCTGCTGGCGCGATTGTCCTGCTGATCACCGCCCTTGTGGCGTATCCCTTAACCTACTGGCCGCACAAGGCGCTGGCGCAGTTCATCCTGTCATCGAAAACGAAAGGCAGCGAAGGGATCACCGGTGCCGTAACCCATTATTACGGTAAAAAGATCGGCAACCTGATCACCACGCTCTATTTTGTGGCCTTCTTTGTGGTGGTGCTGATTTACGCGGTGGCGATAACCAACTCGCTCACTGAGCAGCTGGCGAAACGGATGACGGTGGATACCGGCGTGCGGATGCTGGTGAGCTTTGGCGTGGTGCTGATCCTGAACCTCATCTTCCTGATGGGGCGGCACATTACCATTAAGGTAATGGGATTCCTGGTCTTCCCGCTGATTGCCTATTTCCTGTTTGTCTCGCTGTACCTGACGGGCAGCTGGCAGCCGTCGCTGCTGACCAGCCAGATGGCCGTCGATCGGCACACGCTGCATCAGGTGTGGATTTCCATACCGGTGATGGTTTTCGCCTTTAGCCATACCCCGATTATCTCGACGTTTGCCGTAGACCGTCGCGAGAAATACGGTGAAGAGGCCATGGGTAAATGCAAAAAAATCATGAAAGTGGCGTACCTGATCATCTGCCTTAGCGTGCTGTTCTTTGTCTTCAGCTGCCTGCTTTCGATTCCACCGTCCTATATCGTGGCGGCAAAAGAGGAAGGGGTGACAATCCTGTCCGCGCTGTCGATGATGCCTTCTTCCCCGGCATGGCTGGGCATTTCCGGCATTATCGTGGCGATTATTGCGATGTCGAAATCGTTCCTCGGCACCTATTTTGGCGTGATTGAAGGGGCAACGGAGATTGTGAGGTCGTCGCTGAATCAGGTGGGGGTGAAGAAAAGCCGCGCCTTTAACCGCGCCGTTTCCATTCTTGGCGTGTCGTTGATTACCTTTGCGGTCTGCTGCATCAATCCGAACGCGATTTCGATGATTTACGCCATCAGCGGTCCGCTTATCGCCATGATCCTGTTCATCATGCCGACGCTGTCGACGTACCTGATCCCGTCGCTAAAACCGTACCGCTCCATCGGCAACCTGCTGACGCTGATTGTTGGCGTGCTGTGCGTGTCGGTGATGTTTGTCGGTTGAATACGCTGCCCGGCGCAATGCCGGGCATCGGTTTTACGCCCGAATATCGTCATACTCCCGCGTGTTATCAAACTCATGCTTTGCAAACGGGCACAGCGGGATAATTTTACGGCTCTCACCGCGCATCTTCTCCACCACTTTTGCCACCAACTGCTTACCCACACCCTGCCCTTTCAGGCTCGGATCCACATCGGTGTGCTCGATAATGCTCAGATGCTCGCCGGTCGGGACAAAGACGATCTCCGCCACCTGATTGCCTTCGGCGTCGTTGACGTAAAACTTGTTATGGCCTTCAAGAATATCCATGGTTCCTCGCTTATTTTTGGCGGTACTTCAGCGCACCGCTCGGGCAGGTATCAATTACGCGTACGACAGTTTCTGCATCCACTTCATCCGGTGCGATCCACGGTTTACGCTTCAGGTCGAACAGCGCCGCGCTGCCGCGCACGCAGTTGCCCGAGTGTTTGCAGATCCCGGTGTTGAAGTAGACATCGATTTTCTCACCGGTGTAGGCCCGGTATCCCGCATCCAGTAGCTCCTGATCCATGACATTGCCTCTGTAATTATTGTGGTGACAAATGCAGCATACCCTTACCCGTTCCGGCTGACCACGTCAAAAATGACGATCGGACACGTTGTTTTCGGCTCGTTATTTCGCTTCTCGATTAAGACTATTCCGAATAAAAAGACGCTGGTCAGCAAGATATATTTTTGCGCTACGTCAATTCTTGTAATAATTCTCGCCGCGTTCACATTAAGATTATTAGCTAAGCGGAATCCTAACGAGCCAAGTTATTTTCCCCTAAGCAATGGATTTACTTCCGATTTTCAAAAGCCATAACGAAGCGGTATTTTCCCCGCCCCTCTGGAAATAGCGCAAAACAACCCAGACAGGAAATTTGACTCTTCTCACATAACGACTAATGTTAATTCCTGAACGACAACTGATACGAATTACTTATCGTATCTCCTGACATAAACGCAACATGAGGGTTGATATATGGCAGAGCAACATCGTGGTGGTTCCGGTAATTTCGCTGAAGACCGTGAGAAAGCATCAGAAGCTGGACGTAAAGGCGGCCAGCACAGCGGCGGTAATTTCAAAAACGATCCGCAACGCGCATCTGAAGCGGGTAAGAAAGGGGGACAGAACAGTCACGGCGGAGGCCGTAAATCTGACAACTCCTGATCTTATTTAAAGCTCTTATAAATATACCGAGAGCATGCTGCGGGCCCGTCGGCTCGCAGTACCTTCCCTTTATTTCACTGGAGCGAATATATGAATATGAAAAGTGTTGAAGATGTATTTATACACCTGTTATCCGACACCTACAGCGCTGAGAAGCAGCTGACCCGCGCGTTGAGCAAATTAGCCCGCGCCGCATCCAGCGAGAAGCTGAGCGCCGCGTTCACGGCTCACCTCGAAGAAACGCAGGGACAGATCGAACGTATTGATCAGATTATTGAGCAGGAATCTGGCCTCAAGCTCAAGCGCATGAAATGCGTTGCGATGGAAGGCTTAATTGAAGAAGCCAACGAAGTGATTGAGAGCACAGAGAAAAATGAAGTTCGTGATGCCGCCTTAATTGCCGCTGCGCAGAAAGTCGAGCACTACGAAATTGCCAGCTACGGCACCCTGGCCACCCTGGCAGAACAATTAGGCTATAAAAAAGCCGTTAAACTTCTTGCCGAAACGCTGGAAGAAGAAAAAGAAACCGATCTCAAATTAACCGATCTGGCTGTCGGCAATATTAATCAAAAAGCCCAGAAAGGATAAATACTAATTTGATGAGCATCAGCACCAAAAATTAACCAGAATATAAACTACCAGGAGTTAATTATGAATCATGTAGAACACTACCATGATTGGCTACGCGATGCCCATGCGATGGAAAAGCAAGCCGAATCAATGCTGGAATCAATGGCCAGCCGTATTGATAATTATCCCGACTTACGTGCACGAATTGAACAACACGTTAATGAGACTAAACATCAAATTACCGTGCTGGAAGAAATTCTCGACCGCAACGATATTTCCCGTTCGGTCATCAAAGACTCTATGAGCAAAATGGCGGCACTCGGCCAGTCCATTGGCGGTATGTTCCCTTCCGATGAAATTGTTAAAGGCTCTATCAGCGGCTACGTTTTTGAGCAGTTTGAAATTGCCTGCTACACCTCCCTGCTGGCTGCGGCCAGGAAAGCGGGCGATACCGCCTCCATTCCTGCCATTGAGTCCATTCTGGAAGAAGAGCGCCAGATGGCGGACTGGCTGATTCAACATATCCCTCTAACGACGGAACAGTTCCTGCTGCGTTCCGACGCGGACGGCGTTGAAGCGAAAAAATAACGGAAGAGGGAGAACCTATGTTTCGACACGTAAAACAGCTGCAATACACGGTCCGCGTAGCCGAACCGAATCCGGGCCTGGCCAACCTGCTGCTTGAGCAGTTTGGCGGGCCGCAGGGCGAACTTGCCGCGGCATGTCGTTACTTTACGCAGGGACTGAGCGACGACGATCCCGGTCGTAAAGATATGCTGATGGATATCGCGACCGAGGAGTTAAGCCACCTGGAAATTATCGGCACCCTGGTGGGTATGCTGAATAAGGGTGCGAAAGGTGAGCTGGCGGAAGGCGTTGAAAATGAAGCGGAGCTGTACCGGTCAATGACCGAGAACGGCAACGACAGTCATATCACCTCCCTGCTCTACGGTGGCGGCACACCGCTCACCAACTCCGCGGGCGTGCCCTGGACGGCAGCCTATGTAGATACCATTGGCGAACCCACAGCCGACCTGCGCTCTAACATAGCGGCAGAGGCGCGCGCCAAGATTATCTACGAGCGGTTGATTAACGTAACGGACGATCCGGGTGTTAAAGATGCGCTGGCGTTTTTAATGACGCGTGAGGCAGCGCACCAGCTCTCATTTGAGAAGGCACTCCAGTCGATCCGTAACAATTTCCCACCGGGTAAACTGCCGCCAATCGAAGAGTACACCAACAAGTACTACAATATGTCTGAGGGGGGAGAAGTTCGCGGCAGCTGGAACAGCGATAAGCACTTCGACTACGTGGAATCTCCTCAGCCAGCGGTCGATGGTGGTGACGGTGGCGCAAGCGTGACGCTCACAACAGAGCAGGCCACGCTGGTCAAAGCGATGTGCGCGCGCACGAAATCCGATCCTGATGCCGATCCGCTTACCGGCGCCGAGCTTGGTGCGGGTAAGAAAAAACCGTAACCGGTTTTGCCAGGCCGCCTGAGGCTGCCTGGCAATACCATGTGCGCTATCAGTTCCAGAGGTACGGAGCATGTTCGAGCTCGATGCGTTTCATCTGGCCAGGATCCAGTTCGCCTTTACCGTCTCTTTTCATATTCTCTTCCCTGCGATCACCATCGGGCTTGCGAGCTATCTGGTGGTACTCGAAGGCATGTGGCTTCGCACAAAAAACGATGTCTGGCGATCGCTATACCATTTCTGGCTAAAGATTTTCGCCGTGAACTTTGGCATGGGCGTGGTTTCCGGGCTGGTGATGGCTTACCAGTTTGGCACTAACTGGAGCGGCTTTTCCCAGTTCGCGGGCAGCATAACCGGCCCCCTTCTCACCTATGAAGTTTTAACCGCCTTCTTCCTGGAAGCCGGTTTCCTGGGCGTGATGCTGTTCGGCTGGAACAAGGTTGGCCCCGGCCTGCACTTCTTTGCCACCTGCATGGTGGCGCTGGGCACGCTGATGTCCACCTTCTGGATCCTCGCCTCCAACAGCTGGATGCACACCCCGCAGGGCTTCAGTATCCAGAACGGACAGGTTATTCCCGAAGACTGGCTGGCCATCATCTTTAACCCCTCTTTCCCTTACCGCCTGATCCATATGTCCATTGCCGCCTTCCTGTGCAGCGCCTTGTTTGTGGGCGCGTCCGGGGCGTGGCACCTCCTGCGCGGTAACGATACGCCCGCGATCCGCAAGATGTTCTCCATGGCCATGTGGATGGCGCTGCTGGTCGCGCCCATTCAGGCTGTAGTCGGAGATATGCACGGGCTGAATACGCTTGAGCATCAGCCGGCCAAAATCGCCGCGATTGAAGGCCACTGGGAAAATCCGCCGGGCGAGGCCACCCCGCTGCTGCTGTTTGGCGTACCGGATATGGAAGAGGAGCGCACCAAGTACGGGCTTGAAATTCCGGCCCTCGGCAGCCTGATCCTGACGCACAGCCTGGATAAACAGGTGCCTGCGCTAAAAGATTTCCCGAAAGAGGACCGTCCGAACTCGCTCATCGTCTTCTGGTCCTTCCGCATTATGGTCGGCATGGGCCTGCTGATGATTACGCTTGGCGTGCTGAGCGTCTGGCTGCGCTATCGCCGTCGGCTTTACCACTCCCGGCCATTCCACTGGTTTGCCCTCTGCATGGGGCCAGCCGGACTGCTCGCGCTGCTCGCCGGATGGGTCACCACCGAGGTAGGCCGTCAGCCGTGGGTCGTCTACGGCTATCTGCGCACGATAGATGCGGTGTCTCTGCACAGCACGTTGCAGATGAGCATCAGCCTGCTGGCCTTTATCGTGGTTTACTGTTCGGTGTTTGGCGTGGGCTATGTGTATCTCGCCCGGTTAATTAAGAAAGGGCCGCAGCCTGTCGGCACGCTGACGTCTAACACGTCGGGCACCCCTGCCCGTCCGCTGTCCGCCGCCGAGTCCGTTCCGGAAGAGGAGAAGATCTGATGGGCGTCGATATCCCGGTCATCTGGTTTGCCATTATTGTCTTCGCCACGCTGATGTACATCATCATGGACGGCTTCGATCTCGGTATCGGCATGCTGTTCAGCTTTGTGGGAGATGCCAAAGAGCGCGACGTGATGGTGAACAGCGTCGCCCCGGTCTGGGACGGAAATGAAACCTGGCTGGTTCTCGGCGGCGCGGGGCTGTTCGGCGCGTTCCCGCTGGCCTACGCGGTGATTATTGATGCTCTGACCATCCCGCTGACGGCCATGCTGATCGGGCTGATTTTCCGCGGCGTCGCGTTTGAGTTTCGCTTCAAGGCAACCCCTTCCCACCGCAAGTTCTGGGACTACTCCTTTGCTGGCGGCTCCCTGCTCGCGACCTTCAGCCAGGGGATCGTGGTCGGCGCGATGATCAACGGCTTTGACGTCGAAGGCCGACGCTTTGTCGGTTCCTCGCTGGACTGGTTCACGCCGTTTAACCTGTTCTGCGGGCTGGGCTTAATTGTCGCCTATACCCTGCTGGCCACCACGTGGCTAATCATGAAAAGCGAAGGGGCGCTGCAAAACCGGATGCGCGAGCTGACCCGTCACGTGCTGCTGGCGCTGATCGCCGTCATTGCGGTGGTGAGCATCTGGACGCCACTCGGCTGGCAGTTTGTCGCCGAGCGCTGGTTCACTCTGCCCAACTTCTTCTGGTTCCTGCCGGTCCCTGTACTGGTGGCGGTATTCAGCCTGTGGATCTGGCGGCTGACGCGCAATCCCGACAGCCACGCCCGCCCGTTCCTGCTGACGCTGGGCTTAATCTTTCTCGGCTTTAGCGGGCTGGGCATCAGCCTGTGGCCACACATTATTCCGCCGCACATTACCCTGTGGGAAGCCTCTGCGCCGCCTGCCAGCCAGCTGTTTATGCTGATCGGCACGCTGCTCATCGTTCCGGTGATCCTGGTTTACACCGCCTGGAGCTACTACGTCTTCCGGGGCAAAGTGTCTGATACCGAAGGTTATCACTAAGGATTGCTATGGCAGGCTGGCATACACGCGCCATTATTTACCAGATTGATACCGCCCTGTTTTACGATCTTAACGGCGATGGCTGCGGCGACATCGCCGGGATCGCCGCGAAGCTGCGCTACATTCGCCGGATGGGCGCGACGGTTATCTGGATCACCCCGTTTTACCTCACGCCTTTTCTCGATGAAGGCTATGACGTGAGCGACCATTTGCAGGTCGATCCCCGCTTCGGCAAGCTCAACGATATTATCGCCTTCATTGAGCAGGCGCGGGAGCTGGGGATGAAGGTCATTATTGAACTGCTGATCCAGCATACCTCGGATGCGCATCCCTGGTTTCAGCAGGCCCGTCGCAACCCGCAGTCACCCTACCGGGACTATTACCTCTGGTCCGACACGGACGAGGACGATACGCCCCCAATGTTCCCTGGCGTGGAAAAGAGCGTCTGGACATGGGACGACGAGGCGGGGCAATACTACCGGCATATGTTCTATCGCCACGAGCCGGATCTTAACCTGGCTTCCCCTGCGGTGCTGAAGGAAGTTGAGAACATCATCATCTTCTGGCTAAAGCTCGGGGTGTCGGGCTTTCGTCTGGATGCGGCGTCGCACCTGACAAAACAGGCCGGACGTGGGGATGAAAAACGCGGGCTGTGGATCCTGGAACACCTGCGGCGTCTTATCGAGCAGCGTAACCCGGATGCGATCCTGCTCGGCGAAGTCGACGTGGAGGTCGAAGCCTACAAAGCGTATTTTGGGCAGAACGATCGGCTGAACCTGGTGCTGAATTTCTGGCTCAATAAGTACTTCTACGTGAGCCTTGCGGAGAAAAGCGCGCGACCGCTGCGCAACGCGGTAAAGAAGATGATTGTGCCGCCAGACTCCTGCTGTTTCGCCAACTGGCTGCGCAATCATGATGAGCTGGACCTGGAAGGGATAGGGAAAAAAGCGAAGCAGACCGTCGTTGATGCCTTTGCCCCGGATGAAGAGATGAGCGTGTATCAGCGTGGGATCCGCCGCCGTCTGGCGCCGATGCTTAATGGCGATCGAAAGCGACTGGCCTTTTGCCATGCGGTCTTATTTTCACTGCCGGGCGTACCGGTCATGCGCTACGGGGATGAGATTGGCATGGGGGATGATTTGGATCTGGAAGAGCGTTACGCCGTCCGCACTCCGATGCAGTGGGCCGGATCGCAAGGCGGCGGCTTCTCAGATGCCGACCCGGATACCTTTATCGCCCCGATCATTGACCACGGTCCGTACCGCTACCAGAAAATCAACGTGGCGGACTCCCTGTTGCACCGCAGCTCGCTTCTGCATCGCATTATCGACATCGCCAATACGCGCTCCGAGTTCCCTGAAATCGGCGTCGCGCCGTTTCGCCTCATCACTATCGACAGCGATGCGGTGCTGGGGATCTATTACGAAACCGATACGCGCAGCATCCTGACCTTCGTTAATTTCAGCGATAAGCCCGTTAATTTTACCGCCAGAGGGATCCGACACGCCACCTGGACCGCCTGCCTGGCGGACAAACGCTACGACGACGCGCTGATTTGCGGTAAAACCGTTGAGCTTAACCTCAGCGGCTATGGCTACCGCTGGTTCTGGACCGATCGTACCGCGTTGCGCTGATTAGCGTCTCCGGGAGAGCAGCAGACGAGCCACGATCGCGCCCGTGACGGCAAGCGATCCGAGCAGCACTTTCCCCGGCATACCGGAGGTGACGCTGGTGGCGCGCTCTTTTGCTTCGTTGGTGAAGTGCCCGTGGATTTTATGCAGATCGTTAACCGGCCGATCCAGATAGTCCTGGCGATCGTCCGCATTCAGCGTATCGGTCATCTGCCCTTCCCAGGCTTTTTTGACCATCAGCCGGTCCAGAAAACCGGGGAAAAGGAATTGCCCGACAATCGACTGGATCGTGCTGCTGCCCACCCACAGCTCCCGCACCGGTTTTTGCGCTACCTTGTAAATCGCGCTGGCAGCCACTTCCGGCTGAAACACGGGGGGAACCGGTCGCATAGCCCAGGCAAATTTATTCCTCGCCCACTCGAACTGCGGCGTGTTGAGGCCCGGCATCTGTACCATGGCGATCTGCACCCGGCTGTTTTCATGCATCAGCTCGGTGCGCACAGCGTCGGTAAACCCGCGGATCGCGGCCTTCGCCCCACAGTAGGCTGACTGCAAGGGAATGGAGCGGTAGGCCAGCGCGGAACCAACCTGAATAATCGTCCCCCGGTCACGAGGCGTCATTAACTCCAGCGCGGCGCGGGTGCCGTTAACATAGCCCAGATAGGTCACCTCGGTGACGCGGCGAAATTCCTCAGCGGACATGGTACGAAACGGCGCAAGCATCCCGCCCATGGCGTTATTCACCCACACGTCAATGGCCCCTAGCCGGTACTCAATCTCGTTGGCAGCCTCGGTCACCGCCTTGCTGTCCGCCACGTCGGCCTGAACGGCACACGCGTTAATTCCGAAACGGCGTAACTCCTCTTCCGTGGAGCGCAGGCTCTGCTCATCGCGGGCAATAATGCCCACGTCGTAGCCCGCTTTAGCAAAGTGCAGCGCCGTGGCTTTCCCCACGCCCGCCGTACCGCCGGTAATTACGATGACAGCCATAGCCTTTCCCCTTGTTTCAGACGTTATCCCAGCCGGAAAGTATTTCGATCAGTTCAGACAGCGAATAACGCACCGCTTTTTCCACCACATCCTGACATTCCCCGGAGAACAGCACGGTGCGGGTTTCCGTCTGCCCGCAAATATTCCAGCCGAAGCAGACCGTACCGGCTGCGGTGCCATCGTCTCCGCCTTCCGGCCCCGCATAGCCGCTGATGGCAACGCCGATATCCGCCTCGGCAATATCGCGAATTTTCGCAGCCATCTCGGTCACCGTCTGCTCGCTGACGGCGGTGAACCGTTCAATCGTGTCGTGGTTAACGCCCAGGATCCGCTCCTTCGCTTCGTCGCTGAATACCACCATGCCCACGTCATAAAACTCTGCGGTGTTTTCTTCTGCACAGAGCGCCACCGCCAGATTACCGCCGGTACAGGACTCCGCCGTGGTCATACGCAGCCCTCTGTCTGTGAGCGTTGTGGCGAGCTTTTTCGTCAGCTCGCTGATGGTCGTGTTGTTATCGTGAATAAGGTTGCTCATGGATGTGCCCCTTAATTAATTTTCTTCAGGAATAATAGAAATATGGCCGTTACGCTCAAGGATTGCGTACTTAATATCTTTTAATTCCGTTATGCCGTGATTCTGGCGTGCTGAAACCAATATATCATCGCAGGATACATCGACTTTTCTCAGTTTATCCGCGATGGGAACACCATTCTCTACCAATATTACCGGCGTGCCATCGAGAACATTCTCAACGGAGGAAGAATATTTTTTCATCAGTCCAAAAATAATATCCACCACTACCAGCGTTGTTATTGTAATCATCGCCCCGGTAACGGAAAAATCTTCGCCCAGTAGCGCCTGCTGTGTCGCCTCACTGATAATTAAGAGCAAAATAAGGTCAAAGCTGGTCATTTGCAGCAGGGCGCGCCGCCCGGCGACTTTAAACACGATCACCAGAAACAGGTATATTGCCAGGGCACGAAAAACCATGTCCATATTCGACTCCTAGGGGTAAATAAACTGCCAGAAGCGGATATCTGGCTCGTTGTTTACGCGGATGCTGTTTGTCCATTTCCCTGCTTTTGTCGGCGTGATGAACAGCAAGACGGTGAACTTATCGCTCTGTTTTAAGTTATCGTAGACAAGAAACAGGGTATTCCCACGGCTATACATGCTGTCCGGCTGCGGCCAGACGCTGCCTGGCTCATACACGTCGCTGCTTTCGCTGGTCAGGCTGAGGGTGTATTTGCCCTCAGCTTTTACCGGGAAGGTGAGCGCCATCCGCGATTCGGTTTGGCGGCGGCCGAAGCGCTCATAGCTCAGATTCAGGGATTTTGCTTCGTTTGTTTTCTCCACGTCGCTGAGCGCACCGCTGGAAAACAGGCCGGCGATCGCGGCCACGATAATAGCTAACAGGACAATAAAACCAACCTGACGAAATGCATACTCAAACGTCAGTAAACGATTACTCTCTTTTATCCCGGGCACTTTTTCATTTTCAGGTTCCATGGCTTTCGTCACCGTTTCGCTTAATTGCCGAAATTTATGATTTTTCTACGCAAATGCTTTTAAGACTTATCACATTTGCCACATAAAGGAATAGCAACAATACTTAATAAGTCAAGACATGCAAAATGAAGGATATCAGATGAAATTATCAGCCATTACAGCTTTGTTAATATTAATTATCCCTTCTGCATGGGCAGATAATAACGGCGGGTTACAAAAGGGTGAAGCGCCCCCACCACCGCATGCGCTGGACAGCGGTTATCGTGGTACTGATGATGCGCGCATTATGACGATAACTCAGGCGAAAGAGATGCATGACGGCGCCTCTATTTCACTGCGCGGCAACCTTATTGACGGGAAGGACGATAAATACGTATTCCAGGATAAAACCGGGAAAATAGATGTTGTTATTCCGAAAGCCGTATTTGATGACAGAACCGTGGAGCCTGACAACATGATCAGTATTAGCGGCTCGCTCGATAAAAAATCATCACCGCCCGTCGTGCGGGTCAGCCACCTGCAAAAATAATTCAGCGAAGCGTTAACGCTGTACCTATCCATCAAATCTCACCCCTAACAAGGAGTTAGCTATGAGTGATAATGAACAACGTACGAACGCTTACCCAACGCCCCCTTTCCCGGAACAGCCCCAGACGCCACCGGGCCTGGCCTCTGAAATGGACCCTGTTCCCGATCACGGCGAGACAAGCTACAAAGGGCATGGCCGGCTTACCGGTAAAAAAGCGCTTATCACCGGGGGCGACTCCGGCATCGGGCGCGCGGTAGCCATTGCTTATGCCCGCGAAGGGGCAGACGTGGCGATCAACTACCTGCCGGAAGAGGAAGAAGACGCAGCCGAGGTCATTGCCCTGATTAAAGCCGAAGGGCGCAACGCCGTCGCACTGCCGGGCGACGTACGGGACGAAACCTTCTGTCAGAACCTCGTGGAGCAGGCCGTCAGCAAGCTGGGCGGGCTGGATATCCTGGTGAATAACGCTGGCCGCCAGCAGTACCGCGAGTCGCTCGAAGAGCTGACCACGGAAGATTTTGACGCGACCTTCAAAACCAACGTTTACGCGCCTTTCTGGATCACTAAAGCGGCGCTACGCCACCTGAAAGCCCCCGCGTCCATTATCAACACCTCATCCGTACAGGCGGTAAAACCGAGCGCCGTACTGCTTGACTATGCGCAGACCAAAGCCTGTCTCGCGGTGTTCACCAAAGCGCTGGCGAAGCAACTGGGGCCGAAAGGGATACGCGTTAACGCGGTAGCACCAGGACCTTACTGGACCGTGCTCCAGCCCAGCGGCGGTCAGCCGCAGGAAAAAGTGAAACACTTTGGTGAGAGCACCCCGCTGGGGCGTCCGGGTCAGCCCGTCGAAATCGCGCCGCTGTACGTCACGCTTGCCTCGGATGAGTGTTCATACACATCCGGCCAGGTATGGTGTTCAGACGGCGGGGATGGCGTCATTTAACGATCAAGGCGAAGCCGCCACGCGGCAAATTATTGCATGCGAATGCTAAAAGGCTGCGAAAGCAGCCTTTTTTACGTTCAAGGGGTAACGAGAGTAAACCAGAAACGGAAGCTTTCCATGCAGCGCAGCATGTCATCCACCTTTGCGGCATTGCCGACGATCGTCACCTCACCTGCCTGTTGCGCCTTTTTCAGCGTGGTTTCTTTAAGGATGATTTTGTTCAGCGTTTCCCGGCTGAGCGTTATGGTCGCATCCGGATCTTCTGCCTGAGCGTTGGCGCTATGGTTTAGCACGCCATTTTCCAGCTCCAGCTTATACCTGCCGCCCTCACGGCCTAAATCAACGTTAAAAATGCCGCTGATATTCGCTGCCCTGACGCCGTTAAGGTGAACGCCGAAATAATCGAAAATCATCTCCGTCGACATGGCGCGGACCGCATCCGGACTGGCGGTTTTGGGCGTCGGCATTTTCTTCACGCCGTGGCGCAGCTCCTGCGCGCCGGTGAGGTAGGCGTTACGCCACGGCCCTGACTCGGCCTGGTATCCCAGCTGTTCAAGCGCGTCGGCTTCCAGTTCGCGCGCCGCTTTATTATTGGGATCGGCGAAGACGACTTTACTGACCACCTGTGCCACCCAGCGGTAATTCCCCCTGGCGTAATCAATACGGGCTTTTTCAAGGATCGCGCTGGCTCCCCCCATGTAATCGACATACTTTTTCGCCGCCTCGACCGGCGGCAGTTCATCGAGCGTCGCCGGATTGCCGTCGAACCAGCCAAGATAGTAGACAAAGGTGGCTTTGACATTGTTGCTTACCGAGCCGTAGTAGCCGCGGCCTGCCCAGGATTTTGCCAGCCCGTAAGGCAGGGCGAAATTAGCGGCTATTTCATCCCGCGTCAGCCCTTTATTCGCCAGCCTTAGCGTCTGGTCGTTAATATAGCGGTAGATATCACGCTGGCTCTTCATCAGCTTCACCACTTTTTTGTTACCCCACGTGGGCCAGTGGTGCTGCGCGATGATGATTTCCGCTTTATCACCCCAACGATCGATGGCGTTATTGATGTACTTTGACCATGCCAGCGGATCGTGTATTTTCGCCCCGCGCAGCGAGTAAGTATTGTGCAACGTGTGGGTGACGTTCTCCGCGGCTTCAATCAGCTTTTTCTCTTCTATATACCAGAGCATTTCCGCAGGCGCTTCCGAGCCCGGGGCCAGCATAAAGTCATAGGTGAGACCGTCGATAACCTCTTTCTGCCCGTCTTCGACAATAGTGCGAGTGGGCGCGATGAGCGTCACCGTGCCTGCTGAGGTGGTATTCCCCAGACCCGCCCCCACCTGCCCCTTCACGCCGGGCTTCAGCAGGTTTCCATGGATATAGCTGGCACGCCGGCTCATGGCATTTCCGGCCATGATATTTTCCGATACCGCCTCTTCCATAAAACCGGCTGGGGCATAGACTTTCACCTTGCCGGACGTCACCTCGGCTTCATTCACTATGCCACGCACGCCGCCATAGTGATCGACGTGGCTATGGGTATAAATAACGGCAACAACCGGACGTTTGCCGCGATTATTGGCGTAAAGATCCATGCCCGCTTTGGCAGTTTCAGCAGACACCAGCGGATCGATAACCGTGATCCCCTCTTTACCCTCTACGATCGTCATATTCGACAGATCGAGGTTGCGGATCTGGTAGACGCCTTCTGTGACCTCAAACAGACCACCGATATTATTCAGCTGCGCCTGACGCCACAGGCTCGGGTTGACGGTATCAGGTGCTTTTTGCCCTTCTTTGATAAAAGCATATTGCCGGGGATTCCAGATAACGGCGCCTTTTTCATCTTTAATCACCGCAGGCGACAGCGGGGCGATAAAGCCTTTATGCGCATTGCGGAAATCGGTTTTATTAAAGAAGGGCAACTGACCATAAAGTGCATCATTCATTTCCTTCGTACGGGCAGTTGCCTCCTTTACGTCCTTCTGTGCCAGGACAGGCAATGAGATCAACGAGGCCAGGAGCAGACCAGCAACGGCCATCGCACTAACGAGAGTTTTAAATTTCATACTTCCTCGAGGAGACATATTCACGCTGGCGGTACAGGGGGGAAAGGAGGCTATCACCGGACTTTTCTTTTACCTAAGAAAATAACGTTTATAAATAAACAAGGTTAACCTTTCGTCGCTGCGGTCTTCAGGGATAATGCTGAGTCCCATTATTTTTCCGGAGTGATTCGATGAAGAGCCTGCCGTTCTTTTTCGCTGTCTTAAGCCTGAGCACATTAACAGCATGTCGTCCTTCCCCACCCGATAACGTTGAAAAGATTAATCATCTGCAAATTCCGCTGGTATTGCCGGGAGAGAAACCGCCGCAGGCACAGATTTCTCATATCGCGTCTCTTTATCAGGAAAATAAACAGCAGATTGATAACTTAACGCGCAGCGTAAAATCGCAGTATCTTCAGGGCACAACCGCAAAAGAAATTTTTGTTTCTGACAGTGCGGTTCAACGCGTCTATGCCTCGTTGACCAAACTGGAACAATTAGATATGGTTAATCAGCAGTACCTGAAAGATAAAAACTTAACGGGCCTGCAAAATATTCACCTCATTCTTGAACCGTTATTATCCAGCTGAATGCAAAAAACCCGGCTACACGGTAGCCGGGTTTTTATTATGAGTAATGTCACGGGCATCAGTCGTACTGACCGAAGCGATAGCTAAGCCCTGCGGTGACGGAACTCAGGTCGCTGCTCACACCGATCTGGTTAACATTTCCCACGTTGCTTACCCACTGGTACTCCAGACGACCCGCCCAGTTTTTGTTGAAGGCGTATTCAGTACCTACGGCTGCAAGCGGGCGCACGCCGGTTTCAAAGCGATTGTGACCACTTACATCGGATTCAGCGCGATAGCCCATCGCACCGGCACGGCCATAAATATCCCAGTCATTGGTCAGGGCGTAACTCGCCTTCAGAGACATTTGCAGGCCCTGAGTCTTCATTTGCGCTCCTGCGCTATGTTGACCCTTGATCTGCATATTTCCTAAATAGTCATAACCGCCTTCTACCGCAAGCCATGGGGTAATCTGATAACCCGTATAAACACCTCCGCCGACATTATCATGGTCAAAATTGAAGTGGTCGGAATTATTGTCATCAAATGCTTTTGAACCCGTACTGGTATCAAAATAGTGAGACCAGCCGAATTTCGCTCCGCCGTACCAGGTACCCGCATCCGCGGCGGCTAACGCTGAAGTGGCGGTAAACGCATTTACCATAATCAATGCGATAACTGTCTTTTTCATAAATATACCGTTTACGTGATAAAATAAAATTTAGAAAGCAAACGATATAGAAAATGAACAGCCTCGTTAATTCTATTTCTGTTTAATTTTAAACTTTCGCTAGAATGATTCAGGTAAATGCCTGACTTCCAGCAGATATCCACCGCGCTTGAAGGAGATATATTCTCCCTGCTTAAGGGCGGATAATACATTGAGTATACTGCTGCGAGAGAGCAGCGTTCGATCCTGAATATATTCCAGAATCGTGGTTCGTAAACGCGTCTCTTCAGGTAATAAAATCATTTCCTGAAGGTGGTTACGAATAACCGAATAGGTACGCTGCTGTAGTACCTGCGCATCACGGAATATCAAATAGGCCGTGTGGTATGAGAGCAGCGCCGCAACATCCTCCCAGACGCCCTCGGCACGAAACAACGCTGCCGCTTTGTCCGCATCGAGACGTAAAATGGTCGACGTCCTCTCGGCCCGCAGAAAATGCCCCTGGGTAGGCTGGATCATCTCTGCGATACCAAACAAATGCGGCTCGTAAACGGTTACTACCACCAGTCCATCCGAGGCCCGCAGCAGGGACAACTCTCCTTCCAGAAAGAGATACATCTGCTGCTTCCCTTTCCGTAACCACGTGAGTCGCTTGCGCGGGACAACCTGCACTTTCTCCGCTATCGGCTCAAGGATAGCGGTCAGTCGTTCGATGGATTTTTCGGGTCGAACAGGCGGTAAAATATGCATGATACAACCTTCTGACATTGAATATCTGCGAGTATAGACCATATATTTTAAGCGGTTAGCCGATCAAAACTGATAGCTGTAGTTGACACTGGCAAACCAGAGATAAGGATGGTCGTAACTTCCGGCAAACGCCGTCGGCGATTTCACATGCGAGGACTGCATATGAAGATACGAAACGGCAATACCCATATTGCTGGCCGGGGTGATCTGATACTGGGCTCCCGTGCCAAATCGCCACTCATCGCCGGTAGGTAAGGTTAAGGCCACATCACTCTGGCTTTCATACGGCGAGCTGTCGAACGCCACGCCGGCATTCAGTCGCCACTGAGGCGTTGGACGATACTGCACGCCCACCGCGCCATGCCACGTGTCCTTGAGGCGGCTGACGTTGTTCAGCTGCCGTTCCCCGACAACAATTTGCGGCGCGCCGAACCGGCTCCAGTCCTGCCAGCCGAGATCGCCCATAACCGACCACCGCGGGTTTATATCATGCACCAGGCTGAGCATGATTTGCTGCGGCGCGCTGATTTGCGCCGACACCGGCAGGTCGTAGGTGCCGTTCTGTAGACGCGCTTTGCCGTCAATATTGAAGCTGTAGTCCGTTTCGCTGTTCCAGGTCATACCGGCTCGCGTCTGGTCAGTCAGCTGCATCAGCAGCCCAAGCCGATAGCTTATGGCCAGGTCTTCATCGCGTTGCCGGTAGTCATCATCGTTAACGTTGCGGGTCAGCGAGAAGTAACCATAGTTAACGTTGGCAGACGCACCAATCGTGAGACGGTCGTTAAGCTTATAGGCCAGCGAGGGGCTGAGCGTCATGGCCACCATGGTGCTCTTTTTGATGAGCCTGTCGCCCGACCAGCTGCCGTAATCGATCCCCAGGCCGTAATTACCGTAAAGCCCGACCCCGGCATAGAGATTATCGGTCACCTTCTGGCTATAAAAGGCGCTGGCATTTGGGATGGTTTTCATCACGTCGCCGGGGCTTTGATCGTTATCGTTATCCAGCTGGTTATCGATGGAGCCGTCCATCACCTGTAACCCACCGGTGACCATATGATCCGGTAACCGCGCCATGCCGGCAGGGTTGGTCATAATTGTCGAGGCATCCTGCGCACGAGCGGCCTGCCCTGCGCCGGCAAGCGCGGTATCTTCGGTGCCTGCTTCATAAAAATAGAGGGCGCTGGCATGGGCACTGGAGGCGGCTAATACGCCAGCGCACAGGAGGAGTCGTGTATTCATCTGCGATCCGGGAAATAAAAAATTTGCCGACAGATATAACAGGGGCGCCTGATGACGTAAAAAGGAAGAGGGTTTAATTTTAAATTATGCGCGTGCGTATTTATATTTATGACACTCCAGCGACAGCCGGAACAAAGGCACCGCTATTTTGCCTGCACCTGGAGAAGAATGTCTTACCATGCCGTTTGTACTCGTTCGGCTTAAGACAAGCGTTACTCACTACTGGGATCGCTCTTATCCTCTCGCATGGATTCGATAAACTCCCGTTGCTCCGGTGTGAGTTCAAGCTCATCCAGCAGGCGATCTAACTCTTCTTCAGGCGATTCCTTTTGATTCTTTCTCTTCCCGCTAGCCATACTCACCCTTGAGTTATTAGGATTAATCTCAGGGTATCCAGGGTACAGGAAATGTGCAACTCAGCGCGTTACGCCATGGGTACTACAAGCGAGCAATACAAAGCCACCGAAAGCAAGTAAACACGGAGGTTAAGGAAACTTGCAGAAAACAACACCAACCCAAACGAAATTTTTAGGTTGGTGGTGTGTTGTTTTAATACTAAGTGGCTTACCAGCGCAGTTCTGAGGTAGGAAGAAACACAACAGAAGAAACCATATCTGCCGTATCATAGTTAACCTGCATACTCATCGGAACAGATCGTCCACTAACTGTGAAAATATCTGTCCAGCCAAAAGCTCTTTTCATGATGACCTCAGGGGGAGAACTTCGCTCCGGCTTCCCCAGAGTTTCATGTGTCCAGCTCCGCGACATAGTAATTTCAAGGGGAGAAGGTAATTCATTAGGAAAGATCCATCCCTTAATATTATCATGTTGAATACTGAGGATAATCGACCATAACAGACGCCCCTCTCTTTTGAACGTGAGGTGAACACCCTCTCTTGCCATATCCAGTGTTAAATCAGGATCTCCAGGATAACCCGTTGGTTTCGTTTTATAAGGTATTAACCCTTCATCAAACAATTCTTGATAGCTCTTTCCTATTGCGTCAATTAAAGCGTTAACGTTCACCGTCATTTATATAGCCCTATTTCATTGTTCAGCCTATGCATTTTCACCCTTGCCGCTTCTATCTGAGATTCGGTTGCCCCATGTTCTTTTAATGCTGGTTTAACGGCATCCAGATTGCGATCCGCAGCTGCACGCAGATTCTGAGAATCCTGCTCAATTTGTGCTGGTTTATTACGTCCACCGTATGTCTCACTTAATTGTTGATGCACTTCTTTGGGAACAACAATCGCAGCGACATCTTCTGCCATTAGATCTAACTGTTTAGTGTCGAGCTTCGGATATTTTTGCCTCAAGTAGGCGCGAGCAGCCGCAGCCGATGGCATATGGTCAGCCTCATACATTCCCTGCCGCGAACGGCGTTTAAAGTCACTGTACAACTCGACCTCCAGAAACTCCACCGGCGGTTTGCTCAGGTAGATATAAATTGGCGGCAGGTCAGGGAACGGCAGGACCAGAATGTAATCCGCGAAACTCTTTTCCTCCGGTGCCGGGCCGGTGGTCGCCGTTATGCCGGTGTTATCCGGCAGCGGGTCAACAACAACCGGGTTCGGCAGCACCGGCCGCGCCTGGTTGCCGGTATTCCACGGTTTTTCCTCACCCGTTCTGTCAGGCGTCCACACGATGGTGATGCGTGGTTCTTCCTCGGTGGTGAAGGTGTAAGCCTGCTGTCTGCTGTCATACTCCATTTTTCTGACGCGCACACTGTCCCGGCCAGGCGGTGTATGCCAGCCATGCGGCACCGGGTTCCCCCCGCTGTCGTTCTCCCACGTATAGCGAACACGGCTCGGGGCTTCGTTCATCTGCTCCAGGCGCATACGGTCAATAAAATCCTGTTCGCCGTCATTCAGCCTGCCGGGCATCATCCCCACCAGCAGCCCGGCCACGGGTGCACCGGGTCCGGCAACAGTACCCCGCACCGCCCAGGTGCCGTAGGTCAGCGCCCTGCCGCTTATCAGCTCCAGCAGGCTTGCGCCTGCCGTAGCCGTCTGCGCGCGTGTAGCCGCAGCTGCGGCAGCAACGGCGGCCTGATAATCCATTTCCTCATGGTTGCCGTTCCACCAGCGATAAAGGGCGCTGCGCTTTTTCGGTCTGGGGATATCGTCTGGCTTTTTCTTTTTTGCGGTCTGGGCGTGCTGCGGGGTGTCTGAATCGGTTGCCGGGTCGCTGGCGGGCATGGCCTGAAAAAAAGCCATATCAGCAAAATTGGTGTGGGGCTCGCGCTGGTCACCGGCATTATTACAACCCTCACCGCGCAGGCAGGATTTTGCAAATACCCGGTTGCGCTCCCTTTCCTCCTCCCTGCGTTTTTCTTCGGCTTCCTTTTCTGCTGCCAGCTTTGCAGTGTGCTTTTCCCTGGCAACCTCAACCGGGTCCCGACCACGGCCCAGCCACTGGCCCGCAGGTGCAATCACCCGGTTCGAACCCGGTGGGCAATCACAATGTACTTTTGAACCGTGAACGGCGGCGGGTACTCCGTGAAATGTCACGCGTTCTTCACCTGATACAATGACGCCCTGTTTCCCGCATCTGGGACAGGGCGTGGTTTTATCACCTACCCTGAGTATCCTGCGCCCAAATTCAGTGCTGTCCGTGATGGAGGCTATACACCTGGCGCCGGTGGTGGTCCTGTCATTCTCAAGCGCCTGTCCCCGGCCAAAGTTATCGGTACGGTATCCCATACGTTACGCTCCGGTGACTGTCAGCAAATCCGCCCCTCGCACAATCCCTTCACGCGCGGCCAGATAAATGTGGCCTTGCGGCGTGCTGATAATTTCGTCACCGTTATCGAATATGCTACCTACCAGTACAACGCCAGCCCCCTTATACATGCTGGCCTTTCCTTCACTGGTGGCTGTGCTGCCGTCAGGGTAGGTAAAACTATCTCCGTCAGGGTCAATGCTGGCGCAGCGGCCATTATCCAATCGTAGCTTTGATTCAAGCTCAACCGGGGCAACGTTTCCCCCGAGCCGGGTCATGCTTCCTTCTGTGGCTATGCGCCAGATGGCATTCACCGGGTGCCAGCCTTCCGGTTCCCTGCCCTTCGCGATTATCGTAAGTGCCTCATCTTCCATTGCGGCAATGTCTTTCGCTGCAAATGGCGATGCTTCCAGCTGATTTTTTATTTCTGGCGTTAATTCACTGTTACATTGCTGATCCATATAAATTCCCTTTATTCTCAGTCCATTTAAAAAAATAATTTTACTACGAATTCGAATTAACTATTTTTATTCAGCACTTTTGGTTCATATTCAATATAAAAATATAAAACAGGGAATAATAATTAACATGAATTTTAAGTATTTACCTCAGAAAACTCCATAATTTATATCGTTATTACCACGCCACAAAAAACGCCCCTGATAAAAAGGGACTAACTTAAATTAAAGCATTTCTGAATGTCCGGTCGCTGATAGTCTGTTACCATCGCTAAGCATATATGGATTCTCGCGCGGCGTAGCGTGCCTGATTTCAAGGTCAGGGATTGACAGGGTGTAAAGTATCAAAGAATGGTGAACCAGCTATATACATTGCCATATACAATATACGGTATATATAAAGCGATGTATAATTTTAAAACATTGAATCAGCTTGAGATGCTTATGATTAGTGGGTTTTGTAGGGGTTAAGAGAACTTGAAAAAGGTTTGTTTGGAGCGGGCGAAGGGAGCCGAGGACAACTAGCTAACTTCTTGTTTCTTAAAGACTGATGAATCCAGTGGTTACAGTGATGGTTACACATGGAGAGGCTGAAGGTCAAGACTTGAAGGAGGTAATGTTCCCACAAAAGGAATAGAACACAGTCACTGACTACCCGCGCCCTTTGGTCAGACTGAGGGTCGGGCTACGGGGTAAATCGTCAGGCTTATTGTATTAGATAGGGTCTCACATTTTTCAGTCAAAACTCATCAGTATCAGACTTTAGGCCAGACCATCAGCACGACTACCAGAGCCAGCTTCAGCAGGAAGACCACGAGATAGACTTTGTGTAGGTCCATTTGGTCCTCCTCCTAATAATTGAAATGTAATAACATAACACCAAATAAAGGCCAGACACCTAGTTAGGGGAAGTCTGACCAATAGTCGTTACTGTTAGTTGGCTTCTTTAGTGAAGCTCAGGCGTTTGACTACAGGCAGGACGGCAGTAGCCGAGCCAGTCCCCATCTTGATGGTCGTAGCAGCCTCAGCGACCACGAATACCTTACCGAGAATCTCAAGGTCATGGGACTGAGAGTCGCCATCACGGGACAAGACCACAGTAATGTTCTCGCCATCGTGACGGAAGCAACCGAAGCTCAGAGCCGTGAAGCGCTTAGCCATCATGAAGACGCCTCGGTCCTCACCGTTGTAATAGGCGATGTCTGTCCCCAGCATATCGACAATAGCGTCTTCACCGCCGAAGCCCTGCTTAGCAGCCAGACGGGAGAGAGCCTTGAGGTGTGACTCATGGGCGATGATACCGTAATCAGTAACCTCAGAACCGAAGGAAGACTCGGTGTTCTCGTACAGAGCGTCCATGATAGTGTCTGCCTTAGCGGTCAGGCTACCAGTCAGGACCGGAAGCTCTACGGTCTTCAGCAGCTTGGATGACTCCAGAACGTCGACCATCTTAGAGTTAACGGTACGGACCACATTATCGCAGATGTTCAGAGCATCCTGCTGTAGCGTCCCCTGAGTGAAACCAGTGGAAGACTTAGTGTCCCATAGCTTGGTCTGGTGGGACACGAGGATAGCCTGTGCAATCGGTTCGACCACAATCTCCTGACCGGACGGAACGGTAACGACTTCAGGTCGCTTACCACCACGGACAGGAACGACCACAGAGCGGTCAGCCAGAGTGTGAGCAATGATTGGCGTCGGTAAGCTGTTACGGGTCGGCAGGACTTCTACAGGGAACGGAATGTTTTCCTGAGCGTCTTTAAGTACACCGTTCAGCATAGCCTTAACCGTCTTAGCTAACTGGAGGGCATAGACCTGCGGGTCGGCGTTAGTCGGCAGACCTTCATTGACCTGAATGTTGTCGGTGTCGGTGATGCGTACTGGCTCAATGCCGAACTGGAAAGCGTCTTTAATCGTCATAATAATCAATCTCCTAAATTAGTTTAAATACTGTGAGTCCTCAAAACTGAGGAGTCCCTAACATCGGGTCAGGGACTGTGTGTTTTACAGGCTGTCCATCCAGTTACCGCCTGACTCAAGGTCAGCGACAATAGCGGCATGGGAGCGACCAGCGGAATGGGTAGCACTGCGGAGGTTCTCACCATAGGTCCGGCGTTCAGCTTTGACCTGTTCGCGGCGCTGTAACTCTTTCTGCCATTCGTCTTCGGTCATGAACATTTCGCGGGTTCGCTCTTTTTGAGACGCCAGCTCTTTAGCGATACGCTCAGCCTCGACACGTTTATTCATCTGGCGGCGTTGGTAGGCGGTCATCAGGTCATTACTGAAGAAGTTACCAATGGTCACGCCAGCTTCAGCCAGAGCTTCCAGTAACTCCATTGCCTCGCGGCTGGTAGACGGCAGGCCTGACAGGTAGCCCGGAATGAGGGTCTTGATAGCGAGGGACAGCGGATAGGACTGACCGTCCAGACTCACAGTATTCCCGTAGAGATTGATGTCGGTGACTGACAATTTCCAGTCTTGGTTATTGAATAACATAGTAATTACTCCTCTTGAGAGTTGAGACTATCGGTCGATCACAGGCGTGTTTGGTCCTGCGGCGTCTCCCCGCATCGGTCATCTCAAAAGGTTTAAATTAGGTATTGAGTAGGTGAGCTACTAACGGTGTGCTGGCGCTATCTTGCTAGCTGACGACAGTTTCATAGCGACCAGTTGGGCTATTAGCTCGTCTCGTGATTGGTGCTGGCGGGTCTCATCTTCCGGGTCTAGACCAAGCTCCTTCAGGATGACTTCAGTCCGATAACCACGGTAACGGAGAGTCATGCGACCCTCAGGTGTGCGCGGGTCAATCATCTTAGAGTCCCTCCAGCTTGCCGGATTGGGCCTGCTTCAGGAGGTGCTCTTGCTTCTGCTGGTCGGTGCCAGTGAAGGCAATAAGGATGCCTCGCAGTTTATCGACTATCGCAGGCTTACCGAAGACCTCCAATCCCTTAGCGTTGAAGCGAAAGTTATAACCACCCGCTGAGAACTTCTGGTCTGACGGCTTAATGATACGAAAGCAGTCGGAATACTTCGGATTTACAGACCACTCGTTACTGATAGGGTTCTTACGAAAGAGGCCACGATGCTGAAGAAGTGCGGACATTAGCTTCTGAGCGGGTAGACCATAGGTTTTGCAGTAGTCGCCCCAAGTCACGCCTCGACGGTTAGCGGACTGAATGGCTGCTCGCTTCTTCTGGTCTTCCAGTTGAAGGACTCGACGCTCTAACGTCTGAATATGGTCGTAACACTTGGCGCGGAGGTGAACGGAATAGCCAGCGACCAGAATAAAAGTATGCTTACGGTCGAGACGATACAACGGCTGCTGTTTCCCCTGCGCGTTTAGATAGACATCTTCAGTCACCCCGATATGACTGCTCAGTTTTGAGCACTGCTCAGTTTTGAGCGCGTTAAGCTCCTCAGCCATATTGCGAATATCACGCAGGACATTTCGGTGCTCCTTGCCTGTCAGCTCAGCAATTTCAACTGAGGTCATGGACACAAGCTGGTCGAGGTTAATGATGCTGATTTCTTGTTGAGACATTTACGTGTACTCCTTTTGTTTGCACCCTGAAGTCGCACCCCACTGACCTACTCAAGCCCCCACGTAAAGGGAGACCAGCAGGCAACAGGACGCAAACAGAATGACTTGAGGTAATTGTGATATGGTCTGCGATGACCAATAGTGATAAAGGTGCAAGACAGCATGTCCGACGTCCAGATGGTGAGCGGTGATAGACCCAAGTCAAAAGTAGTGAGTAGACGAGCTACTAACTGAAGACACGAGAACGCTAACGAGCTGGAGGTCTGACAGAGGCTGTCTTGCTAGCCTTGGTATGGAGAAAGACTTAATGCCGGGGGAGCTTCCGCATAACTTGACGCATCAAGACCAGAGGCGGAATGTTGGTCCCTATAGTGATAGCTAAGGGTCCATTCCCTATAGTGAGGGTATAAGATTTGCTACCTGATAAGGCCATAATCTGACCTCCAGTTAGACCCGAAGCATGGAGACCACATCATAGCGACCATAGTTTACTTCGGGCTGACAGGACTGGAGGCTGGACTTGAAGTTCTTCTTATTGGAATTGTGATAACACAATCCATAACAAGATAAACTCATGGTCTCCTCCAGCCTGCTGGTCAGGACTCAAAGTCCAACCTCAGACACCACTACTGGTCTAACCTCTTTGAGTTTCCGCCTGTCCACAAATGGATGGCAGACCTCAGCAATGATGTCTTGGTTCTTCACAATCTCGTACACCGATGGTCTCATAGACGGAAGCTCCGCTGAGGTCTGATGTTCTCCGCCTGTCAAAGGAGAGAGATTGCTACGTTAAAAAAAGAATGGTCTCAGGCCAAGGTGATTTAACACCAGGCGTCTGCGGATGGTTTCCAATCGGTCCGCTACCGGAAGCCTGAGACTAAATGAATGCGTGTATGGGTCGTGACTGCTATTAAGGTGGGGACTTAGGGTCTCTCCCTATAGTGAGGGTATATTCAATCTGACCTACAGCTTTACTCGTTAGCTGCCTGCTGCTGTTCCCTCGCCTTCCTGTCCCGGTCCTCAATGCCCTTGAGCGCCCTTTCCGGCATACTGTTAAACATGGCTTCGACTTCTTTCGGTCTGGTAATCTGCTCAGTGACAATAATGTTCAGCAGCTTAAAAAGACCATGCGCTAACTGAGGGTCGTCATCAATATTAATTTCACCCGGATGGACCGCCTGATTGCCAACGATACGACAAATATCAGCAGCTCGCTGGACCAATGGAGACAATCCTTTGGCTACAAGCGACTTAATGTCCGTGTCGATATGCTTCCCCGGCTCTCCGAGGTGGACCATCAGCTTTTGAAGGCTCAAACGCAGGAGTGCGGCAGCGCCTTTAGGTGACAGATTAATGATGCTTCTGGCTTCCATGTAGTCGGACTTGCAGTCTTCTGGCATGTCAGGATTAGGCGGTTCTACATTGCCAGTAGAAGGAATAATTAGATTTTCATTGTGCCAATAAGCGTTACTTTTACAGTGCTGGCAAATTGAGACGGACAATACAGTGTCGCCCCAATCACTGGAGTAAGCATAAAGTCGATACTTTAATTCTCTCCATTCTTGATGCGAATAAACACCACACAATGGACAGTTAAAATTGTCTTTACCATATTGAGCCGGATAATACTCAGCCATTTACTCCAGTCTCCTTATAAACACCAGCCATCACATTAACCAATCTATCTACCTCGACCTCTTTCGCGTAACGGTCGTAAGTTATAGACCCTGAGCTATGGCCCATAATCGCCTGAGCATACGCTAACTCGACCCCATGTTGTTTTAACTGGGTCGCAACAGTATGTCTAAACGAATGAAACGCTAAGCCGCTACGGTCAGCGAGGACTTTAGGTAGCAACGTTCGGTTAAACCATTTGCTCACCTGCTCACCGTAGCCGTTCTTCATCAGCTTGAGGCCATCGAATACCATAGCATTATCACCCTCAGTCTTTCTACGGTCTTCTACGAGTGACATAAAGTCAGCCAATACAAAACCATAAGCGCCATCGACCAGCGGGACACAGCGGTCACTATGGGCGTTCTTGATGCTCTTACCCGGTAGGCTGCTATCGTCTTCATTGATATGGATATATACGGTCCCGACCTCAGTAGCCCTGACGTCTTTGACCTGAAGCTGGGCAACCTCGTTAAGTCTGGCACCTGTAATCGCAGCCAGAGCGGTGACGTAATAATGGTATGGCTTACCTGCGGTCTTCTGAGAGTACGCTTTAGCGGCGACCAATAGTTGCCCTACCTGCTCAGGACTGAACGCATCACGAGCGTCTGAGGCTTTACGCTGCGGGACCTTCAGTTCAAGACCTTCTGTAAGGTTCTTAGCTATCAGGTCGTTGCGTACCGCCCACTTAAACACAGCAGCCATCTTGATAAGATATTTATTGTTGATGGTAACGACATCCAGACAGTCAGTCTTAGACTCCCGGTTCAGCAGGTCAGACAGCGGCATAGACTTAAAGCGTTGCTTGCGGTTCTTCGGTAACAGTTGGAGGACTTCACGGACCCTAAGCATATCTGAACGGGTCGCCTTGCCGACATCCTGAATATCCAGATAGTCGAATATCTCGATTAACGTAGAGTGAGACGCTCGGTTCTCGCTTAGGGTCGCGGGCTTCCAGTTCTGGGCGTTCTCCTGCTCGTACTGCTCAATGAGAGACGCGAGGGTCAGAGCTTTAGGTTCAGGGACTTCAGGTTCTGCCAATACAGATAGGGAGACGGACGGTCTAGGACTGCCAGTCTCAGGCTCAAGGTAAGACAACAGGCCAGAGCTATCACCCTTGAGTCTATCCTGACAGGCCTTAAGCACACCGATAACGTCATTGATATAGCGATGTTGGTCTACAGTCAGACGCTCAGTCGCTACAGCTTCCCGAAGGTTGGACTTAATGTCATCGTACTTGTCAACATAAAGCTGGTAGGACTCCGGGTCGTTCAGGTCATCACGGCTGACACTAAGTTCCCACTCGACAATGGTCTTCAGGTGCTCCCTTAGCTCCTCATAAGAGGCGTTAGGGTTGTCTGCATGGATTGCTTTAAGTGCTGACTTGATGTGCCGTGAGTGAGCCATAGCGGTACGTCGATCCTTGGTCCGTAGTGATACTGACGCTAGTTTATAACGGTTGTGAGAAGGAAGCGAAGCGGTCAGGCGACCAGTGGTCTTCATCCTAAGACGGATGTAAAAGACACCGTTACGCTGATAAAGGTAGGTTCTTGAGTTGAGCATGTACTGAGACCTTAGGTCTGCTCACTACTTCAACAAAGTTAGTCACAGTGTTGGTTACAGTGAGTAAAACTATCGGAAGGCGTTAAGCCATATCCCTTAGGATTCAGTAATTTATTGAACTTTAAGAATGGTCATGGAGCGGGCGAAGGGAATCGAACCCTCGTATAGAGCTTGGGAAGCTCTCGTTCTACCATTGAACTACGCCCGCTTTGAGGTGCGTAAGGCATTATAGACCTTACGCTTCTGCATACAAGCCTCTTCACAGCTAACTGGCGATAATCTAATCACTTAGCACTTCGGTTTGCTACCCTGCGCCGGAAGATAACGCTGCGGATCGATGGCCGTGGCCTTATAGCGGATCTGGAAGTGCAGCTTCACCGTATCCGTCCCGGTACTGCCCATGGTCGCAATCTTCTGCCCCGCCTTTACGTTCTGACCGTTGTTGACCAGCATCGTGTCGTTATGCGCATAGGCCGTAATGTAGTCCTCACCATGCTTAATCATGATCAGGTTGCCATAACCGCGCAGCTGATTACCGACATACACCACCTTCCCGGCTCCCGACGCGTAAACCGGCGTGCCGCGCGCGGCTGCGATATCAATGCCTTTGTTGCCCCCTTCCGAGAGCGAGTACGGCGCCACCACTTTTCCGCTGGCAGGCCAGATCCAGCAACGCTGACCGACCGGCGGCCAGGAGGATTTTGGTACCTGGTAGGATGGTGTGACTTTGGCCGTTTTGCGCGTTGAGGATTTTTTCCCTGAGGAGGAACCGCCGTTAACCTTGAGCTTCTGCCCTATCTCAATGGTATACGGTGGAGAGATGTTATTCAGGCGCGCCAGCTCCTTCACGCTGGTCCCCGTGGCACGTGAGATGCGGTAGAGCGTGTCTCCGCGCTTAACGGTATAGACGGCACCGGAATAACTGCCCATATCCGACGATTTACTCCCCGAGCATCCCGCTACAAGTAGCGTCAGCGTCAGGAAGAAAACGGCAATGATCGGGTTTCTCGTCAGGCTTCCTGCAAACAAAACAGCTCCTCGGTCAGCGTGAATGGCGCACTATGATAGCAGCCCAAACTGATGCCGGTCATGCCCTTTTCCGCTCTGTGGGCCAAACCGTTCGCATAAGAATGCAGTATAATAATTCTGCTGATGGTGCTGAACCATTTGGCATTTTGGCACTGGAGCATCAATGAGTATTCAAGAACACGTTATTTTGGTAAATGACCAGGGAAAGGTGATTGGCACTCAGGAGAAGTACGCCGCGCACACGACACACACCCCGCTACACCTGGCTTTCTCTTCGTGGCTGTTTAACGCTAACGGAGAATGTCTGATTACCCGGCGCGCCTTAAGTAAAAAAGCCTGGCCTGGCGTGTGGACGAACTCCGTTTGCGGTCATCCACAGACCGATGAAGCGACGGAGCAGGCGATTATCCGCCGCTGCCGCTTTGAAATCGGCGCCGAAATCACCGACATCACTCCCGTTGCCCCGGCGTTCCGCTATCGCGAAGCCGACCCGTCCGGGATCGTTGAAAATGAGATTTGCCCGGTCTACGCGGCCCGCGTCACGAATACCCTCGCAATCAATAGCGACGAAGTGATGGAGTACCGGTGGGTGGAGCTGGACGCGCTATTTCGCGCGCTGGACGCCACGCCGTGGGCGTTCAGTCCGTGGATGGTGCTGGAAGCGACGGCCGCGCGCGAAGAACTCAGCGCCTTCGCCGCGCAATAAAAAAGCCCCGGCGAAATACGCGCGGGGCTTTTTTTACATCTTAACGGCTTATTTCACCGGACGCATCGCCGGGAACAGGATCACGTCGCGGATGGTGTGGCTGTTGGTGAACAGCATAACCATACGGTCGATACCAATACCCAGGCCAGCCGTCGGCGGCAGGCCGTGTTCCAGCGCGGTTACGTAGTCTTCGTCGAAGAACATCGCTTCGTCGTCGCCTGCCGCTTTCGCATTAACCTGATCCTGGAAGCGCTGCGCCTGATCTTCTGCATCGTTCAGCTCGCTGAAACCGTTGCCGATTTCGCGGCCACCGATGAAGAATTCGAAGCGGTCAGTAATTTCCGGGTTCTCGTCATTACGACGCGCCAGCGGAGACACTTCCGCCGGGTATTCGGTGATGAAGGTCGGCTGAATCAGGTGCGCTTCTGCCACTTCTTCGAAGATCTCGGTCACGATACGGCCCAGACCCCAGCTCTTCTCCACCTTGATACCGATGCTTTCGGCGATCGCTTTCGCAGAGTCAAAGTTATCCAGATCCGCCATCTCGGTTTCCGGACGGTATTTCTTGATCGCTTCGCGCATGGTCAGTTTTTCGAATGGCTTGCCGAAGTCGAACACTTCTTCACCGTAAGGCACTTCGGTGGTGCCCAGAATATCCTGCGCCAGGGTGCGGAACAGGGATTCGGTCAGCTCGATCAGATCTTTGTAATCCGCATACGCCATGTAGAGTTCCATCATGGTGAACTCTGGGTTATGGCGCACAGAGATGCCTTCGTTACGGAAGTTACGGTTGATCTCAAACACGCGGTCGAAACCACCTACCACCAGACGCTTCAGGTACAGTTCCGGCGCGATACGCAGGTACATGTCGAGATCCAGGGCGTTGTGATGGGTGATGAACGGACGGGCAGATGCGCCGCCAGGGATCACCTGCATCATCGGGGTTTCCACTTCCATAAAGTCGCGGTTAACCATGAACTGGCGAATACCGGCCATGATCTGGGAGCGAATTTTGAAGGTCTTACGGGATTCATCGTTAGAGATGAGGTCCAGGTAGCGCTGACGATAGCGCGCTTCCTGATCCTGCAAACCGTGGAACTTGTCCGGCAGCGGGCGCAGGGCTTTGGTCAGCAGACGTAGCTCGGTGCAGTGGATAGACAGTTCACCGGTCTTGGTTTTGAACAGTTTACCTTTTGCGCCCAGGATATCGCCCAGGTCCCACTTCTTGAACTGCTCGTTGTAGATGCCTTCCGGCAGGTCGTCACGGGAGACGTACAGCTGAATGCGGCCGCCAACGTCCTGTAAGGTCACGAAGGACGCCTTACCCATGATACGACGGGTCATCATACGGCCAGCCACGGACACTTCAACGTTCAGCGCTTCAAGCTCTTCGTTCTCTTTACCGTCGAAGTCAGCGTGCAGTTGGTCTGAGGTGTGGTCACGACGAAAATCGTTCGGGAACGGCACGCCCTGCTCGCGCAGCGCTGCCAGCTTCTCGCGGCGGGTTTTCAGTTCGTTGTTAAGATCGACTACCGCGTCAGCGCCCTGTGCTTGTTGTTCAGACATGTTGGTTCCTCATAACCCTGCTTTCAAACTTGCTTCGATAAATTGGTCCAGGCTGCCGTCCAGCACCGCCTGCGTGTTACGGGTTTCAACCCCGGTACGCAGGTCTTTGATGCGGGAGTCATCAAGGACGTAAGAACGGATCTGGCTGCCCCAGCCGATGTCGGACTTGTTGTCTTCCATCGCCTGCTTCTCAGCATTTTTCTTCTGCATCTCCAGCTCATAAAGCTTCGCTTTCATCTGCTTCATGGCCTGGTCTTTGTTCTTATGCTGGGAACGGTCGTTCTGGCACTGTGTGACCAGCCCGGTTGGAATGTGGGTAATACGCACCGCCGATTCCGTACGGTTAACGTGCTGACCACCCGCGCCGGATGCGCGGTACACGTCAATACGCAGGTCCGCCGGGTTGATGTCGATATCGATATCTTCATCCACTTCCGGATAGACAAACGCGGAGCTGAAGGAGGTGTGGCGACGGCCACCGGAGTCAAACGGACTCTTACGCACCAGGCGGTGCACGCCGGTTTCAGTACGCAGCCAGCCGTAGGCGTAGTCACCGATGATCTTGATGGTGACGGACTTAATGCCGGCAACTTCACCTTCAGACTCTTCGATAATCTCGGTTTTGAAACCGCGCGCTTCCGCCCAGCGCAGATACATACGCATCAGCATGCTGGCCCAGTCCTGCGCTTCGGTACCGCCAGAACCTGCCTGAATATCGAGATAGCAGTCCGCGCTGTCGTATTCGCCGGAGAACATACGACGGAATTCCAGCTGCGCCAGCTTCTCTTCCAGCACGTCGAGTTCTGCCACGGCTTCGTTAAAGGTTTCTTCGTCGTCGGCTTCGACGGCCAGCTCCAGCAGCCCAGAAACATCTTCCAGACCCTGCGACATCTGATCCAGCGTATCTACGATAGCTTCGAGGGAGGAACGCTCTTTACCCAGCGCCTGAGCGCGTTCAGGTTCGTTCCAGACGTCCGGCTGTTCCAGCTCGGCGTTTACTTCTTCGAGACGCTCTTTCTTGGCATCGTAGTCAAAGATACCCCCTAAGAACGTCAGAGCGCTCCGTGAGGTCCTGAATGCGGTTTTTTACCGGATTAATTTCAAACATGGTCTGTTTTCTTTTATGAGCTTGTCAAAATGCGGTGATAAGAGCGGGATTGTACCGAATCCACGCCCTTTTTTATAGAGATTACTGACGCTAAATTGGCCAGATATTGTCGATGATGATCTGAAGGGAGCGGTTACCGCGAAACTCGTTAATATCCAGCTTATAGGCCAGCTCAACCTCGCGCACGCCGTTGTCCGGCCAGATGGAGGTATCAACGTTAAACGCAATGCCGTCCAGCAGCGGCCCGCCGCCGACCGGTTCCACCATCACTTTGAGGTGGCGTTCGCCGACAATACGCTGTTGCAGCAAACGAAAACGCCCGTCGAAAAGCGGCTCCGGGAACATCTGCCCCCACGGGCCCGCATCGCGCAGCATCTGCGCCACGTCCATGGTCATTTCAGCCGGGGAAAGCTCACCGTCAGAAACCACTTCCCCCTGCAACAGCGACGGATCGATCCAGTCGGTGACCAGTTCGCCAAACAGGCGCTGGAATTCCTCGAACTTCGCCTCTTCGAGCGACAGGCCCGCGGCCATCGCGTGGCCGCCGAACTTAATCATCAGGTTCGGATGAAGCGTGTCGAGACGCTCCAGCGCGTCGCGCATGTGCAGCCCCGGAATCGAGCGTCCGGAGCCTTTCAGCGTGCCGTCCCCGGCAGGCGCAAACGCGATCACCGGACGGTGGAAGCGCTCCTTGATGCGAGAGGCCAGAATGCCCACCACGCCCTGGTGCCATTCAGGGTGGTACATCGCCAGCCCGCCCGGCAGGGTATCGCCGCTGCGCTCCAGCTTTTCGCACAGGGTCAGCGCTTCGGCCTGCATCCCCTGCTCAATCTCTTTACGGGTCTGGTTGAGCGCGTCCAGCTCGTTGGCCAGCACGCGCGCTTCGCCGATGTTGTCGCACAGCAGCAGCGCGACGCCAACGGACATATCGTCCAGCCGCCCCGCCGCGTTCAGGCGCGGGCCGAGGGCAAAGCCCAAATCGCTGGCCGCGAGCTTAAGCGGATCGCGGTTGGCAATTTCCAGCAGCGCCTTGATCCCCGGACGGCATTTACCTGCGCGAATACGGCTTAAGCCCTGCCAGGTGAGAATCCGGTTATTGGTATCGAGCGGCACCACGTCCGCTACGGTTCCCAGCGCCACCAGATCGAGATATTCCGCCAGGTTCGGCACGGCTATCCCGCGCGACTCAAACCAGCCCTTATCGCGCAGCAACGTGCGCAGCGCCAGCATCAGATAAAACGCCACCCCTACCCCGGCCAGCGATTTCGACGGGAAATCACAGTCGCGCAGGTTGGGGTTAATGATGGCTTCGGCGGCCGGCAGGGTTTCTCCTGGCAGGTGGTGATCGGTGACCAGAACCGGGATCCCCAGCGCATGGGCATGATCGACCCCCGCATGAGAGGAGATCCCGTTATCCACGGTCATGATCATCTGTGCGCCACGGGCGTGGGCCTGATCGACCACTTCCGGGCTGAGGCCGTAGCCATCCTCAAACCGGTTCGGCACCAGATAAGTCACGTTATCGCAGCCCAGGGCACGCAGGCTGAGCACGCTCAGCGCGGTGCTGGTTGCGCCGTCGGCATCGAAATCGCCCACCACGACAATCCGCGTCCCTTCACGGAACGCGTCGTAGAGCATGTCGGTCGCTTTTTCGATGCCGCTCAGCGCCTGCCAGGACAGCATGCCTTTGACGCTGCGCTCAAGATCGCTTGCCGTTCGCACGCCGCGGCTGGCATACAGCCGCTTTAGCAGCGGAGGAAGGTCGGCGGGTAAATCGGCCGTATCAACCGCTTCACGGCGGCGCAGTTTTATCGGGGCTTTCACGCGAATTACTTACCGCCCGTCTGTTTCTGATGCGCGTCGAGGAACGCTTTCATCTCTTTTGGACCCTGATAGCCCGGCACCACGTAACCGTTGCTCAGGACAATAGCTGGCGTCCCGCTCACGCCAAACTGGACGCCCAGCGCGTAGTGGTTAGCGATGTCGATATCGCAGGACGCAGGCTTCACGCCTTTGCCGTTCATCGCGTCATCAAAGGCCTTATTGCGGTCTTTCGCACACCAGATCGCCTTCATATCCTGCTCGGGCTGGCTCTGCACGCCGGCACGTGGGAAGGCCAGGTAACGCACGGTAATGCCCAGCGCGTTGTAGTCTTTCATCTCTTCATGCAGCTTGTGGCAGTAGCCGCAGGTGATGTCAGTGAAGACGGTAATGACGTGTTTTTCCTGCGCCGCTTTGTAGACGATCATCTCTTTTTCGAGCGCGTTCAGGTTTTTCATCAGCAGCTGGTTAGTGACGTTCACCGGCTGTGCGCCACTCACGTCGTACATTGGCCCCTGAATGATGTGCTTACCGTCTTCGGTCACGTACAGCACGCCGCTGTTGGTCAGCACCGTTTTCATGCCAGCCACCGGCGATGGCTGGATCTCGCTGCTGGCGACGCCGAGTTTCGTCAGAGACTGTTTAATGGCGGCATCGTCCGCATGGGCAAATCCGGAAACTGAAGCTGCCAGCAGGGTGAACAGCGCTAAAGACTTTTTCATATATGATCCTGTAACAATTCGTCGGCACTCACGCGCGAGGGTGGTGCTGTTGGTGTAGCTGCCGCAGGCGTTCCGTCGCGACATGGGTGTAAATCTGCGTCGTTGAAAGATCGCTGTGTCCAAGCAACATCTGCACCACGCGTAAATCAGCGCCGTGGTTTAACAGATGCGTCGCGAAGGCGTGACGCAAAACGTGCGGCGACAGCTTTTCACTGTCAATACCCGCCAGTGTGGCGTAATGTTTAATGCGATGCCAGAACGTTTGTCGCGTCATCTGCTGCGCGCGCTGGCTCGGGAATAATACATCAATGGAAACGCCGTTCAGCAGCCACGGACGTCCGTGTTCCAGATACGTCTCCAGCCAGTAGACCGCCTCTTCACCCAGCGGCACCAGCCGTTCTTTGTTCCCTTTACCGATGACGCGCACCACGCCCTGACGCAGGCTGACATCGCTCATCGTCAGGCCAACCAGTTCGGAAACGCGCAGGCCCGTGGCATACAATAGTTCAAGCATGGCTTTATCGCGTAACTCCAGCGGAAGGTCAACTGCGGGCGACTGTAATAATCTCTCAACTTGTGCTTCGCTGAGATCTTTTGGCAGCCGCTGAGGCAGTTTAGGCGATGCCAGCAGTGCGCTGGGATCGTCCGCGCGGATCTTCTCGCGGTAAAGGTGCTGGAACAGGCGGCGCATGGCGCTCAGCAGACGCGCGGAGCTGGTGGCTTTGTATCCCCCTTCCATCCGCTCGGCCAGTAACCCTTGCAGGTCATCGCTTTGCGCGCTTTCAAGCGTCAGCCCCCGGTGCGCCAGCCACTCCACCAGCAGGGTAAGATCCCGGCGGTAGGCGCTGAGCGTATTTTCAGCGAGGTTTTTTTCCAGCCACAGCGCGTCGAGAAACTGTTCGATGAGTGCGAGATCCTTTTCCACATCAGCCCCTTTGGTTCTGCAATCTGGCCATTATGCCTGATTGCCATCGGTTTCTGGTACACTACGCGCAAAGTCATAGCAAGAATTGAGATTGTTACGCGATGAATATTGGTCTGTTCTATGGTTCCAGCACCTGCTACACCGAAATGGCGGCGGAGAAAATTCGCGACATCATTGGCCCGGAACTGGTGACGTTGCATAACCTGAAAGATGACTCGGTCGCCTTGATGGAGCAGTACGATGTGCTGATCCTGGGCATCCCAACCTGGGATTTTGGTGAGATTCAGGAAGACTGGGAAGCCATCTGGGATCGGCTCGATACGGTCAATTTCGAGGGCAAAATCATTGCGATGTACGGCATGGGCGACCAGCTGGGCTACGGGGAGTGGTTCCTCGACGCGCTCGGCATGCTGCATGACAAACTGGCGCCAAAGGGCGCGACGTTTATCGGCTACTGGCCTACGGAAGGCTATGAGTTCACCAGCCCAAAACCCGTCATTGCCGACGGCCAGCTGTTTGTCGGGCTCGCGCTGGATGAAACCAACCAGTACGATCTCAGCGACGAGCGCCTCCAGACCTGGTGCGAGCAAATTCTGGGTGAGATGGCCGAGCAGTTTAGCTGATTTACTCCTGCGTCGGCTGTTGCACGATGAGCCGGCGCAGATCCCGCCACTCCGCGGCATCCATACTGTCTGCTGCCAGCCACAGGTGCTGGCGTCGATTGTCCTCAACCCGACGCAGCCGTAGCATCATCCCGGTGTTGAGCATCCACGGCGTCCCTATCATCTCCCACTCTTTTCCCTGCCAGCGCAGGCGAGAATCCATCAGCAGCTTGATTTCACCCTGACGGGCGTTGATGCGACGCTGGCTTCGCACGCTGTCAAACACCACAAACGACAGCAAAAGCAACCACAGAGGGGTGTAGCTAAGCGGCCACGGCACCAATAACACCAATGCCGCGACCAGTCCGTGGAGCAGTAACGACATCCACTGTGAGCGCCACGAGACGCGAAGATCAGATTGCCACAGGACCACGTTCCTGATTCCGTGTTTGAATTAATTGCACCATCCGTTGCAACTCGGTGTCGGCGGGCTTGCCGTGATTCATCAGCCAGTTGAATAAATCCGGATCGTCAGACTCAAGCAGGCGGACAAACAGACGCTTATCGTCATCGCTTAAGCTGTCGTACTCATACTCAAAGAAAGGCATGATGGAGATATCAAGTTCACGCATGCCGCGACGGCACGCCCAGTGAATACGGGCCTTGTTGTTAATATCCATGTTCTGTTTCCTGCATTACGTTTGGCACAGTCGGTATCCCGTTCGGTATTCATTATTGCTTTCCGGGACACCTGGTAGTGTAACGTGTTTTTGACCGTTTCTTTACTGGAATATTGCGAACTACGAGCAGGCTTCCAGAATAATCCCTATTAAGACAGTGGATTACACTATTTTGCATAGCGCTACGCATAACCAGGTAATGGCACGAATGGCCTGCTGAAAGCGCTTGCAATGAATACAGTCTCTTTTACCATTAGGTATTATCAAAGCGTTAAGCAATTCAGGACATCACTATGGCATTTACACCATTTTCTCCTCGCCAGCCCGCCGCCTCTGCGCGTCTGCCGCTGACGCTGATTACTCTTGATGACTGGGCACTGGCGACACTGACCGGTGCGGACAGCGAAAAATACCTGCAAGGCCAGGTCACAGCGGACGTAGCGCAGTTGACTGAACACCAGCATCTGCTGGTCGCCCATTGCGATCCAAAAGGCAAAATGTGGAGCAACCTGCGTCTGTTCCGCCGTCAGGACGGGTTCGCCTTCATTGAGCGCCGCAGCCTGCGTGACGCCCAGCTTAAAGAGCTGAAAAAATATGCAGTCTTTTCTAAAGTCACTATCGCCCCGGACGATGAACACGTCCTGCTGGGGGTTGCGGGTTTCCAGGCGCGTGCAGCGCTGAAAAACCTGTTTGCCGAGCTACCGGATGCCGAAAAACAGCTGGTCAGTGAGGGAGCGACCTCCATTCTGTGGTTCGAGCACCCGGCGGAGCGCTTCCTGCTGGTAACAGACGTGGCAACGGCGGAACGCGTCACCGAGGCCCTTCGCGGTGAAGCACAGCTCAACAACAGCCAGCAGTGGCTGGCGCTGAACATCGAAGCGGGCCTGCCGGTGATTGACGCGGCAAACAGCGCGCAGTTTATCCCGCAGGCGACCAACATTCAGGCGCTGGGCGGTATCAGCTTTAAGAAAGGCTGCTACACCGGTCAGGAGATGGTGGCGCGGGCGAAATTCCGCGGCGCGAACAAACGTGCCCTGTGGACGCTGGCGGGCCACGCCAGCCGCGTGCCGGAAGCGGGTGAAGATCTCGAGATGAAGATGGGTGAAAACTGGCGTCGTACCGGCACCGTGTTAGCCGCCGTACAGCTCGATGATGGCCGCCTGCTGGTGCAGGTTGTCATGAATAATGATATGGAGCCCGACAGCGTATTCCGCGTGCGGGATGATGCGAACACGCTCAGCATTGAGCCGCTGCCGTATTCACTGGAAGATTGATGCTGTATCGCCCGGTGGCGCTGCGCTTACCAGGCCTACAGTTCCCGTAGGTCGGGTAAGGCGAAGCCGCCACCCGACAACAAACTACACCTGCCCCACATACAAATAAATCGCCAGGAAGTGGCACACGCTGCCGCCCAGCACAAAGCCGTGCCAGATCGCATGGTTGTACGGGATGCGCTTACAGACGTAGAAAATCACGCCCAGCGAGTAAACCACCCCGCCCACCGCCAGCAGCGTCACGCCCCCGACCGCAAGCTTAATGGCTAACTGATACACCACAATCAGCGAGAGCCAGCCCATTGTCAGATAGGTGACCAGCGACAGCACTTTGAACCGGTGCGCGATGGTCAGCTTAAACAGGATCCCCAGCAGCGCCAGGCTCCAGATTACAATCATCAGGCCACGCGACAGCGGTGAGTTGAGCCCCACCAGCAAAAACGGCGTGTAGGTGCCTGCAATAAGAAGATAGATAGCGCAGTGGTCAAATTTCTTGAGCCATATCTTCGCCCGCTGGTGCGGAATAGCGTGATACAGCGTTGAGGCCAGAAATAGCAGGATCATACTCCCGCCATACAGGCTGTAGCTGGTGATGGCCATCGCGCTGGCGTTGGAATCCACCGCCTGCACCAGCAGCAATACTAAACCGACAATCCCAAACACCAGGCCAATGCCATGGCTTATACTGTTGGCTACTTCCTCAGCCAGCGAATATCCCTGTGCGATTAATGGTCTGCTCACCATACTTAACTCCGGGAAAACAAAAGATGATTATTCATCGCCAGTCTATGCTAACTGAGAATGATTCCAGTGAACACCTGTTAGCTAAAATAAATCCACAATAAAGATTTATCCTTATAATTCAATGCAATGAAAAAACAATCCACCGTACAGATGTAAATGATTTCATTAACACCTGAGTAATCAATGAGATAAAACCGTCTCCCGGCGCCGGGCGGCATGGTATGATTCAGGGATAGTGTCCGACAGCGAGTTTAGCCATTGTGAGTATGTTCACCCATTCCGCCATTGCCAGCCTCAACAATCTGGAAATGATGGTCTACAACTATGTCATTAAGAACCGTGACAAAGTGATGTACATGACCATCCGCGAGCTGGCGGATGCGGCGGGCGTTTCCACTACCACCATCCTGCGCTTTTGCCGCAAGCTCAACTGCGATGGCTACTCTGAGTTCCGCGTGCGCTTTAAGCTCTACCTGGAGCAGAACGAGCCGCAGCAGGCAAATTTTGGCGCCAGCGAAATTATCAGCTTCTTTAAAAGCGTAAATAACGAAGAGTTCGATACGTTATTAAATGAGGCCGTCGATATTATTTTATCCTCCGAACGCATTATTTTCGTCGGCGCAGGCACGTCCGGATCGCTGGCAAAATATGGCGCACGTTTCTTTTCAAATATCGGCAAATTCAGCAACCATATTGACGATCCCTATTTCCCGGTCACGAACGATATGGCTAAAAATGCGCTGGCTATTGTGCTCTCCGTCTCCGGCGAAACCGAAGAGATCTTACGCTTTGCCAGCCAGTTCAGCCTGCACCGCTGCAAGGTACTCTCCATTACCAGCCATGAACACTCTCGTCTCGCGAAGCTGGCAGACTTCAACCTCTCCTGGCACGTTCCGCAAACGCGAATCGGCGGCGTTTACGATATCACCACCCAAATTCCTGTGATCTATATTCTGGAATCATTAGGCCGGAAGCTGGCGAAGAAATTAACAGAATAAAACACCCTGTTTTTTTGATGTGACAAATTACAATTTCCGCAAATTGTTATATCGTGACATTTAATTCCGCTTTGCTAGACTCGAAATCATTAAGTCCTGAATTGAGAATAGCAAAGATGAAAAAACTCACCTTACCGAAAGATTTTTTATGGGGCGGCGCGGTGGCGGCGCACCAGGTTGAGGGCGGCTGGAACAAAGGCGGCAAAGGCCCCAGCATCTGCGACGTCCTCACCGGCGGCGCCCACGGCGTTCCGCGTGAAATCACTCAGGAAGTGATTGAAGGCAAATATTACCCGAACCACGAGGCCGTCGACTTCTACGGCCATTACAAAGAAGACATCAAGCTGTTTGCCGAGATGGGCTTCAAATGCTTCCGTACCTCCATCGCCTGGACACGCATCTTCCCGAAAGGGGATGAAGCTCAGCCAAACGAAGAGGGGCTGAAGTTCTACGACGACATGTTCGACGAGCTGCTGAAGTACAACATCGAGCCGGTGATCACCCTCTCCCACTTTGAAATGCCGCTGCACCTCGTTCAGGAATACGGCGGCTGGACCAACCGTAAAGTGGTGGATTTCTTCGTGCGCTTCTCGGAAGTGGTGTTTGAGCGCTACAAAAATAAGGTCAAATACTGGATGACCTTCAACGAAATCAACAACCAGCGCAACTGGCGCGCGCCGCTGTTCGGCTACTGCTGCTCCGGCGTGGTGTATACCGAGCACGATAACCCCGAAGAGACCATGTACCAGGTGCTGCACCACCAGTTCGTGGCCAGCGCCCTGGCGGTGAAGGCCGCACGCCGCATCAACCCGGAGATGAAGGTCGGCTGCATGCTGGCGATGGTGGCGCTCTATCCTTACTCCTGCAAGCCAGAAGATGTGATGTTCGCCCAGGAATCCATGCGCGAGCGCTACGTCTTTACCGACGTTCAGCTGCGCGGCTACTACCCGTCTTACGTGCTGAACGAGTGGGAGCGCCGTGGCTTCTCCATCAAAATGGAAGCGGGCGACGAGCAAATCCTGCGTGAAGGCACCTGCGACTACTTAGGTTTCAGCTACTACATGACCAACGCGGTCAAAGCGGAAGGCGGCACCGGCGACGCCATTTCCGGCTTCGAGGGCAGCGTGCCGAACCCGCACGTGAAGGCGTCCGACTGGGGCTGGCAGATTGATCCTGTGGGCCTGCGCTATTCGCTGTGCGAGCTGTACGAGCGCTACCAGAAGCCGCTGTTTATCGTAGAAAATGGTTTCGGTGCCTACGACAAAGTGGAAGCAGACGGCAGCATCAACGATGACTACCGCATCGACTACCTGCGCGCCCATGTGGAAGAGATGATGAAGGCCGTGACCTGGGACGGCGTGGATCTGATGGGCTACACCCCGTGGGGCTGCATCGACTGCGTCTCCTTCACCACCGGCCAGTACAGCAAGCGCTACGGCTTTATCTACGTTAACAAGCATGACGATGGCACAGGCGACATGTCCCGCTCCCGCAAAAAGAGCTTCGAGTGGTATAAAACCGTCATTGCCAGCAACGGCGAAACGCTGTAATCGCTCGCCCTCTCTGCAACCGGAGAGGGCAAACCGCTTATCTTCCAGACACTTCTTTACAGCATTTGCGTTGCCAAAAGATGTTCGCCCGATAATATAGGCGTCCTGAATATTAGAGGCGAACATGATTAAGCGACAACGCAACGCTATCCTGCTTGTAGCCCTGGCCTGCCTGGTGGTGCTGATATGCACCGCCCAGCGGATGGCCGGGATGCACGCGCTTGTCATGAACGTCACCGCCGTAAGCCAGTCTGTCCAGCAGGGGCAGGAGAGTTCCGACGCACCGGTCACCCCATGTGAGCTTAGCGCCAAATCGCTGATGTCGGTCCCGCCGGTGTTGTTTGAAGGCGCCCTGTTTGCCGTTACCCTGCTGCTGGCGTTGCTGGCAGCCATTCCGCCGCGCCGCGAGCGGCAGTGGCCTCCCCGCGTTATCTCCCCGCCCCGGTTACGGGTGCATCTGCGATTATGCGTCTTCCGTGAATGAGTCTTCGCCTGTCACTTCAGGTTAATTTATCATTTACGGAGAAAATTTATGTTTACTGTATTCAGGCGACTGCTGGTCTGCCTGCTTTGGCTATGGCTGCCCCTCAGCCAGGCTGCCGACAGCGGCTGGCTGCGCGCCGCCGATAATCAGCACGCCAGCGTCAGGCTGCGTGCGCAACCCGAAAGCACTGGCGAAACCCGCCTGCTGCTGGACGTCGCCCTGCAAAAAGGGTGGAAAACCTACTGGCGCTCGCCGGGCGAAGGCGGCGTCGCACCCGCCATTATCTGGCATCAACCCGTTGAGGCGATCTGGCGCTGGCCTACGCCGCAGCGTTTCGACGTCGCGGGCATCACCACGCAGGGCTATCACGGCGATGTGAGCTTTCCCATCACCCTGCGGGGCGACGTCCCGAAGATCCTGAGCGGCGTGCTGACGCTCTCCACCTGTAGCAACGTCTGTATTCTTACCGACTACCCGTTCTCGCTGAACATGACCGCATCCGCAGACGCCGGTTTTGATTATGATTTCAGTCGGGCCATGGGCACCCTTCCGCTCAGCGGCGGGTTGACCTCAACGCTTAACGCCACCTACGCCCCCGGCAAGCTGACCGTAACGGCGCAGCGTGAGGCTGGCTGGCAGGCGCCGTCGCTGTTTATCGACGGCATGGACGACGTGGATTTCGGCAAGCCGACCCTCGCCGTGCGCGGTGATTCGCTGGTGGCCACCGTGCCCGTGACGGACAGCTGGGGCGAGGCCGCGCCGAGCCTCAGCGGGAAAACGCTGTCGCTGGTGCTCGCCGACAGCGGCCAGGCGCAGGAGTCCCGCGTGGAGATCCAGCCGGGCAGGGCCGCCCCCGCGTTCTCGTTAGGCTGGGTGCTGCTGATGGCGCTGGCTGGTGGTCTGATCCTCAACGTTATGCCCTGCGTGCTGCCGGTGCTGGCCATGAAGCTGGGCACGCTGATGCAAACCGAACGGCAGGCGCGCGGTCAGGTGCGCAGGCAGTTTCTTGCTTCGGTGTCCGGGATCGTGATGTCGTTCCTCGCGCTGGCGCTGATGATGACGGTTTTACGCTTAGGCAATCAGGCGCTTGGCTGGGGGATCCAGTTCCAGAATCCGTGGTTTATTGGCGCGATGGCGCTGGTCATGGTGCTTTTCAGCGCCAGCCTGCTGGGGCTGTTTGAAATCCGTCTCCCTTCCGGGGCCAGCACGTTCCTCGCCACGCGCGGAGGAAACGGCCTGGCAGGCCATTTCTGGCAGGGCGCGTTTGCGACGCTGCTGGCAACGCCCTGCACCGCGCCGTTCCTGGGCACTGCGGTATCGGTCGCGCTGGCGTCGCCGCTTCCTCTGCTGTGGGGGATCTTCCTGGCAATGGGCATCGGCATGAGCCTGCCGTGGCTGCTGGTGGCGGCCTGGCCGGGGCTGGCACAGCGGTTGCCGCGCCCGGGACGCTGGATGAACGTCGTGCGCGTCGTGCTGGGGATAATGATGCTTGGCTCATCGCTGTGGCTGCTGAGCTTACTGACGGTGCATATCGGCACCCTGCCCGTTATCACGCTGGGCGTGCTCCTCATCCTTGCGCTGCTGCTGGTCACCGCCTGGCGCTACCGCTGGCAAACGGCCCTGCGCGCCGGAGCGTTTGCCATCGTCGTGGCCGGGGCGGTTGCGTTTGTTTCCGGCTCCGGCAGCGAGGGGGCCCGACGCGATCGCATTCACTGGCAGCCGCTCAGCGAGCAGGCCATCACCCAGGCGCTGGCAGAGAACAAACGGGTGTTCGTCGACGTGACCGCCGACTGGTGCGTGACCTGTAAAGCCAATAAATACAACGTGCTGCTGCGCGACGACGTGCAGGATGCGCTCTCCGCCCCGGACGTTGTTGCCCTGCGCGGTGACTGGAGCCGCCCCTCCGATACCATCAGCCAGTTCTTAACCACGCGCGGCAGCGCCGCCGTACCGTTTAACCAGATTTACGGACCAGGGTTACCGCAGGGCCACGTGCTGCCCCCGCTGTTAAGCCGTGAAGCGGTGCTGAGCACCCTGTCCGATGCGAAAGGAAAATAATATGCGCTCGTTTATCGCCTTACTGTTGCTCTCTTTATCGGCGTTCAGTTTTGCCGCGCCGACAGAGGACGCTTCCGATGACCAGCTGGCGGCGCTGCTGTTCAACGATCCGGCCAGCCCGCGCACCGGCGCGACGTCGCCGAAGCTCACCATCGTCTCCTTCACGGACTACAACTGCCCTTACTGCAAGCAGTTCGACCCGATGCTGGAGAAAATCGTACGTGATAATCCCGACGTGCAGCTCATCGTTAAACTGCTGCCGTTTAAGGGGCAAAGCTCGGTGAATGCCGCTAAGGCGGCGCTCTCGACATGGCAGCAGGCGCCGGACAAATTCTGGGCGCTCCACCAGCGGCTGATGATGAAAAAAGGCTATCACGATGACGCCAGCATCGCCGCCGCGCGGGCCAAAACCGGAACGGACGGCATTAAAACGGATGATAAAACCATGGACAGCCTAAAGATGAACCTGATCCTGGCGCAGGTACTGAATATTCAGGGTACGCCGGCAACCATCATCGGTGACCAGATGGTGGCGGGCGCCATTCCTTATGACGATCTGGAGGGGCTGGTCAAAGAACAGCTGGCAAACGCCCGTGGCAGGTAAGCTTCCGCGCCTGCTGCGCGAGCTGGCCGTGTGGCTGCTGATTGGCGTAGCCGTGAGCCTGGCGGTGGACTATTTCCGCCAGCCCGCGCTGCCGCAGAACTTCGTATCCACCACGCTGCAAACCCTCGACGGCGAGACCGTCGATCTTATCGCCATGAGTGAGGAGCGTCCGCTGCTGGTCTACGTCTGGGCGACGTGGTGCGGCGTCTGCCGCTACACCACGCCGTCGGTAGCGGCGCTGGCCGCGGACGGGGGTAACGTGATGTCGGTTGCGCTGCGCTCAGGCGATAACGCGACGCTCGAAACATGGATGAGGAAGAAGAAGGCTGCGATGCCCACGGTCAACGACGCCAGCGGAGAGCTGGCGCGTCAGTGGGACGTTCAGGTGACGCCCACGCTGGTGGTGATCTCTCACGGTGAAGTGACGTCGATCACCACCGGCTGGAACAGCAGCTGGGGGATGCGCCTGCGGCTGTGGCTGGCGTCGTAACGTTACTTCCCGCCGGCCAGCTCCAGGAAGCTGCCGGTGACATAGGAGGCCTTGTCGCTCAGCAGCCAGGCAATGGCCTGGGCGACCTCCTCCGGCTGTCCGCCACGCTGCATGGGTAACAGAGACTTCACCCGATCCACACGCCCCGGCTCGCCGCCGGAGGCGTGAATATCGGTATAAATCAGGCCAGGCCGCACGCAGTTCACGCGAATGCCCTGCGCCGCGACCTCCAGCGCGAGGCCGGTCGTCAGGGAATCCACCGCCCCTTTAGAGGCGGCATAATCCACATATTCCCCGGGCGCGCCCAGGCGTGACGCCGCCGAAGAGACGTTCACAATCGCGCCGCCCTTGCCGCCGTGTTTATGCGACATGCGCTTTACCGCCTCACGGCAGCAGAGAAAATAGCCGGTGACGTTGGTGGCCAGCACGCGGTTAATACGCTCAGCGGAGAGGTTTTCGAGGGTGGATTGTTCAAACAGAATTCCGGCGTTGTTCACCAGCGCGGCGAGCGGCTCACCTTCGCGATCGATGCTGTCGAACATTGCCATCACCTGCGCTTCATCGCTGATATCCGCACGCACGGCAAAGGCCTGACCGCCCGCGTCCACGATCTGATTGATAACGTCCGTCGCAGCGGTAATGTTGTGATGAAAATTCACCGCTACGGTGTAGCCTTCGCTTGCCAGCTGTAGCGCGGTGGCTTTACCAATGCCGCGGCTGGCGCCGGTGACCAGTGCAATTGCCATTCACAACCTCCAGATAAAAAAAAGCCGGGTGGCGCTTACGCTTACCCGGCCTACAGTATGGCAAATAATTACTGGTATTCGCTCATCGGTACGCAGGAGCAGAACAGGTTACGGTCGCCGTAGACGTCATCAAGACGCTTCACGGTCGGCCAGTATTTGTTTGCCACGCCCGCCGGGAAGACGGCCAACTCGCGGGTGTAACCGTGATTCCACTCTGCCACCAGTTCGTTCTGGGTATGCGGCGCGTTAACCAGCGGGTTATCTTCCAGCGTCCACTCACCGCCCTTCACGCGGTCGATTTCGCTACGAATGGCCAGCATCGCGTCGATAAAGCGGTCCAGCTCCACCTTGCTTTCAGACTCGGTCGGCTCAACCATCAGCGTACCCGCCACCGGGAAGGACATGGTTGGCGCGTGGAAACCGTAGTCGATCAGGCGTTTGGCAATATCCAGCTCGCTGATGCCCGTCTCGTCCTTCAGAGGACGAATATCGAGGATGCACTCATGCGCCACGCGACCGTCGCGGCCGGTGTAGAGCACCGGATAGGCATCCTTCAGGCGCGTTGCGATATAGTTGGCGTTCAGGATCGCCACCTGGCTGGCCTGCTTCAGGCCTTCCGCGCCCATCATGCGGATGTACATCCAGCTGATAGGCAGGATAGAGGCGCTACCGAACGGGGCCGCAGAGACCGCGCCCTGACGGGTCAGCATACCTTCAATCTGCACCACGCTGTGCCCCGGCACAAACGGCGCCAGGTGCGCTTTGACGCCAATTGGCCCCATGCCTGGGCCACCGCCGCCGTGTGGAATGCAGAACGTTTTGTGCAGGTTCAGGTGCGACACGTCCGCGCCAATGAAGCCCGGAGAGGTGATGCCCACCTGGGCGTTCATGTTCGCGCCGTCGAGGTAAACCTGACCGCCGAACTGATGCACCACTTCACACACTTCACGGATAGTCTCTTCGTACACGCCGTGGGTAGACGGGTAGGTCACCATGATGCACGAAAGTTTGTCGCCCGCCTGCCCGGCTTTCGCGCGCAGGTCGGCCAAATCGATGTTGCCGTTTTTGTCACACGCCACGACCACCACTTCCATGCCCGCCATCTGTGCTGAGGCCGGGTTGGTGCCGTGGGCGGAGCTTGGGATCAGGCAGATATCACGGTGGCCTTCATTGCGGCTTTCGTGATAGTGACGGATCGCCAGCAGACCGGCGTATTCACCCTGCGCGCCAGAGTTCGGCTGCATGCAGAGCGCGTCGTACCCGGTCAGCTTCACCAGCCAGTCGGAAAGCTGGTTGATCATCATGTGATAACCTTCCGCCTGCTCGGCCGGGCAGAACGGGTGCAGCTCGGAGAACTCAGGCCAGGTAATCGGGATCATCTCTGCCGCAGCGTTCAGCTTCATGGTGCAGGAGCCCAGCGGGATCATCGCCTGGTTCAGCGCCAGATCCTTGCGCTCCAGAGAGTGCATGTAGCGCATCATCTCGGTTTCGCTGTGGTAGCGGTTGAACACCGGGTGAGCCAGGATCGCGTCGTCGCGCAGCATGCTTTCCTGAATGGAGCGGCTGTCGAGCGCGACCTCTTTATCGAGCGTATCAACGTCAAGACCGTGTGCGTCGCCCAGCAGCACGTCAAACAGCGTTGCGATATCGTCACGCGTCGTCGATTCATCAAGGGTGATCCCTACCGCGTGATGAATGTCGCTGCGCAGGTTGATTTGCGCGGCCTCGGCGCGCGCCAGCACGGCGGCCTTGTCTGCCACGTCGACGCACAGGGTGTCGAAATAGTGCTCATGACGCAGCCTGAGGCCTTTCTGTTGCAGGCCGCAGGCCAGAATGTCGGCCAGACGGTGGATGCGGCTGGCAATACGTTTCAGCCCAGCCGGACCGTGGAACACCGCGTACAGGCTGGCAATGTTTGCCAGCAGCACCTGCGAGGTACAGATGTTGGAGTTCGCTTTCTCGCGGCGGATATGCTGCTCGCGGGTCTGCATCGCCATGCGCAGCGCGGTGTTACCGGCGGCATCTTTCGATACGCCGATAATACGGCCCGGCATGGAGCGTTTAAATTCATCTTTTGCGCCAAAGAATGCAGCGTGCGGGCCGCCGTAGCCCATCGGCACGCCGAAGCGTTGCGCTGAGCCAAAGACAATGTCCGCGCCCTGTTTGCCCGGTGCGGTCAGCAGCACCAGCGCCATAAAATCAGCGGCGACGCTCACAATCACCTTACGGGATTTGAGCTCAGCGATCAGCGCGCTGTAATCATGCACTTCCCCGGTAGTGCCCACCTGCTGTAACAGCACGCCGAAGACGTCCTGGTGATCCAGCACTTTGTCAGCGTCGTCGACAATCACCTCAAAGCCGAAGGTTTCCGCACGGGTGCGCACCACGTCCAGCGTCTGGGGATGCACGTCTGCCGCTACGAAGAAGCGGTTGGCGTTTTTCAGCTTGCTCACGCGCTTCGCCATCGCCATCGCTTCGGCGGCGGCGGTGGCTTCATCCAGCAGAGAGGCGGAAGCGATATCCATGCCGGTCAGATCTAGGGTCACCTGCTGGAAGTTCAGCAGCGCTTCCAGACGGCCCTGGGAGACTTCTGGCTGATAGGGGGTATAAGCGGTGTACCAGCCCGGGTTTTCCAGCATGTTGCGCAGGATAACCGGCGGTAACTGCACGTTGGTGTAGCCCATGCCGATGTAAGACTTATAGCGCTTGTTGAGGCCGGCGATAGCCTTCAGCTCCGCCAGCGCGGCGAACTCCGTTGTGGACTCGCCAACCTGCGGCGGCGTGGCAAGCTGGATGTCTTTTGGCACGATCTGGCCGATCAGTGCGTTTAATGAATCCGCGCCAACTGTCTTCAGCATCTCCTGCTGTTGCTGAGCATCCGGCCCAATGTGACGTTCAATGAAGGCGCCACGGTTTTCAAGCTGGCTTAAAGTCTGTGTCATGAGCGATGGTTCCTGAAACGTGCAGTGAATCGTAGTTATCTGTAACGCTGTTGCCCGGTGGCGCTAACGCTTACCGGGCCTACGCAGATCGGTAGGCCGGATGCGCAGCGCCATCCGGCACAACGTTATTCGTCTTCCAGTAATGCTTCGTACGCGGTCGCATCCAGCAGCGCGGCAACCTGCGCTTCGTCGCTGGCTTTGATCTTGAAGATCCAGCCGCCTTCATACGGCTCGCTGTTGACCAGCTCCGGGGAGTCGCTCAGCGCGTCGTTCACGGCAACAATTTCACCGCTCACAGGCGCGTAGATGTCGGAAGCCGCTTTGACGGATTCCGCCACCGCACAGTCGTCGCCTGCGCTCACGGTTGCGCCCACTTCCGGCAGGTCAACAAACACCATGTCGCCCAGCAGCTCCTGCGCGTGCTCGGTGATCCCAACGGTGTAAGTGCCGTCCGCCTCTTTGCGCAGCCACTCGTGTTCTTTGCTGTATTTCAGTTCTGCTGGCACATTGCTCATTGAAGTTCTCCTGATAAAAATAATTAGGCGACCGGCTTACCGGCGCGAACAAAAATCGGTTTGGTCACGTTGACCGGCATTTCGCGGTTGCGGATCTGCACCACCGCCGTTTCGCCAATGCCCGCCGGCACGCGCGCCAGGGCAATACTATAGCCGAGCGTCGGGGAGAAGGTTCCGCTGGTGATCACGCCTTCACGATGATTGCCGTCAGCATCGGTGAAGCGCACCGGCAGCTCGCCACGCAGCACGCCTTTTTCCTTCATCACCAGGCCAACCAGCTGTTCGGTGCCCTTCTCGCGCTGCATCTCCAGCGCTTCACGACCAATAAATTCACGTTCAGCCGGTTCCCACGCGATGGTCCAGCCCATGTTGGCCGCCAGCGGAGAGACGCCTTCGTCCATCTCCTGGCCGTAGAGGTTCATGCCCGCTTCCAGACGCAGCGTATCGCGCGCGCCCAGACCCGCAGGCTTCACGCCCGCCTCAACCAGGGCACGCCAGAAATCGGCGGCTTTCTCGTTCGGCATGGCAATTTCATAGCCCGCTTCACCGGTGTAGCCGGTGGTGGCGATAAACAGATCCCCCACCTGCACGCCGAAGAACGGCTTCATCCCTTCGGTGGCGTTGCGCTGCTCGTCGCTGAACAGAGACGCGGCTTTCGCCTGGGCATTGGGTCCCTGCACGGCAATCAGCGACAGATCGTCACGAACGGTGATATCGATGGCGTAAGGTTCAGCGTGTTGGGAAATCCAGGAGAGGTCTTTTTCGCGGGTGGCGGAGTTTACAACGAGGCGGAAGAAATCTTCGGTGAAGTAGTAGACGATGAGGTCGTCAATCACGCCGCCCGAGGCATTGAGCATGCCGGTATAAAGCGCTTTGCCCGGCGTCTTCAGTTTGGCGACGTCGTTTGCCAGCAGATAACGCAAAAACTCCCGGGTGCGGCTTCCGCGCAGGTCGACAATCGTCATGTGTGACACGTCGAACATACCGGCATCGGTGCGCACCGCGTGGTGCTCATCAATTTGCGAGCCGTAGTGCAGCGGCATCATCCAGCCGTGGAAGTCCACCATGCGGGCGCCGCATAACACGTGCTGTTCGTACAAAGGAGTCTGTTGAGCCATCTTTTCCTCGTTGAAAAATTCACCGTGAAACCCGGTGTCGGCCTCGCAATCGGTAGCCGACGCAAACGTTCTCTTTTACCTGAACTTACCACCGAAACCGGCGGTTAACCATAAGGTAAAGCGGGTCATCACATTAGCTTATGGCTAAAAAACGCAGGAAAGCGTACAGAGTATTTGACTGGGAAAATGCGATTAAACCAGCATAATATTAACAATGCTCTAACAGGATTTAGCGGATGATGATATTTCATGCGGAAAAACGGGCCGAATTTCCGTAACATAAAAATTGTAAGATTAGATTTTCTAATGCGAAAAATGGCGTGAAATTAGATTATTTCAAACGAGGAATTTTCCCCGGCGCAGAGGCCGGGAAAATAAAGTGTGACGGGGATCGAGATTAACGTAACCAGTCGGGTAGATCGTTGAGGCCCATTGCCTGACGGAGAAGCTTAGGCTTCACGCCGGGAAGGGTATCGGCAAGCTTCAGACCGATATCGCGCAGCAGTTTTTTCGCCGGGTTCGCCCCGGCAAACAGCTCGCGGAAGCCCTGCATGCCCGCCAGCATCATCGCCGCGCTGTGTTTGCGGCTGCGCTCGTAGCGACGCAGATACAGATGCTGACCAATGTCTTTGCCTTCACGATGCAGACGACGCAGCTCTTCAACCAGCTCAGCCGCGTCCATAAAGCCGAGGTTAACCCCCTGCCCGGCCAGCGGATGAATGGTATGCGCCGCATCCCCCACCAGCGCCAGACGGTGCGCCGCGAACTGCCGCGCGTAGCGGCCCGTTAACGGAAACGCCCGGCGCTCGCTTTCAAGCGCGCACAGGCCCAGACGGTTATCAAACGCCACGCACAGTGCCTGACTGAAGGCGTCCGGCGTCGCCTCCTGCATCTGCTGCGCTTTCTCCGGCTCTAAGGACCAGACGATGGAGCACAGATGCGGATCGGCAAGCGGCAGGAAGGCCAGAATGCCGTCGTTGTGGAAAATCTGGCGTGCGACGCCGCCGTGCGGCTCTTCGGTGCGGATTGTGGCAACCAGGGCGTGATGACGGTAATCCCAGAAGGTCAGCGGAATATCCGCTTTGTTACGCAGCCAGGAATTCGCGCCGTCGGCACCCACCACCAGACGCGCGGTCAGCATGTCGCCGCTTTCAAGGGTGATAAACGCGTCGTTCTCGCCCCATGCTACCTGCTGAAGTTTCGCCGGCGCGATGAGGGTGACGTCGCTGCACTGCTGTGCTTTCTGCCACAGCGCGTAATGGATCACCGCGTTTTCAACGATGTGTCCAAGGTGGCTGTAGCCCATGCTTTCATCGTCAAAGGCGATGTGGCCAAAGCTGTCTTTATCCCACACCTCCATTCCGTGGTAGCAGCTTGCGCGCTGCGCCACGATCTCTGACCAGACGCCGAGGTGCGTCAGTAATTTTTCGCTGGCTGCGTTGATTGCCGAGACGCGCAGCTCCGGCGGGGCATCCTGCGCCACGGGCTGCGGCGCGTTTTGCTCAAGCACGGCCACGCGCAGGCCGCTGCCCTGTAAACCGCAGGCCAGCGCCAGTCCTACCATTCCGCCGCCGACAATGGCGACATCAACATTTTGCACGGTGATTACTCCTTAACGCGCGACCCAACCCAGGGTCCGCTGCGCCAGCACGTCACGTGCCGGAATGAACAGTTCCATCGCCATCAGCCCGAGGTTGCGACCCGCAACCAGCGGCGCCCAGCGATTGGCAAACAGGTGGACTAAACCGTCGGTAACGCCAATGGTCGCCGCCTTGTCCACCTGACGTCGTTTCTGATAATGGCTCAGCACTGAGTATGCGCCACAATCCTGTTGTTCGCTCCACGTCCGGGCCAGGAGCTCGGCCAGACTCATCACGTCGCGCAGGCCAAGGTTGAAGCCTTGCCCGGCGATGGGGTGCAGCGTCTGCGCGGCGTTACCGACCAGCGCGACGCGGTGGGAAACCGTCTGCGATGCGGTCGTCAGCGAGAGCGGATAGGCCACGCGCTTACCGGCGTGGGTGATACGTCCAAGCCGCCAGCCGAAAGCCTTTTGCAGCTCGGAACAAAAACGTTCATCGGACCAGGAGAGCACCTCGTCGGCGCGATCCTGCGCATGGCACCACACCAGCGAGCAGCGCCCGTTCGACATCGGCAGCATGGCCAGTGGACCGTGCTCGGTGAAGCGCTCAAAGGCCCTGCCGTTATGCGCGCCTGCCGTGGAAACGTTAGCGATAACCGCCACCTGACCATAGGGTTGAGCGCGCGACTCTACGCCGCACTGCGTGGCGATCGACGAGCGTGAACCATCCGCCGCCACCAGCAGCTGCCCCTCCAGCGTGGTGCCATTGTCCAGCGTCACGCTGACGGCCTCGTCGCTGCGGCTAAAGCTGGCGACGCGCGCCGGACAGTGCAGCGTGACGCCAGGGGCATCCTGTAACAGACGGAACAGCCGCAGCCCCACGTCATGCAGTTCAACGACCTGCCCCAGCGCCTCAATTCGGTAATCGTGGGCATCCAGCGTCACAAACCCGGCGTGGCCGCGATCGCTGACGTGAACGGTGCCGATGGCCGTCGCGCAGTCCGCTATCGCCTGCCAGATGCCAATGCGCGCAAGCTGCTGGCAGGTTCCCTGGGCCAGTGCGATGGCGCGGGCGTCGAAACCGGGATGATCGGCCGCCTGCGGCGCAACCGCCTCAACAAGATGCACCGGAAGCTGACCTTTGGTTAACTGCGAAATGGCCAGCGCCAGGGTAGCGCCGGTCATGCCTCCGCCAACGATGATCACGCTCATACGCGTGCCGCCGCCATCAGCGCCTCGATATCGTCGGCGTTTTTCACCACGGTCGCGGTCAGGTTTTCGTTGCCGGTTTCGGTGATGACGATGTCGTCTTCAATACGAATGCCGATCCCGCGGTACTGGTCCGGCACGTCCGCATCCGGCGCGATGTACAGCCCCGGCTCAACGGTCAGCACCATGCCAGGCTCCAGCACGCGCGAACGATCCGTACCGTATGCGCCCACGTCGTGTACGTCGAGCCCCAGCCAGTGGCTCAGGCCGTGCATAAAGTACGGGCGATGGGCGTTTTCAGCGATTAACGTGTCCACTTCGCCTTTCAGGATACCAAGCTTAACCAGCCCGCTGATCATGATGCGCACCACCTCGCCCGTCACGTCCTGGATAGAGGTGCCCGGACGGAACAGCGCCAGTGCGGTTTCAAGCGACTCCAGCACGATGTCATAGATTTCACGCTGCGCGGGCGTGAATTTGCCGTTCACCGGGAAGGTGCGCGTGATGTCGCCCGCGTACCCCTGATATTCACAGCCGGCGTCAATCAGCACCAGATCGCCATCGCGCAGCTCACTTTCGTTTTCGGTGTAGTGCAGAATGCAGCCGTTTTCCCCGCCGCCAACGATGGTGTTGTAGGACGGGAAGCGCGCGCCGTGGCGGTTAAATTCATGGTGAATTTCGCCTTCCAGCTGGTACTCGAACATACCGGGACGGCACTTTTCCATGGCGCGAGTATGCGCCAGGGCGCTAATTTCGCCCGCGCGGCGCATCACGTTGAGTTCTTCTTCTGACTTGAACAGGCGCATCTCGTGCACCACCGGACGCCAGTCCGTTAGCGTGGCGGGCGCGGAGAGGTTCTGCCTGGAGCCTTTGCGCAGCTTGTCCAGCGCGGTAAACACAATCTCATCCGCATAGGCGTATTCGCCCTGTGCGTGGTAGAGCACGTCGAGACCGTTAAGCAGCTGGTAAAGCTGCTGGTTGATTTCGCTGAAGGCCAGCGCGCGGTCTACGCCCAGCTTTTCCGGCGCTGCCTCTTGCCCCAGACGGCGGCCAAACCAGATTTCCGCGGTTAAATCGCGCACGCGGTTGAAGATCACGCTGTGGTTGTGGGTGTCATCGCTTTTAATCAGCACCAGCACCGCTTCCGGCTCGTTGAAGCCGGTGAAGTACCAGAAATCGCTGCTCTGTCGATAGGGGTATTCGCTGTCGGCGCTGCGCGTCACTTCCGGCGCGGCAAAAATCAGGGCGGCGCTACCCGGCTGCATTTTTGCCAGCAGCGCCTGACGACGGCGAGAATACTCTTGATTCGAGATAACCATGACACCCTCCTGTGCGTTATTTTTCTTAATGTAAGGTCGGCTTACGAACTTCCGGCGCGGTCGGCTGCGAGCGCGTGAAGTTGTCGTGGCACAGCAGAGACGCCACGCGAACATATTCGATAATCTCTTCGAGAGACATCTCCAGCTCTTCCTGATCTTCGTCTTCGTCGTAGCCAAGCTGCGCAATGTTACGCAGATCGTCGATCGCTTCACCCGCTTCGCCGGTCACTTTATCCAGTTTAGGCTGGGTGACGCCGAGGCCGAGCAGATAGTGATTTACCCAGCCCGCGAGCGCATCGGCGCGATCGAAGACGCTGACATCATCGCCTTCAGGCAGATAAAGCTGAAAAAGAAAGCCATCGTCTTCCAGGGAATCGCTGGTTGCCGCATGCATTTTGCGCAGCGCTTCCGCCAGCTCGTGGCCAAACGCCAGCCCTTCGTTGGTGAGGTCGTGGATCAGCGGCTGCCAGGAGCTGTCGCTGTTTCCGCCGCACAGTATGCCGCTGATCAGACCGTGCATTTCGGCAGGGGTTAAACCGACTCCCTGCTGGTTCAGTAACTGGTTTAAATCCTTGTAACCAGGCATTTCGTTCTGTATAGACATACGCATTCATCATCAAAGGGAGGATATTCATGATATGCTACCACTTTGGACCCTGGTGATACCAGAAAAGGGCTTGTATCTTCACATCAGGGTAGCTATAGTGTCGCCCCTTCGCAGCCCCCGGGGCAGTAAGCGAAGGCAGCGCAGTCAATCAGCAGGAAGGTGGCATGTCTGCACAACCCGTCGATCTCCAGATTTTTGGCCGTTCACTGCGAGTGAATTGTCCACCTGAACAAAGGGATGCCCTGAATCAGGCTGCGGACGATTTGAATCAGCGGTTGCAAGATCTAAAAGAACGCACTAGAGTCACAAATACTGAGCAGCTGGTTTTCATCGCCGCGTTGAACATCAGCTATGAACTGACTCAGGAAAAAGCGAAGACCCGCGATTACGCGGCCAGCATGGAGCAGCGCATTAAAATGCTCCAGCAGACCATAGAACAGGCGTTGCTTGATCAAGGTCGCAATCCCGAAAGACCGGGACCAAAGTTTGAATAACACTTCGCAGTTGACTATGGTAGAGTAACTGTGAAGACAAAATTTCTCTGAGATGTTTGCAAGCGGGCCAGTCCCCTGAGCCGATATTTCATACCACAAGAATGTGGCGCTCCATGGTTGGTGAGCATGCTCGGTTCGTCCGAGAAGCCTTAAAACTATGACGACACATTCACCTTGAACCAAGGGTTCAAGGGTTACAGCCTGCGGCGGCATCTCGGAGATTCCCTCTCTCTTCTTCTACCGACTACCATGACTCAATTCCCTGAAGTTTCTGCCTCACGCCAGGACATCCGTCAGCTCATTCGCCAGCGTCGTCGCGCCTTAAGCGCCGAACAACAGGCACACTTTGCCCAGCAGGCCGCCGCCCGCATGATGGCCTATCCGCCCGTAGTGATGGCAAACACCGTCGCGCTGTTTCTCTCGTTTGACGGCGAGCTGGACACCCAGCCGCTTATCGACCAGCTCTGGCGCGCCGGGAAAAAAGTGTACCTGCCGGTACTGCATCCGTTCAGCCGGGGCAATCTGCTGTTTCTGCACTACCATCCGCACAGCGAGCTGGTGGTGAATCGTCTGAAAATCACCGAACCCAAACTCGACGTGCGCGACGTGCTGCCGCTTTCTGAGCTGGACGTGCTGATTACGCCGCTGGTGGCATTTGATGAACAGGGCCAGCGATTAGGCATGGGCGGGGGATTCTATGACAGAACGCTGCAAAACTGGCAGCGCTACGGGTTGCAGCCGGTAGGGTATGCGCATGATTGCCAGGCTGTAGAAGCGTTGCCTGTAGAGAAGTGGGATATTCCGCTGCCGGCGGTAGTGACGCCCAGCAAAACGTGGCTTTGGTAGCATAAAGCCGGGTGGCGGCTGCGCCTTACCCGGCCTACATAAAACCTCGGACATTGTAGGTCTGGTAAGCGTAAGCGCCACCCGACACCACAAACCGCACAACCATCGTAGGTCGGGTAAGCGTACGCGCCACCCGACATCACAAACCGCACAATCGTCGTAGGTCGGGTAAGGCGTAGCCGCCACTCGACACCACAAACCGCACAACCGTCGTAGGTCGGGTAAGGCGTAGCCGCCACCCGACACCACAGACCGCACCATCAGTACAGCAGACGCGCGCGAATCGTCCCCGGAATGGTCTTCATGCTCTGCAACGCTTTCTCGGCGATGTCTTCATCCGCTTCAATATCAATCACCACGTAGCCCATCTGCGAGTTAGTTTGCAGGTACTGCGCGGCGATGTTAACGCCCTGCTCGGCAAAGATCTGGTTGATGGCAGTCAGCACGCCCGGACGGTTCTCGTGGATGTGCAGCAGACGACGACCGCCGTGCAGCGGCAGCGAGGCTTCCGGGAAGTTCACCGCAGAGAGCGTTGAACCGTTGTCGGAATATTTGCTCAGCTTACCCGCCACTTCGAGGCCGATGTTCTCCTGCGCTTCCTGGGTCGAGCCGCCGATATGCGGCGTCAGGATCACGTTGTCGAACTCGCACAGCGGAGAGGTAAACGGATCGCTGTTGGTGGCCGGCTCCGTCGGGAATACGTCGATAGCCGCCCCCGCCAGATGCTTACGCTTCAGCGCGTCGCACAGCGCAGGGATATCGACCACCGTACCGCGCGCGGCGTTGATCAGCAGCGAGCCCGGTTTCATCAGCGCCAGCTCCTCCGCGCCCATCATGTTTTTGGTGGAGGCGTTTTCCGGCACGTGCAGGCTGACCACGTCGCTCATGTTCAGCAGGTCAGAAAGATGCTGCACCTGCGTCGCGTTACCCAGCGGCAGCTTGCTTTCGATATCGTAGAAAAATACGTGCATACCGAGGGATTCCGCCAGAATACCGAGCTGCGTACCGATATGGCCGTAACCGATAATCCCCAGCTTTTTACCACGCGCTTCGAAGGAGCCCGCGGCCAGCTTGTTCCACACCCCGCGGTGCGCTTTGGCGTTGGCTTCCGGAATGCCGCGAAGAAGCAGCAGCAGCTCGCCGATCACCAGCTCCGCTACGGAACGGGTGTTCGAGAACGGCGCGTTAAAGACCGGAATACCGCGCTTCGCGGCGGCGTTCAGATCAACCTGGTTGGTGCCGATGCAGAAACAGCCGATCGCCACCAGCTTTTCCGCCGCAGCAATAACGTCTTCAGTGAGTTGGGTACGGGATCGCAGGCCAATAAAATGGGCATCACGGATGGACGCTTTCAGCTCTTCGGAGTCCAGCGCGCCTTTGTGAAATTCGATGTTGGTGTAACCTGCCGCACGAAGGCTATCAAGCGCTTTCTGGTGCACGCCCTCGACCAGCAGGAATTTAATCTTGTCTTTCTCCAGTGATACCTTTGCCATTTACCCGACCCTGTTTTTTATCTGAACTGATGTTGTGCTGGATTGAAATCCCGTGCAGCCAACATATCAAAAAAAACTATTGCAGCAATATGAACGTTTGCGTCGGCACTCTGAAGAAAAGTCATACAGGGCAAAATGACAGAGGAAAATGCTGCGGATAATTGTGAACGTGGAAGGATCGGCAAATGAGGTGGAAAAACGTGACACAAGTCACCGAATTTAGCACTTCAAAATTTTTTTAGCGGGGGGAGCGCTCCCCCCGTCAGATCATTTTATGATGGTTTTCACGCCGTCAGCCGTGCCGATCAGCGCCACGTCCGCGCCGCGGTTGGCAAACAACCCTACGGTCACGACGCCCGGAATGCCGTTAATCGCATTTTCCAGCGCAACGGCATCGAGGATTTCGAGACCGTGAACGTCGAGGATGACGTTGCCGTTATCGGTCACCACACCCTGACGGTATTCCGGACGACCACCCAGCTTAACCAGCTGACGCGCTACGGCGCTGCGCGCCATCGGAATCACTTCAACCGGCAGCGGGAAATTCCCCAGAATATCGACCTGCTTGGAGGCATCCGCGATACAGATGAACTTGTCCGCTACTGACGCGATGATCTTTTCACGGGTCAGCGCCGCGCCGCCGCCTTTGATCATCTGCATGTGGCCGTTGATTTCATCCGCGCCATCAACGTAAATGCCCAGGCGGTCCACTTCGTTGAGGTCGAAAACGGTGATGCCAAGGCTCTTCAGCTTTTCCGTGGACGCATCGGAGCTGGAAACTGCGCCCTCGATCTGCCCCTTCATCGTGCCCAGTGCATCGATAAAGTGTGCCGCCGTTGACCCCGTACCAACACCGACAATGGTCCCTGGCTGTACGTACTGGAGAGCGGCCCATCCTACTGCTTTTTTCAGTTCATCCTGCGTCATGATCGTTTTGCCTGTGGTATGAAAACTCAGGGCGCATTATAGAACACGTCGAATGGATTTCGTCTGCCACGAAGGGAAAATTGTGTCATAGTGCAGATTAAGCAAAATTAAGGAGTCAGCCAGAGCAATGAAACGTCCGGACTACAGAACACTACAGGCACTTGATGCAGTTATTCGTGAACGCGGTTTTGAGCGCGCGGCGCAAAAGCTGTGCATCACCCAGTCCGCCGTATCACAACGTATCAAACAGCTTGAAAACATGTTCGGGCAGCCGCTGCTGGTGCGTACCGTGCCGCCGCGACCCACGGAGCAAGGGCAAAAGCTTCTCGCCCTGCTGCGCCAGGTTGAACTGCTGGAAGATGAGTGGCTGGGCGATGAACAGACCGGCTCTACGCCGCTGCTGCTGTCGCTGGCGGTGAACGCCGACAGTCTGGCAACGTGGCTGCTGCCGGCCCTTGCGCCGGTGCTGGCCGACTCCCCAATCCGCCTGAACCTTCAGGTTGAAGATGAAACCCGCACCCAGGAACGCCTGCGCCGTGGCGAAGTGGTTGGGGCGGTCAGTATTCAGCCTCAGGCCCTGCCAAGCTGTCTGGTGGATCAGCTGGGCGCGCTGGATTACCTGTTTGTCGGTTCAAAAGCCTTTGCGGAGCGCTACTTCCCGAACGGCGTGACCCGCGCCGCGCTGCTGAAAGCCCCTGCCGTCGCGTTCGACCATCTGGACGATATGCATCAGGCGTTTTTGCAGCAAAACTTCGACCTGCCGCCGGGCAGCGTGCCGTGTCATATCGTTAATTCCTCCGAAGCCTTCGTACAGCTCGCGCGTCAGGGCACCACCTGCTGCATGATCCCGCATTTGCAGATTGAGAAAGAGTTAAAAAGCGGTGAGCTGATTGATTTAACGCCGGGGCTGTATCAGCGCCGGATGCTGTACTGGCACCGTTTTGCGCCGGAAAGCCGCATGATGCGCAACGTCACGGATGCGCTGCTGGCGTTTGGGCATAAGGTGTTGAGACAGGATTAAAAAGAAAAGCCGGGTGGCGGCTACGCCTTACCCGGCCTACGGATTACTGAGCTGGCTTTTCAGTTGGCTCAAGCTGGAACACCACATCAACCTGATCGTCGAACTGAATGGTTGGCTGCTCGTAGGTTTCCTGAGCAGAAACCGGCGCGGCGTCTGCCTTCATCATCCGCACCATCGGGCTTGGCTGGTAGTTAGAGACGTGGTAACGCACGCTGTAAACCGGGCCGAGCTTGCTCTTGAAGCCGGATGCCAGCTGTTCAGCCTGATGAATGGCATCATTAATTGCCGCTTTACGCGCTTCGTCTTTATATTTCTCCGGTTGCGCAACACCCAGCGAGACGGAACGGATTTCGTTCAGGCCTGCCTTCAGCGCACCATCCAGCAGCGAGTTGAGCTTATCGAGCTGGCGCAACGTCACTTCAACAGTACGCACGGCGCGATAGCCTTTCAGGATGCTTTTACCGTTCTGGTAGTCGTAATCCGGTTGAGTACGCAGGTTCGCAGAGCTGATATCTTTTTTCGCGATACCGTTCTGTTCCAGGAAAGAGAGGTATTGCGCAACACGATCGTCTGCCTGTTTCTTGGCGGAAGCCGCATCTTTCGCCGCGACGTTCACTTCAATTGCCAGGGTTGCAACATCCGGAACCGCATCCACGCTTGCGGTGCCTGAAGTGACAATGTGCGGGCCGTTTGGCAGTTCATTCGCCTGCACCGACACCGAACCTAAACTTACTAATGCCGCCAGGGCCATCACCTTAAACTTCACTGTCATTCCTCCATGTTGCGAAGAGTGCCCCATCAACAGGGCTCATGCCAGCAAGCTTAGCGGCTCCTGCTCAGATGTCCATAAGACAAACGCTTAGTTGAACAATCCCTGTACGTGATGAATGCCCTCTTTCGCCAGCTGGAAGGCAATAAACCACATCACCAGCCCCACCAGCGTATTGATAATGCGCTGCGCTTTGGCGGTACGCAGTCGTGGCGCCAGCCACGCCGCCAGGATCGCCAGACCGAAGAACCAGAGGAAGGAGGCGCTGACCGTGCCCAGCGCAAACCAGCGCTTCGGCTCAACGTCCAGCTGACCACCCAGGCTGCCGAGTACCACGAACGTATCAAGGTAAACGTGCGGGTTAAGCCAGGTCACGGCGAGCATGGTGACGATAATCTTCCAGCGCCCCTGCTTCATCACTTCGGCGCTCGCCAGCTCAAGATTACTGCTCAAGGCCGTTCTCAGGGCACCGAATCCGTACCAGAGCAGAAACGCCACGCCGCCCCAGGTAACCAGCGCCAGCAGCCACGGCGACTGCATCAGCAGCGCGCTGCCGCCAAAAATTCCGGCGCAAATCAGCAGCAGATCGCTCACCGCACACAGCAGAGCAATCATCAGGTGGTACTGGCGGCGAATGCCCTGGTTCATCACGAACGCATTTTGCGGGCCGAGGGGGAGGATCATGGCTGCGCCTAACGCAAGCCCCTGAAAATAATAAGATAACATGACGTGATTCTCACAAAGTTGTCCTGGAGGCAGACTATACTGCGGGAATGTCATTAGAGGAAATGGATAATATTAATCGGGGATTAGTGAGGCTAATAACAAAAAAGCCCGATGGCGCTAGCGCTTACCGGGCCTACTGGTAAAGTTACTCTGCTTCTTTGACTTTTTTGACGTTGACGTCCATCTGCGGGTACGGGAAGCTGATGCCGTTGGCATCGAAATCGCGCTTGATGCGCTCCAGCACGTCCCAGTAAACGTTTTGCAGATCGCTGCTTTTGCTCCAGATGCGTACCACAAAATTAATGGATGACGCGCCCAGCTCGTTCAGACGAACGGTCTGCTCGCGGTCCTTCAGAATGCGGTCGTCAGAATCAATGATGTTAGCGATCAGCGATTTCACCTGGTCGATATCGGAATCGTACGCCACGCTGATGATCAGCTCGTTACGACGCACCGGCTCGCGGGAGAAGTTAATGATATTGCCCGCAATGATTTTCCCGTTCGGTACCACAACAATACGACCGTCGACGGTACGCAGGGTGGTAGAGAAAATCTGTACCTGCAACACGGTGCCGGCGATGCCGCCTAAATCCACATATTCACCGGAACGGAACGGACGGAAGGTCACCAGCAGTACGCCCGCCGCCAGGTTTGAAAGCGAACCCTGCAATGCCAGACCAATGGCCAGACCGGCAGCACCGAGCACGGCGATAACGGATGCCGTCTGCACGCCGACGCGCCCCAGCGCGGCAATCAGCGTAAAGGCGATGATGCCGTAGCGCACCAGCGCGGAGAGGAAATCGGCGACCGTGGCGTCAATGTGTCGAGATACCATCACCCGGTTGACAGCGTTCGAGACGATACGCGCCACGATCATCCCGACGATGATAATGGCAATAGCGGCAACAATATTTACGGCGTAGCTCAGCAGTAGCGCCTGGTTACGCACCAGCCAGTTACCCGCGTTATTGATGCTGTCTACAACATCAAGTTGTTCCATTTATTCTTCCTTTTGCTAAACCAAAACACAAAATCTATCCCTTAAGGGGACAGGCAGGTCAGTAAAGGGTAAACAAAAAGCGCAGGTATTGCCAAGCAGATCACAAAAACAGGTATTGCAGGATATTGAAAAAGCATAAAAAAGGCCCGCGTTTGCGGGCCTTCTGATGCTGTTAGCGGGTCAAATTACAGAACGTCGATCGCGTTCAGTTCTTTGAATGCCTGCTCCAGACGCGTCACCATGGACGTCTGCGCAGCGCGCAGCCATACGCGTGGATCGTAGTATTTCTTGTTCGGCTGGTCTTCGCCTTTCGGGTTGCCCAGCTGGCCTTGCAGGTAAGCTTCGTTGGTTTTGTAGTATTGCAGGATACCGTCCCAGGTTGCCCATTGGGTGTCAGTATCGATGTTCATTTTCACTACGCCGTAGCTTACGGAATCTTTGATTTCCTGAGCAGAAGAACCGGAACCGCCGTGGAAGACGAAGTTCAGGCTGTTGTGCGGCAGGTTGTGTTTCCTGGAAACGTATTCCTGAGAATCACGCAGGATGGTCGGGGTCAGAACCACGTTACCTGGCTTATAAACGCCGTGCACGTTACCGAAGGACGCTGCGATGGTGAAGCGCGGGCTGATTTTGCTCAGCTCGGTGTAAGCGTAATCAACGTCTTCTGGCTGGGTGTACAGTGCAGAAGCGTCCATGTGGCTGTTGTCCACGCCGTCTTCTTCACCGCCGGTGCAGCCCAGTTCGATTTCCAGGGTCATGCCCATTTTGGACATACGCGCCAGGTACTTAGAGCAGATCTCGATGTTTTCTTCCAAAGACTCTTCGGACAGGTCGATCATGTGAGAAGAGAACAGTGGCTTACCGGTTGCCGCGAAGTGTTTTTCACCCGCGTCCAGCAGACCGTCGATCCACGGCAGCAGTTTCTTCGCGCAGTGGTCAGTGTGCAGGATAACTGGAACACCGTAATGCTCAGCCATCTGGTGAACGTGGTGCGCACCAGAGATAGCGCCCAGGATAGCAGCACCCTGAGGAACGTCAGTTTTCACGCCTTTACCCGCGATGAACGCAGCGCCGCCGTTGGAGAACTGAACGATAACCGGTGCTTTAACTTTTGCAGCGGTTTCCAGTACGGCGTTGATGGAGTCGGTACCTACGCAGTTAACTGCTGGCAGAGCGAAGTTGTTTTCTTTAGCTACCTGGAACACTTTCTGTACGTCATCACCAGTGATAACGCCAGGTTTTACGAAATCAAAAATTTTAGACATGTTGCTTAGTCCTGTATCTTCGGCCGTTAGAAAAGGTGCGAGCTCTGATAAGCGCGCTGAAAATTGGGCAGGTTTCCCTGCCCCTGAATGGCTTACTGCTTAGCGCGCTCTTCGAGCATTGCTACTGCTGGCAGTACTTTGCCTTCCACGAATTCGAGGAATGCGCCGCCACCAGTGGAGATGTAGGAGATCTTGTCAGCGATACCGAACAGGTCGATAGCTGCCAGGGTGTCACCACCGCCTGCGATAGAGAACGCTTCGCTGTCTGCGATAGCGTTAGCAACGATTTCAGTCCCTTTGCGGAAGTTCGGGAATTCGAACACACCGACTGGACCGTTCCACAGGATAGTTTTTGCGTTTTTCAGGATTTCAGCCAGTTTCTGTGCAGAAACGTCGCCCAGGTCCAGAATCTGCTCTTCATCTTTGATGTCGTTAACAGATTTCAGGGTCGCGGTAGCGGTTTCGGAGAACTCGGTTGCCACGCGAACGTCGGTTGGAACCGGGATATCGCAGGTGCCCAGCAGGCGTTTGGCTTCGTCAACCAGGTCTGCTTCGTACAGGGATTTACCCACGTTGTGGCCCTGAGCGGCAACGAAGGTGTTCGCGATACCACCACCAACGATCAGCTGGTCAGCGATTTTGGACAGGGAATCCAGTACGGTCAGTTTGGTAGACACTTTAGAACCACCAACGATAGCAACCATTGGACGAGCAGGTTCTTTCAGTGCTTTACCCAGTGCTTCCAGTTCGTCAGCCAGCAGCGGACCTGCACATGCAACGTCTGCAAATTTACCGATACCGTGGGTAGATGCCTGCGCACGGTGAGCCGTACCGAATGCATCCATTACGAATACGTCGCACAGTGCAGCGTATTTTTTGGACAGGGTTTCGTCGTCTTTCTTTTCGCCTTTGTTGAAGCGAACGTTTTCCAGAACAACCAGCTCACCTTCGGCAACGTCTACGCCGTCCAGGTAATCTTTCACCAGGCGAACCGGGTTGGACAGTTTGTCTTTCAGGTAATTAACAACCGGCAGCAGAGAGAACTCTTCGTTGTACTCGCCTTCAGTTGGACGGCCCAGGTGGGAGGTGACCATCACTTTAGCGCCCTGCTTCAGAGCCAGTTCAATGGTTGGCAGAGATGCACGGATACGCGCGTCGCTGGTCACTTTGCCATCTTTAACCGGTACGTTCAGATCGGCACGGATGAAAACGCGTTTACCTGCCAGATCCAGATCGGTCATCTTAATTACAGACATGGTGAATCCTCTCGTTGATTCTTAAAGTTTTGCAAGCGCAAGGTGCGCTCTACCTGAAACCTTTTGCGGCCATGGCTAACGTGGTGTCGAGCATTCGGTTAGCAAAGCCCCATTCGTTATCACACCAGACCAGCGTCTTGATAAGGTGCGCACCACTGACTCGCGTCTGCGTGCCATCCACGATGGCGCTGTGCGGGTCGTGGTTAAAATCTACTGAGACCAACGGTAATTCCGTATAGTCAACTATACCATGAAATGCTCCCTGTGCCGCTTTTTGCAGCAACAGGTTGACTTCACAGGCTTTTACCGGCTTTTTTACCGTCACGCTAAGATCGATTGCGGTGACGTTTATCGTCGGAACACGCACGGCAATCGCTTCGAAACGGTCGTTAAACTGCGGGAAAATACGGGTGATCCCCGCAGCCAGTTTCGTGTCCACCGGAATAATGGACTGGCTCGCCGCGCGAGTGCGTCGTAAATCCGGATGATAGGCGTCGATAACCTGCTGATCGTGCATGGCGGAGTGAATCGTGGTCACGGTGCCGGATTCAATGCCGTACGCATCGTCTAACAGTTTAATGACCGGAATAATGCAGTTGGTGGTGCAGGAGGCGTTGGAGACAATGCGGTGTTCAGCGTGCAGCTCGTGCTGGTTGACGCCAAACACGACGGTGGCGTCGAGGTCGTGGCTGCCGGGATGGGAGAACAGGACTTTTTTCGCACCGGCCTTCAGATGCGCTTCGCCATGTTCGCGGTTACCGTACACGCCGGTACAGTCCAGGACCACATCCACACCCAGTTCGCGCCATGGCAGCCCTTCAATACTGTTCTCATGCAGCACGCGAATCGCATCGTCACCGACGAACAGCTGTTCCCTTTCCTGGCGAACGTCCCAGGCAAAGCGGCCGTGGCTGGTGTCATATTTCAATAAATGCGCCATGCCCGCAGCATCCGCCAGTTCATTGATTGCCACCACGGTGATTTCCGCACGACGCCCGGATTCATATAAAGCACGAACCACGTTGCGCCCGATGCGACCGAAGCCATTAATCGCTACGCGTACGGTCATAGATCTCCTGCAAAGCTATCCCTGAGTTTGAGGTGGCTGAAAGAGTAATCCAGCGACGCCCGAAGGGGAATCCTTGCTGTCACAAACTGCGATTGATTGGTCAATTGTCGAACATTTAATCGACTGAAACGCTTCAGCAAGAATAAGCGAATCGCGGAATAAAAGGAATGGTTGTCCAGATGAATAAGCGAGCTATATGACTTGCGTCACATTTCTGGTGGAATAATGTCTACAAAAAAGCCGGGTGACGCTTACGCGTACCCGGCCTACGTTTTGTGCCATTTGTAGGCCCGGTAAGCGTAAGCGCCACCGGGCAAAACAGCAATTACAGCAGTTCTTTCGCCTTCGCGACAACGTTCTCAACGGTGAAGCCGAACTCTTCAAACAGCTGCTCAGCCGGTGCAGACTCACCGAAGGTGGTCATACCGACGATAGCACCGTTCAGGCCCACGTATTTGAACCAGTAGTCAGCGATACCCGCTTCCACCGCCACGCGAGCGGAAACCGCTTTAGGCAGTACGGATTCACGGTAAGCCGCATCCTGCTTGTCGAACGCATCGGTAGACGGCATGGAGACCACGCGCGCCTTCACGCCTTCGGCAGTCAGTTTTTCCCATGCAGCTACAGCCAGTTCAACTTCAGAACCGGTCGCGATGAAGATCAGCTCAGGCTGGCCCGCGCAATCTTTCAGCACGTAGCCACCGCGGGCGATGTTTGCCAGCTGCTCAGGGGTACGCTCCTGCTGCGCCAGGTTCTGACGGGAGAGGATCAGCGCGGTCGGGCCGTCCTGACGCTCAACTCCGTATTTCCACGCCACCGCAGATTCAACCTGGTCACATGGGCGCCATGTGCTCATGTTCGGGGTTACGCGCAGGGAAGCTACCTGCTCTACCGGCTGGTGAGTTGGACCATCTTCGCCCAGACCGATGGAGTCATGGGTGTAGACCATCACCTGACGCTGTTTCATCAGCGCAGCCATACGCACGGCGTTACGTGCATATTCCACGAACATCAGGAAGGTAGAGGTGTACGGCAGGAAACCACCGTGCAGGGAGATACCGTTCGCGATAGCGGTCATACCGAACTCACGTACACCGTAATGGATGTAGTTACCGGCAGTGTCTTCGTTGATTGGCTTAGAACCAGACCACAGGGTCAGGTTAGAAGGCGCCAGGTCAGCGGAGCCGCCCAGGAATTCCGGAAGCAGCGGACCGAACGCTTCAATCGCATTCTGAGACGCTTTACGGCTGGCGATTTTAGACGGGTTCGCCTGCAGCTTCGCGATGAATTCGTTGGCTTTCGCGTCGAAGTCAGACGGCATATCGCCTTTCATACGACGGGTGAATTCAGCCGCTTCCTGTGGGAACGCCTTCGCATAAGCAGCGAATTTCTCGTTCCAGGCCGCTTCTTTCGCCTGGCCAACTTCTTTCGCATCCCACTGAGCATAGATCTCAGATGGGATTTCGAAGGCAGGGTGTTTCCAGCCCAGTGCTTCACGGGTCAGTGCGATTTCCGCGTCGCCCAGCGGTGCGCCGTGGGAGTCATGGGTGCCCGCTTTGTTCGGGGAGCCGAAGCCGATGATGGTTTTGCACATCAGCAGGGACGGTTTGTCGGTCACGGCGCGCGCTTCATCTACTGCACGTTTAATCGAGTCAGCATCGTGGCCATCAACGCCACGCACAACGTGCCAGCCGTAGGCTTCGAAACGTGCAGCGGTGTCGTCAGTGAACCAGCCTTCAACGTGACCGTCGATGGAGATGCCGTTGTCGTCGTAGAACGCAACCAGTTTACCCAGCTTCAGGGTACCTGCCAGGGAGCACACTTCGTGAGAAATGCCTTCCATCATGCAGCCGTCGCCCAGGAACGCGTAGGTGAAGTGGTCAACGATGTCGTGGCCAGGACGGTTGAACTGTGCCGCCAGGGTCTTCTCAGCAATCGCCATACCCACTGCGTTCGCAATGCCCTGACCCAGCGGGCCGGTGGTGGTTTCAACGCCTGCGGTGTAGCCCACTTCCGGGTGACCTGGAGTTTTGGAGTGCAGCTGACGGAAGTTTTTCAGCTCTTCGATGGGCAGATCGTAGCCGGTGAGGTGCAGCAGGCTGTAGATCAGCATAGAGCCGTGGCCGTTAGACAGCACGAAACGGTCGCGGTCTGCCCATGCCGGGTTCTGTGGGTTGTGGTTAAGGAAATCACGCCACAGGACTTCGGCGATGTCAGCCATGCCCATTGGGGCACCCGGGTGGCCGGATTTGGCTTTCTGTACTGCGTCCATGCTCAGCGCACGAATAGCATTAGCAAGCTCTTTACGTGAGGACATTTTAACTCCAGATCGGACTGTTAAAGGCCATGCCCTTGACGACAGCGCGTTTTGGGCTACGCCGGAAAAAAGTGCCAACAATGTAACCCAAGCCGCAGGGCATGTACATGGAGCATTCTTTTGCAGCTTAAGAAATCTCTGGATCATGCTCGCATGTTGCGCAATCTGCTCGCCCGCCCCTGTAGATATTCCTTATACTTAGCCCGACACCGGCTTCGTTGACGGTGCATTTTTCAGAATTAATTCAGATTAACGAGTACGGAAGCGACATCATGAAAATGCGTGCAATTGGGCTGGCTGTGGGAACAACGCTCCTGCTAAGCGGCTGTCAGAATATGGATTCTAACGGCCTGATGACCTCAGGCGCAGAAGCTTTTCAGGCTTACTCTCTGAGCGATGCGCAGGTCAAAGCGCTGAGCGACGAGGCCTGTAAGGATATGGATGGAAAAGCTACGCTTGCCCCGGCAAACAGCACCTACACGCAGCGTCTGAACAAGATTGCTTCCGCGCTGGGCGACAACATTAATGGCCAGCCGGTGAACTATAAGGTGTACATGGCGAAAGACGTGAACGCCTTCGCGATGGCCAACGGCTGTATCCGCGTTTACAGCGGCCTGATGGACATGATGACCGACAACGAAGTGGAAGCGGTGATCGGCCATGAAATGGGCCACGTAGCCCTGGGTCACGTGAAGAAAGGGATGCAGGTTGCGCTGGGCACCAACGCCGTGCGCGCCGCGGCAGCCTCAGCGGGCGGTATTGTCGGCAGCCTGTCTCAGTCGCAGCTTGGCGACGTCGGCGAGAAACTGGTGAACTCCCAGTTCTCCCAGCGTCAGGAGTCTGAAGCGGATGACTACTCTTACGATCTGTTGCGCAAACGCGGCATCAATCCATCCGGTTTAGCCACCAGCTTCGAGAAACTGGCGAAGCTGGAAGAAGGCCGTCAGAGCTCCATGTTTGACGACCACCCGGCCTCCGTTGAACGCGCGCAGCATATCCGCGACCGCATGGCGGCAGACGGTATTAAATAACGGCACACCTGCCCGGTGCGCGCCGCGCCACCGGGCAACAAGGCCAAATCAGTACAGCGTTTTCTGCGGCGGCCCGGCAAACTTCAGGGCGCCTATCTGCCCCATCCGCACTTCCACCACCGACGGCCCCGGCATGGCCAGCGCCTCCGTCATGACCGCATCAAAGTCCTCGGCCCGCTCAACGCTCCAGGCCTGTAAGCCAATCGCCTGCGCCAGCAGGGTAAAGTCCGGGGTATGCAATTCGTTGTAATACTGTCGCCCGCCGAAATACTTATCCTGAATGCCGCGCATGACGCCGTAGCCCCCGTCGTTCATGATCAGCAGCGTCACGTTGGCTTTCTCCTGCGCCAGCGTCGCCAGCTCGCCTAAATTCAGGCTCAGGCCGCCGTCGCCCACCAGCCCCACCACCTTACGCTGCGGATTGGCAATGGCGGTACCGATGGCCATCGGCAGCCCCATGCCAATCGCCCCGGCCAGAGAGTGAATGTTCATCAGCGGGCCGTTAGCCCTGAACAGGCGGCTGCCCCACAGGCTGCCGGAGACGGTGATATCGCGTACCAGCAGGCCGTCCTTCGGCAGGGCTTTTTCTATGGCGTCGTTGAGCTTCGCATAGGCGCCGCACTGCTCGCGCAGGCCCTGTTCAGCCTGCAATACCGCCTGCTGCACCTGCGCGTCCCACTGGGCGTTGCCCCACTCGCGGCCCTGCGCTTTATCGGCCAGGGCACCAAGCAGCGCTGAACAGTCGGCTATCAGCGTGTTATCCATCAGATAGTTACGGCTCGCCGCCGCCGGATCGATATCAATCTGCACCCGCGGAGACGGCAACTCCAGCGTCCAGGAGCGGGTTTCGTTGCTGCGCAGGCGAGAACCGGCCACCAGCGTAAAATCACACTGCGCAATCAGCGCCTCTACCGACGGCGAGTTGTGGAACGCGCGCAGGCTGGCACGATGGCTGTCCGGCAGCACGCCGCGCGCGTGGGTGCTGGAGATCACCGTCACGCCCGCCTCCGCCAGTTTTTTCACCGCGTCAGCGCTTCCCAGCGCCCCGCCACCCAGCCACAGCAGCGGCTGTTTAGCCTGCTTAAGCTGCGCCCACAGCGAATCGACAGCGCTCGCATCTACGCTCACACCCGGAGCCGGTTTCACCGGCGCCGTCACCAGAGACAGGGGGATCTTCGCGCCCTGAATATCAATCGGGATTTCCACGGAGACCGGCCCGCACGGCGGCGTCTGCGCCTCCTGAATCGCTTTATGCAGAATCGCTATCGCCTGGCTGGCATTGCTGATGCGGTACGCCCGCTTTGAGCTGGCCTTCAGGAAGGTCAGCTGGTCGCGGGTCTCGTGGATAAACCCGGTGTCGGCGTCCAGCCAGGCCTTCTCAACCTGTCCGGTTAAATGCAGCAGCGGCGTGCAGGCGTTCATCGCCTCCACCAGCGCGCCTACCGCGTTCCCCGCCCCCGCGCCGGTGCTGGTCAGCGCCACGCCGAGGCCGGAAAACCGCCCGTGGGCATCGGCCATGGTGACGGAACCCGCTTCGCCGCGCGCGGGCACAAAGCGTATTTTGCCCCGCTGCCCGACAGCATCCGCGATCGGCAGGTTGTGAATGGAGATGACGCCGTAGATGGCCTCAACCTGATACTGCTCCAGCGTTCTGGCGATGGCGTCGCCGACGGTTATCATTTCGCTCATTGCTCACCCTTTCTCAGTCGCACCAGTGGTTGACGCTGTTACCCGTCGCCAGATAAATGCTCTTTTGCTGCATCCAGGCTTTCAGCCCCTGAATGCCCTTTTCGCGGCCCAGACCGCTCTCTTTAAAGCCCCCGAACGGGGTCGAAATCGCAAAAACTTTGTAGGTGTTGATCCACACCGTACCGGCCTCCAGCTGCTCGCTCAGGCGCAGCGCCCGCCCGGTGTCGCGGGTCCAGACCCCTGCCGCCAGGCCGTAAACCGAGTCGTTCGCCTCGCGGATCAACGCCGCTTCATCGCCAAACGGCATTGCCACCAGCACCGGGCCGAAAATCTCCTCCTGGCAGGCGCGGGCGCCGTTTGTCAGCCCTTCAATAATGGTTGGCAGGAAGAAGCTGCCGTTTGCCAGCGCCGGATCTGCCGGGATCTCGCCACCGCACAGCACCCGGCCCCCTTCGCGCTTCGCCAGCTCGACGTACTCGAGCACGCCCTGACGATGCTTGTCGTTGATCAGCGGTCCTACATGGATGCCGTCAGCGAACGGATGCCCCACGCGCAGGCCGCGCGTGAGCTCCAGCAGCCGCGCCATCAGCGGCGCGTACAGGCTTTCGTGGATAAACAGCCGGGACCCGGCGATGCACGCCTGCCCTGCCGAACTGAAAATGCCGTAACAGATCCCGCGCGCGGCCTGCTCGATATCGGCATCCTCCAGCACGATGGTCGGGGATTTACCGCCCAGCTCCAGCGACGCCGGGATCAGCTTTTCCGCCGCCACGTGCGCCAGATGGCGGCCCGTATTGGTGCCGCCGGTAAAGGAAATTTTTCGCACGCGAGGATGGCGCGCCAGCGCGTCGCCAATCACCGAGCCTTTGCCCGGCAGCACGCTCAGCAGCCCGGCGGGCAGCCCGGCCTGTTCAAAAATGCGCGCCAGCTCCAGCGCCATCAGCGGCGTGGCTTCGGCAGGCTTGAGGATCACCGCGTTTCCGGCGGCGATGGCCGGGGCGACCTTCTGCATCTCGCTGGCAATCGGCGAGTTCCACGGCGTGATGGCCGCCACCACGCCGAGCGGCTCATAGCGGCTTAGCGTCAGCAGATCCGGCTGGCGCGGCGTGGGCAGCTCCCCCTCCAGCAGCTCGCAGGCGGCGGCGAAGTAGCGGGCCGTTCCCGCCGCGCTCATCACCAGCCCGCGCGCCTCCGCCAGCGGCTTGCCGTTATCCCGGCTCTGCATCTGCGCCAGCTCGTCAGCGCGGGACTCAATCAGATCCGCCACCTTGTGCAGGATCTTCGCCCGCACGTGCGGCAGGCTGTTGCGCCATGCGGGATCGCGCCACGCGCGCTCGCCGGCCTCGATCGCGTCGTGCAGATCGTCAAGGTTGGCCGCGTTTAGCGTCGCATTGAGCGCCCCGTCTGCCGGGAAGTGGCTCTGCATCGGGTTACCGCCGCCGCGTCGCCACTGGCCGCCGATAAAAATCTTCAGATCGTCCATCGTCACTCCTCAGCTCAGGGCCAGCTCGCGGCAGGCGCGCACCGCGCTGAGTGCCGCCAGGGTGGAGGTTTTAGGGTTAGACGCCAGCGGCAGCCCGCTCAGCTCCAGATGGAATTCGCCAAACAGCCCTTCTACGTGCAGCGTGTGGGTGTTACGTTTCGTTGTCGGGTCAACCATCAGCTGTACGCGGGTTTCATCCATCCCGACGCCGCCGAGCGCCACGGTCGCCGCCACGTTGGCGTTCGCCGGGAACAGGCGCGCCGCCTCGCGGGCGCTGCCTTCAAAAAAGACCTGCGCCTCTCTGACCGCGTTGAGATCGATAAGCTGCTCGGCGTAGCTGCCGCGCCAGCTGGCCGGGCTTTTGCGCGACTGATAGGTGACGCGCTCAAGCCCGCCCTCTTTCGCCGCCGCCAGCCCGTCGATGCCGGCCACCGCCCCGGAGAGCAGGGTCAGTTTTCCGCCCGCCGCGAGCAGGCGCTGCTCCAGCGCGCTGTCCGCCAGCGCGCCGGTGGAAATGACCGCCAGATGCCAGCCGCGACGCAGAATTGCTTCGCCATACTCGGCCACCGCCTGCTGGCTGGCGCACTCCAGCACCAGATCGGGCGTTTGCGCGCACGCCATCGGCGAGGTCAGCGCCTCGACCGCATCGCCAAACTGGTCGCGAATGGCGGCATGGTGAGATTCACGCGCCACGATCCAGCCGATAGCCACGCCGGCGGGCAGACGCTCAATCACCGCCTGCGCCATCGCGCCATAACCAATTAACATGACCTTTTTCATGATGCGTCCTTACAGATGGCGGCAAAAGCCGCCGGAAACGTCCAGCGCCGCGCCGGTGGTAAACGAAGCCAGCGGCGAGGCGAGGAACAGCAGCGCCTGCGCGGGCTCCTGCGGCTTGCCGAGGCGCGCCATCGGAATGCCGCGCTTGCGCGCGATCTCCGCCGTCCACTCCGGCCAGCTCTGGCTTTTGTCCACCCGGCTTTCGAAGCGGCGCTGCCACTGGCCGGACTCGACCATGCCGAGCAGTATGGAATTGACGCGAATCCCTTTGCTTACCAGCTCTTTCGAGAGCGTCAGCGTCATGTTCAGCAGCGCGGCGCGGGCTGCCGACGTGGCGATCATGTGCTCTTCCGGCTGGAGCGCCAGCAGGGAGTTCACGCAGGTGATGGAGGCGATGTCGGACCGTTCCAGCAGGGGCTGAAACGCCTGCACCGGATTAATGACGCCAAACAGTTTAAGTTCGGCTTCGTGCAGCCACGCCTCGCGCGGCGTGTCATGGAAGTGCGCCACGTAGCCCTGACCGGCGTTGTTGATCAGCATATCCGCCGCGCCAAAGCGCGCCTGCACCGCATCCGCGAAGGCCTGCACCTCGTCGGCGTTCAGCACGTCGCAGCGGTAAGAGAAAATCTCCCCGTCGGGATAGTCGTTTTGCAGCGTCGCATGGGCGCTGGCGAGCCGGTCCGGGTCGCGGCCACAGAAAGCCACTTTCGCCCCTTCGCCCAGCAGCAGGCGCAGCGTTTCAAAGCCAATGCCGGACGAACCGCCGGTAACGACCGCTACGCGGCCGTCAATGTGTGCATTCATCGCGCACCTCTTCGTTAATGCGTAAAAGCTGTTGGTTAAAAAACGCGTCGTTATCGAGATAGCTCGCGTGTCCGGCCTGCGGAATAGCGGTAAACAGCATGCCGTAGCGCAGCGCCAGCCCCTGCACCAGCTCGGGCTGCGTTATCGCGTCCTGCTCGCCGCACCAGACTTCAAATTGACCGGCGTAACGCTTAAGCCAGCCGTGAATGTCGTCGTGCGCCAGCAACCACGCGGCGGCAAGGTAGCCCTCGGAACGCAGCGCGCGCATGCCCGCCGCGACGGTGGCGATATCTTCCGCCCGCGCGCCGGGGCGCAGCAGCGTCGCGGCGCGGGTCTGGGCGAGGATGTCGCCGCCGAGCGCCATCTGCTGCTCGCGATTACGCCAGACCTGCTCCCGCTGCGCCGGCGCGGCATTGCCGTAGCCCTGCGCGGCGTCCGCCAGCACCAGATGAATGACGCGTTCAGGGAACTTCGCCGCAAACGCGCTGGCCACCAGCGCGCCCAGGGAATGGCCCACCATCACCGCCTGCCATACACCGGCGCGATCGAGCATCGCCGCCAGCGCGTCGGCGTAATCCCCCGCGTTCGCCCGCTCAACCGCCAGCATCGGGCTTTCACCGTAACCGGGCATGTCCCACGCCAGCACGCGAAAACCGTTCAGCGCCATCTGCTTATGCCAGGACGCAGCGCCAGAGCTGATCCCGTGCAGCAGCATCAGCGGAATGCCGCTTCCCTGTTCACGAAAAGCCGTCATGTCGCCCCCTTAGTTCCGCTTCACTTTTGAGAGCGGATGATCGGAGGGGTAGGTCGGGATTTCCGGCTTGTTGGTTCCCAGCATGACGCACATCAGCGCCTCTTCTTCCCCGTGGTTAAACAGGCCGCGATAGATGCCCGGCGGGACGGAGATCAGGTCACGCTCGCGCAGCACGGTTTCGGTGTAGTTGTCGCCGTCCTGGATCATCAGCGTGATCTGCCCTTTGAGCATGAAGAACACCTCCTCCACGTCGTCGTGCAGGTGCAGCGGCCCTTCGCACTTCGACGGCAGCACCATGGTGGAGAAGGTAAAATGGTCCGCCTGCACGGTGTTGGTGTCGTTCGCCACGCCGGTTGCGCCGGTGCCGATGTAGCGCATCTGCGCCCGGCGGTATTTCGGATCAAAATCGGCCTGGAACTTCAGCGCGTTCCAGTCGTATTTACGGCCTTCGAAGCGCGCGATGCGCGACTCGACCCACTCTTCCATCGTCAGGTGGTCAGGTTTGATGCCTGTTTTATTGGTTACGGTTGAATCAGTCATGACACTCTCCTCAGTAACGTCTCAGCAGCGGCAGTAACAGGACGCAGCCCACCGCCGCCATCACCGCCAGAAAAATCAGCCCGGAATCCATGCTGTGGGTGAAGGCGATAAGCGCGCCCATCACCGCCGGCGACAGCGCGCCCGCAAAGTTTCCCAGCCCGTTGAAAATCCCCCCCGCCGTGGCGCTCACCCGGGGATGGGTAGCCTTCGCCAGCAGGGCGAAAATGTTGGGGGCGCCGGTGCCCCACATAAAGGTGCTGAAGCTCATCGCCGCGATGATGGCAAGCGGGGTATCAAGGTGCATCACCGCCGCCAGCCCGACGGCCGCCCCCGCCATCGAGATAAAGCAGGCCGCCGCACGCTTATCGACCCGGTCAGAGAGCCACGCGCCAATCACCTCTCCCGCCAGCATGGCGATGAACGGCATCGACGACAGCCAGCCCGCGTGCTCCAGGTGGATGCCTTTGCCCTTGATTAAGTAGCCAGGCAGCCAGCCATTGATGCCCCACAGGTAGGTCAGGAACGCGATGTTGAAGATGCAGATGATCCAGAAGTGCGGGCTGACAAACAGCTCGCGCCGCGCCGCGCGCCGCTCGTCCTGAGACGCCTGCGAGGTGCCGGGTTTTGCTTCCAGACGGATCCCGCGCAGGCCGATGCGCACAAAGATAAGCACCGGCACGGTCAGCATTGCCATGACAAAGAAAGTGCTCTGCCAGCCGAAGGTGTTCAGCAGCCAGAGGGAGAGCGGGAAGCCAATCGCCGCCCCTACCGGCGTGCCCAGCAGCCACAGCATGGTGGCGCGCGCCTGTAAATGCTGCGGGAAGTTGTGGCGCACGATGGCGAAAGCCAGCGGGAACAGCGGCCCTTCCGCCACGCCCAGCAGGATGCGCAGGACGATCATCAGCGTGTAGTTATGGGTAAAGCCCATCGCCACCATCAGCACGCACCAGATCGCCATCATGCCGGTGAGCAGGCGCAGCGGCGCGATTTTGTCGCCTAACCCGCTCAAAAATACCGACGAAAAGCCGTAGCTCAGCAGGAAGGCGCTCATCAGAATGCCGAGGCGCGTGGTGTCAAAATCGATGCCCATCGCCTGCTGGAAATGGGTGTCGGAAAAGAGCGCCGCGATGCTGATTTTGTCGAAAAACGCCAGCAGCACGCAGGCCAGCAGCGACAGCGGGATGGCCCAGCGCACCGCTTTTTCAGGCGTGCGGGTTCCCTCACCGCTCGCCTCGACGGGCGCGGTGTTGGTCTCTAATGTGGTCATGTCTCCCCCTACGGGTGCGGGTTAGCTATCGCAGTGACATCAGTGAAAAAGTCGGGTCAGCGAGCGGTACGTCCGACAGGTCCCGCCCCGCCGCCATCCAGCGCTTCGCCAGCTTGACGGTGCGCGCATCGTTGAACGCCACCAGCTGCGTTAGCCGACCGTTGTCGTCCAGCGAGAAGTACAGCGCCTCTTCACGCACTATCGTTCGGCTGCCCGGCTGCGGAATGCCGAGGATCTGGATGTTGTGCTGATATTGATCCGACCACAGCCACGGCGCGTCGTCGTAGCCTGGCGCATCGGGGTTAAGCATGGCTTTCGCCGTCGCCACCGCCTGATTCTGCGCGAAGGCCCAGGACTGGATGCACAGGCCGTAGTGATGGTGCTGTGCCACGTCGCCTGCGGCAAAGATGAACGGATCGGACGTGCGCCCCTGGGCGTCCACCACGATCCCCCGCTCGGTGCGAAGTCCCGCATCGCGCGCCAGCTCCAGATTGAGATCGACGCCGATCCCCACCACTACCGCATCAAAGGTTTCACGCTGGCCGTCGCAGTGGATGACCGGCAGGCCGTTATCGTCCTCCAGCTCCAGCGCGCCGCAGCCGGTACGGATCTCCACCCCCTGCTCACGGTGGATGGCCTCTAAGCGCTGCGACACCTCGCCGCTCACCGAGCGCATGCACAGCGCGGGCTGCTGCTCGAACAGCGTGACCGCCACCCCGCTTTTGCGCGCGGAAGCGGCAATCTCCAGGCCGATCCAGCCGCCGCCAACAATCGCCAGTTTTTTACTTTCTGCCAGACGCGCTTTCAGGCGCTGCGCGTCCTGCCAGTGGCGCAGGGTGTAGACCTGCGGGTGCGCCGCCCACGCCTGCGAAGGCAGGCGCGCCCGCCCGCCGGTGGCCATTAAAAGGATGTTGTAACTAAGACGTTCGCCATTGCTCAAACGCACGGATTTCGCTTCACGATCGACTGATTCAGCACGCAGCGGGCGGTACCAGATCAGGTTCAGCGCCTGCTGTGCTTCTTCGCTAAACAGCCGCGGGAGCGCTGCGTCCGGCTCCAGCAGAGACGCTTTCGACAGCGGCGGACGTTCGTAGAAATCCCACTCCTCTTCCGCCACCACGCAGATCTCGCCGTCGAAGCCCTCGTCGCGCAAGGTTTTCGCCGCCCATCCGCCCGCCTGACCGCCGCCGATAATGACAATGCGCGACGTCATACCGCCTCCGGCTTTTTCTGCTGGCGGCGCGTGTCGTGGTCAATCCCGCCTTCTACCGCCCATTCGGTAAAGGAGACCAGGGAGTGCTCCAGCTCGCGCGGCTGCCAGTTTTCCGTCAGATAGTCGTCGTTGGTGTAATACTCAAACGCGCCGCCGGTCGGGCTATTGACGTACCAGAAGTACGCCGACGACACCGGATGGCGGCCCGGCCCGATAAAGGTGCTCCATTCATTTTTATTCATCGCGATACCGCCGCCGATCACCTCGTGGATGTCGCGCACGGTGAAGGCCACGTGGTTGAGGCCGCGCTTGCGGTTCGGCAGTTGCAGCAGGAACAGGTTGTGATGGCCGCCGCGCGCCCCGCAGCGCAGGAACACGGCGCGGTTGATGTAGCGGTCCGAAACCTGGAAGCCGAGCACCTCGCGGTAGAATTTCTCCACCGCCGCCAGCTCCTCCACGAAGAACACCACGTGCCCGACGTTGATCGGCTGGGCACGCTCATAAACCGGGCTCGGCGTGTCGATGCGGCGGGCGTCGCCCCACTGGTTAATCGGCTCAACGTTCAGTTCAACATCGGTCTGCTGGCTGACCTGCACGCGCAGGGTCATGCCGTTCGGATCGAGGCATTCCAGCGCCTCGCCCACTTCGCGAAAGCCGGGCTGTCGCGCAAGCTTCGGGCGCAGCGCGTCGAGATCGGACTGTGCGGCCACCGCCCAGGTCATGCGGCGCAGGGTGTTGCCCGCTTCAAACGCCGGCGGCAGGTCGGGGCTGTCGATGGGGTTCAGCTCCACGCGCGCGCCGCTCAGGGTGGTAAAACGCTGGCCGCTGGCATCGCCCGTCAGGCCAAAATCACGCATAAATTTGGCGCAGTGCGTCAGGTCTTCCACGCCAAATTCCAGCTTTTCAATTCCGGTTACACTCATCGTTCGTTGCCTCATCTGGCCCAAATTGGGCGTAGAACATGCCCGACGCAGTCAAGCGCCTGACGTTAACTCACTGATTTAGCTGGCCTGTGACAAATACCCTAAGAAGCCAGAAATTTTATCCGCCGCGAGGCGAACCTCGTTTTGCAGCCGCTCGCGGTCGGTCTGCGGGATCTCCTCCGACGGCACCAGAATGCTGACCACCGCCGCCACGCGTCCGCTTCGGTCATACACCGGGTAGACGATGGAGGAGATGCCGTGGCGGAAGAAGGATTCGCCGATGACAAACCCGCGGGCTTTGTCCTGCTGCACCATCTGCCACAGGGCCTCGCGGTCGTGAAGCTGCCCCGGCGCGTTGCCCGGCAGGCGCTCGTGCGGGAACAACTGTTCGAAATCGGCGCGGGAAATATCGGTCAGCAGCATGCGGCCCAGCGAGGTGCAGTGCACCGGCAGGCGGGTGCCAATGCTGACCTGGTTGATGCGCGACCCGGCGGCGCTGACGCGGGCGATGTAGATAATGTCGCGCCCGTCGCGGATCGCCAGATGGCTGCTGCACTGGCTCACGTCGCGCAGCTGTTCGATCACCGGCTGGCCGACCTGCGCCACGTCCAGCGAGGCGATGTACTCAAAGCCGAGACGCAGCACGTTCATGCCCAGCGAAAAGGTATTGGTGCGCGCGTTCCGCTCCAGAAAACCCATGTACTCCAGCGTCTGCACCACGCGATAGGCGGTCGCCTTCGGCATATCCACCAGCCGGTGCAGCTCGGCAAAGGTCAGATCGCGATGCTGCTCGCCAAAAGCCAACAGCAGCTGTAAACCGCGCTCCAGCCCCGGCACCAGATACTTCACTTCCTGATCGTTTGCCATAATCGCCACACCTTAGTTAAAAACAAAACCGCCGTTGACCGGGATCAGCTGCCCGGTGATAAACCGCGACAGATCGCTTAACAGCCAGACCACGCTGCCGGTGACGTCTTCCGGCTGCTGCGCGCCGGTTAACGCGCGGCCATTCTCGTAGAGCTGATGGCGCTCGGCCGGAACATATTCGGTTGCCTCGACGCGGGTTAACCCCGGCGCGATGGCATTAATGCGGATACGCTTTTCACCCAGTTCGCGCGCCATTGAGCGGGTCATGGCAATCACGGCGCCCTTGCTGGCGACATAGGCCATCAGGCGCGGCGCGCCCCACAGCGCGGTGTCGGACGCAACGTTCACGATGCCCGCGCCCTCGCGCAGCAGCGGCACCGCGGCGCGCGTCACCAGCCAGGTGCCTTTGACGTTAACGCTCATCACCCGATCCCAGAGATCCGGATCGTAATCGAGCATATTTTTGCCGCCGACGCCCGTCGCCATCGCCGCGTTGTTCACCAGGCCATCAATCTGACCCTGCTCGCCAATCGCGCTTAACACCTGCTCAATGGACTGCGGATCGGCCAGATCGATAACGTGCGGTTCGATCGCATGGCCCCGCTCGCTCAGGGCGTGGGCGCTCTCGGCCAGCTCGCCCTTGAGGATGTCGCACATCACCACCGCCGCGCCCTGCTCCGCGCAGGCTTTGGCAAAGTGAAAGCCCAGCCCGCGCGCGGCGCCGGTTATGACGATGCGCTTGCCGCTCAGCAACCCGTTCATCAGGCGGCTCCCTGCTGTTCTTCGCGCATCGCCAGCTGCTCTTTGGCGGCCTTTTGCATCATGCGGCGCAGGCGCGAGAGGCCGACGTCGTGCTGATACAGGTATTCATGGTCGCGGGCGTTGGGCGCCAGGCTTTCCAGCACCACGCGGTCCTGCTCCAGCACTTCCCAGTGCAGTTTTTCCAGACGGTTGCGGTACATGAAGCGCCACATGTCGCGCTGCCAGCCCTGCACCCGGCGAATGCGCCAGAAGAAGACGCGGCAGTTGTCGTTATCTTCCGGCACCACCATGCCGACGATAAAGAAGTGGCCGCCCGGCCCGAAGCGCTTCTTGTACGGAATGGAGAGGCGCATCCAGCAGGTGCCGCTGTTGCCCAGCTCCACCCAGTCAAAGTTGACGCCGCTCTGCCCTTTCTTCTCAAAAATAAAGCCGGTTTTGGTCGGCTGGAGCACCATGTCGGCCTTGCGATCCCCTTCCGCCATCGAGTGCGACGAGGAGTGCAGATAAGTGCCGTGCATCGGGTCCATCACGTTTTCCAGCGCGTACTGATAATTGCATTTCCACGCGGCGGTGCAGAGGAAGTTGCTGAAGCTGTCCGTATCGGCGAGCTCGTCCGGGAAGGTCAGCTCGTCCGGCTGCTGGTCTGCGGTGACGCCAAACCACAGGAAGATGGCGCCGTGCGCCTCCTGCACGTTGTAGCTGCGCACGCACTGCTGGCCGACCAGCGGGCATTTGTCCACGGCGGGCACGTCTTTCACCTCGCCGTTGCCCGCGACCTCCACGCCGTGATACCAGCAGGCAATGCGGTCGCCCAGGTTCCAGCCCATCGACAGGCGTGCGCCGCGGTGCGGACAGCGGTCCTCCAGCGCCTGCACCTGGCCGTCTTTGTTGCGCCAGACCACAATCTGTTCGCCCAGGCGGGTAATGCCCACCGGTGCGGACTGCACCTCCCAGCTCGCCAGCACCGGATACCAGAGGCCGCGCAGACCTTTATCGAGATAGTGTTGTACGGTAGTCGTCATCGCGTTGCCCTCAGTAGCCGTTAACCTGTAAGAATGCCTGGAAGCTGGCCTCGCTCCACGGCTCGCCCTGCCGATCGTGCATGCGCACCGCGTTCAGCCCGTTCACCAGCTCCGGTAAGGTTTCAACTCCCTGCTCGAAGAGATCTTCCAGCGTGGCGATGAGGTTCACTTCCCAGCTTTCCGGCTCGCGGCTGCGGGTCTGCCAGATCAGGTTCTGGTAATCACCCGGCTTATGGATCGCACCGTTACCGCCCTCAGCCGGTGGGGCAAACTGACGGCTTTCCGGCAGCGCCGGGTTGTAATTCAGGGTGTCGCTCATGCCACGGTCTCCTCGACGAAGGTAATCTGAATCTGGTTTTCAAAAACCCGAACCGGGTAGCGGTTAAGGTTGCGTCCGCCGGGGCCGTGCAGGCACTGGCCGGTTTTAACGTCGAAGACCGCCTCGTGCAGCGGGCATTCCACTTTGCCGTCTTCCACGAAGCCCTGGCTCAGCAGGGCATAGGCGTGGGGGCATACGTCTTCCAGCGCGTAATATTCACCGTCAATCAAATACACGCCGATCTCTTTACCGTCGACGTTGCCGCTAAAAGGGAAATCTTCCTGTACTTGTTCTGCGTCACATACGCCTATCCAGCTCATCACGATCCTCCAGGCTTTTGTTTCATATATGAAACTCTGTTTCTTATTTAATACGGTCAATATAAAAGCGATGAATGTTTCGTCAAGCTGCAATGTGACTAATTTGTTAATCAAACGGTAATTAATTAACTAAGTGTGCAAAGGATCACGAAAAAATGCAGCGATATGAAATTTTCATTATTGCGGCGTGAAAGAATACGATTTATCGATGGCCTAAAATTTTAATAAACAGTGATTGACTTCTTTTCTTTTTGTTCCTTAAAAATAAAAGAAGGGAAAATTATGGCGTTTCACCTGTGAAACTTAATTTTATTTTTCCATTAATAAACAATGAGTTTCATAGGTGAACCATTTTACCCCTGTGACAATCACGCGCATAAAAAATAGAAATAAGCGAAAACATAAGGCAGGCGTTATGACGGCAAGATGGCAAGGCACAGTGGCATTGTTATTACTCATTATTATTTCCTACGTCGACCGGGTAAATATTTCTGTCATGATTTTAAACCCGGAATTTGCCCAACATTTTCAGCTAAATGAAAACAGAATGTTACAGGGAATGCTGATGACCTGTTTTCTTCTGGGTTATGGATTTTCGGCTTTATTATTAACGCCGGTTATTGAAAGCAAACTCCATTATCGACAGGGATTATTGAGCAGCATAGCGATTTGGGCAGCGGTATGCGCCATTTCCCCGCTGCTCGGATCGCTGATGGGCATGCTTATCGCACGCACGATCCTGGGGATCGCTGAGGGGCCGCTCTTTTCGCTGAAAACGCGCTTCATCAGCGAACACTTTAGCGCGCAGGAGATCGGCAAACCCAACGCCGTGACCGCGTTGGGGGTCTCGCTCGGGCTGGCCGTGGGCTTTCCGCTGGTAACGTGGCTGATGGCGCATCTCGGCTGGGCCGGGTCGTTTTATGCCCTGGCGGTACTGAACCTGGTGCTGGGCGGCGGCCTTGTCTGGCGCTTCCTGCCCGCGCCGCGGGGTGCGGAGCAGATCAAAAAACCGGGCTTCGCAGAGACGTTTTCGCTTGCCTGGCAGACGCCGCTGCTCGGGTGGATCCTGCTGGTGGAGATTGCCACCCTGAGCTATCTCTGGGGGAGCAGCGCCTGGCTGCCCGCGTGGCTGCGCGACGAGCATCATTTCTCGCTGCACGCCACGGGCATGCTTGCGGCCATTCCCTTCCTGCTGAGCCTGGGCTCGAAGTTCCTCGGCGGGGTGCTGCTCGACAAAATGCGCCCGGAACAGGCGCCGATGCTGTTTGTGGTGGGCGGCGCGCTGACGGCGCTGTCCGTGGTCGCGCTGATGCTCAGCCATCAGCCTGCCTGGCTGGCGCTGTTTATGCTCTCGGCGAATGTATTCTGGGGGCTACAGGGGGCGGCTATTCCGGCGGTGATCCAGCATCACGCCGCGCGGGAAGCGGTGGGCAGCGCTTACGGCATTATCAATGGGATCGGCAATATCTGCGCGGCGTTTATTCCGCTGCTGATGGGGATGGTGATGAGGTCGGTGGGGTCGGTCAGCTCAGGCTTTTCGGTGCTGGTCGTCTCGCAGGCAATCACCCTGCTTGCCGGGGGAATGTTGCTGCTGCGCATGCGTCGCGCAGCAGCAATCAGCGCGTAAGGCTTATTCGCCTTTTTTCGCCGCCTGGATGTAGAGCATTTCCAGCGCCAGGGTCGCCGCGGCAAGCGCGGTGATCTCGGACTGGTCATAGGCTGGCGCCACTTCCACCACGTCCATCCCAACGATGTTCAGATCCTTCAGGCCACGCACCAGCTTGATGGCGCGGTCTGACGTCAGGCCGCCAATCACTGGCGTACCAGTACCCGGTGCAAACGCCGGATCCAGGCAGTCGATGTCAAAGGTCAGATACACGGGCATATCACCGACGATCTGCTTAACCTGAGCCAGAATATCGTCCACGCCGCGATCGTTCACCTGGCCGGCGTCCAGCACGGTGAAGCCGTTATCTTTGTCGAACTCGGTACGGATGCCGATCTGCACGGAGTGGTTCGGATCGATCAGGCCTTCTTTCGGCGCGGTGTAGAACATGGTGCCGTGGTCGAACTCGCAGCCGTTCGCGTAGGTGTCGGTATGCGCATCGAAGTGCACCAGCGCCATTTTACCGAAGTGCTTCGCGTGGGCGCGCAGCAGCGGCAGAGTAACGAAGTGGTCACCGCCGAAGGAGAGCATGCGCTTACCGGCCGCCAGCAGCTTCTCTGCATGCGCCTGCAATTTTTCGCTCATTTCGCGCGCGTCGCCGAAGGCGTACACCAGGTCACCGCAGTCCACCACGTTCAGGCGCTCGCGCATGTCGAAGTTCCACGGGAAGCGGTTGTGCTCCCAGGCCAGGTTGGTGGAAACCTGACGGATTGCTGCCGGGCCGTGACGTCCACCCGCACGACCGGAGGTTGCCATGTCGAACGGTACGCCGGTGATCACCCAGTCAGCGTCGCTGTCGTACGGCTGGAAGTTCATTGGAAGGCGTAAAAAACCAAACGCGTTAGATACCAGAGAGTTATCGTACTGATGACCTAAAGTGCTCATGTCCAGACCTCTTTTAACGTCGATACATTAAAAACAGATGAAAAAAAATCCCCTCCGCGTCGTTAAACCCGACGAGGAAGGGATTGATTCGTAAATCGCATATTGGGGCGAATTATCGCCGTTAATTCATCCGGGTTCAAGTGAGTATAGCATTCTGTCGGATGGCGGCTGCTCCTTATCCTGCCTACATTCGTAGGCCCGGTAAGCGCAGCGCCACCGGGCATTGGCGGCACAACAGCCTGATGCCCTCACCCCACCCCTCTCCCACAGGGAGAGAGCGTTTTACCTACTCGTCTTCCAGGTAGGTGTACCCGTACAGACCCGCTTCAAACTCTTCCAGGAACTGCTGCTGCAAGGCATCGTCCAGACCGGTGTTTTTCACCTGATCGCGGAACTGGGTGAGCAGTTTTTTCGGATCCAGCTGCACGTATTCGAGCATGTCCGCCACGGTGTCCCCTTCGTCGGACAGCTCAACCTCGACGCTGCCGTCAGGGAAGACAAACACGTCAACCGCTTCGGTATCGCCGAACAGGTTGTGCATGTTGCCGAGGATCTCCTGATACGCACCCACCATAAAGAAGCCCAGCATTGGCGGGTTCTCCGGATCGTACTCCGGCATTGGCATCGTCGTTGCGATACCATCACCGTCAACGTAGTGGTCAATCGCGCCGTCAGAGTCACAGGTGATGTCCAGCAGCACCGCGCGACGTTCCGGGGCGTGGTTCAGGCCTTCAAGCGGCAGAACCGGGAACAGCTGGTCGATACCCCAGGCATCCGGCATCGACTGGAACAGGGAGAAGTTGACGTACATTTTGTCCGCCATACGCTCCTGCAACTCGTCGATAATTGGACGATGCGCGCGGTTGCTCGGGTCGAGCTGTTTCTGCACTTCATGGCACATGTTCAGATAGAGCTGTTCGGCCCAGGCGCGCTCTTGCAGGCTAAAGGTGCCTGACGAGTAGCCGACGTGAATATCGTGCAGGTCCATCTGGCTGTCGTGCAGCCATTCGCGCAGGGAACGACGCGTGCCCGGCTCGTGCATCTCCTGCCAGGTTTCCCACATGCTTTGCAGGGAACGTGGGGCATCGTCAGCCGGAGGCGTGGCTTCGGTGATTTCGCTACGCTCGACGCCGATGATGTTAGACACCAGCACCGTATGGTGCGCGGTAACCGCGCGGCCAGATTCGGTGATCACCGTCGGGTGCGGCAGGCCGTGCTCTTCGCAGGCATCGCCAATCGCCCAGATGATGTTGTTGGCGTATTCGTTCAGGCCGTAGTTGACCGAGCAGTCAGACTGGGAGCGGGTCCCTTCGTAGTCCACGCCCAGGCCGCCGCCCACGTCAAAGCACTGGATGTTCACGCCAAGCTTATGCAGCTCAACGTAAAAACGCGCGGATTCACGCACGCCGGTGGCGATGTCGCGGATATTGGCCATCTGCGAGCCGAGGTGGAAGTGCAGCAGCTGAATGCTGTCCAGTCGACCGCGCTCGCGCAGAATCTCCACCAGCTGAAGCACCTGGTTCGCCGCGAGGCCGAACTTTGATTTTTCACCGCCGGAAGACTGCCATTTACCGGAACCCTGCGACGCCAGTCGCGCACGCACGCCAAGGCGCGGGATCACGTTCAGACGCTCGGCCTCTTCCAGCACGATCGCGATTTCGGTCATCTTCTCGATCACCAGATAGACCTTGTGGCCCATCTTCTCGCCAATCAGCGCCAGACGGATGTATTCGCGGTCCTTATAGCCGTTACAGACGATCACTGACCGGGTCATGCCCGCGTGCGCCAGAACGGCCATCAGCTCCGCTTTGGAACCGGCTTCAAGGCCCAGCGGCTCGCCGGAGTGGATCAGGGACTCAATCACGCGGCGGTGCTGGTTTACCTTGATCGGGTAAACGAGGAAATAGTCGCCGTTATAACCATACGATTCGCGCGCGCGTTTGAACGCGGCGTTAATAGAACGCAGGCGATGTTGCAGGATCTGCGGGAAGCAGAACAGTGCAGGCAAGCGCTGACCCTGCGCTTCACGGGCTTTCACCAGCTTAGCGAGATCCACGCGCGCTTCAGGGACGTCCGGATCCGGGCAGACGCTGATGTGGCCCAGTTCGTTAACGTCGTAGTAGTTATTGCCCCACCAGGCAATATTGTAAGTGCGCAGCATCTTGCTGGCTTCCTGGGAGCTCATCGCAACCTCCTGCATAGAACGTAGTACACCCTGTTCGCCTGCTGACGAAGGCGAAAGCGAAGACATGTCGTCAGACATAGCGAACCTCAACTCTTTGTAGTAAGTGTAAAACAGTTGACTACTATCGCAGCGTTATACGGCGATAACAACCCATTAACGGCTCCATTTCCCAGCAGAGTATGCTGAAATCCAGACCGTGCGACCGGTTTCTTATTCATATCATTGTAAAACACGTATCCGAACTCTGTATGACAAGGTTCGGCGAAACCACGAGAAAACTCCTGTATTAACAAGAGCGCCCTTGTTCAGTTTTCACAAAGCGTGACCGGCTCTGGAATCCTGAGAAGCACCGAGATGGGTATAACATCGGCAGGTGTTTAAACCAGAAGTGCGGGTGGGAATCACATGCGCGCCAGAACGGCTGCGCTGAATGAGCGGAAAACGATGGTTCATTATCTCGTATCACCTCCACGGCCGCCTCTGCTGAAACGGACCACAAGCCAAAGCTAAAAGTTCACTGCTTAACCCGGCTGGAAGTGGCGACACGATGTGTTCATCGAGCGCTGATTTTATATGAGCCGCGCGCCGCGTTTTATACCGAGAAGGTAGTTAAAAAGCAAAATAAAAATGTGCAGGTTGCCAGCGCCGTCAGGAAAAATTTCCAGCAATGTTTTCAACGCAGTGAGAGGTGAGTCAAAAAAAACTGGAAATCGGGCGAAGAAGTGACCTAAAATAGCCATCCAGATGTTAATCCATCCATACCGATTAACACTCAGACTGCCAGTGTCAAAATCCTGTAGGCCTTGGTAGAATTATCTCCTTTGGCTATTCCACACAGCAGCTTGAGCTAACCAAATTCCTCTTAGGTGAAATAAAACATGGCAAAACACCTGTTTACGTCCGAGTCCGTATCAGAAGGACATCCTGATAAAATTGCTGACCAAATCTCCGATGCGGTGCTGGATGCGATCCTCGCGCAGGATCCAAAGGCGCGCGTAGCGTGTGAAACCTATGTCAAAACCGGCATGGTTCTGGTTGGCGGTGAGATCACCACCAGCGCATGGGTTGATATCGAAGAGATCACCCGTAACACGGTACGTGAGATCGGCTATGTGCATTCTGATATGGGCTTTGATGCCAACTCCTGCGCCGTACTGAGCGCAATTGGCAAACAGTCTCCGGACATCAACCAGGGCGTTGACCGTGCCGATCCGCTGGAACAGGGCGCGGGCGACCAGGGCCTGATGTTCGGCTATGCGACCAACGAAACCGACGTGCTGATGCCGGCCCCTGTGACTTACGCACACCGTCTGGTGCAGCGTCAGGCTGAAGTGCGTAAAAACGGCACTCTGCCGTGGCTGCGTCCGGATGCGAAAAGCCAGGTGACCTTCCAGTACGACGACGGGAAAATCGTCGGTATCGATGCCGTGGTTCTCTCCACGCAGCATGCTGAAGAGATTGATCAGAAATCGCTGCAAGAAGCGGTGATGGAAGAGATCATCAAGCCGGTTCTGCCGACTGAGTGGCTGAGCTCTGCGACCAAATTCTTCATCAACCCAACCGGACGCTTTGTTATCGGCGGGCCTATGGGTGACTGCGGTCTGACCGGTCGTAAAATCATCGTTGATACCTACGGCGGCATGGCGCGTCACGGTGGCGGTGCATTCTCCGGTAAAGATCCGTCTAAAGTTGACCGTTCTGCCGCGTACGCTGCGCGTTATGTGGCGAAAAACATCGTTGCTGCCGGCCTGGCTGACCGCTGTGAGATTCAGGTTTCCTACGCTATCGGCGTGGCTGAGCCAACCTCCATCATGGTGGAAACCTTCGGTACTGAAAAAGTGCCTTCAGAACAGCTGACCCTGCTGGTGCGCGAGTTCTTCGACCTGCGCCCATACGGCCTGATTCAGATGCTGGATCTGCTGCACCCAATCTACCAGGAAACTGCCGCGTACGGTCACTTTGGTCGCGAACATTTCCCATGGGAAAAAACCGACAAAGCCGCCCTGCTGCGTGACGCTGCCGGTCTGAAGTAATCGACTGACAGCTGCTAAAACAGGCCAGCCTTTGTGCTGGCTTTTTTTATGTCGGGTAGCGGCGTGGCGCAGAAAACAAGAAACGTTATTATAGAACGAGTAAGGAAGCCCCCGACCAGCCCAAATTTTAAAAAAAAAAAAAAATAAGTTATAAAAAAAAATTA